>NZ_LZXX01000089.1:256-25826 GCF_001729305.1 Burkholderia sp. A2 | reverse complement strand
CGCGCTCGAACGCGGCGACGAATGCCGGATCGCTCAACTCGCCGCGCACGTTGACGAGATCGAGAAACGGCCGCTCGCGCAGCGTGAACTTCTTCGAAGCGCGCGCCTGGTGCGGCTTCAGCACGTCGGCCGCGCCGACGAACGGCGATTCAAGCGTCACGCCGCCCGCGCCCGCCACCTGCGTCTGGTTTCTCGTTTCATTCCACATGCTGACGCACCCCTTCGGTATCGTAGAAAACCGGGCTCGAGATCTTCGCGGTGATGCGCTTGCCGTTGGCCAGCGGAATCACGACGCTCTCGCCCATCTTGTTCAGGCCGCCCTTCACGACCGCGAGCGCGATGGAGCGCTTCAGGATCGGGCTGTAGTAGCTCGACGTCACGTGGCCGATCATCGGCGTCGGATCCGTTGCCGACACCTGCGTGTCCTTCGCGATGATCTGCGCGCCTTCCGGCAGCACGAACTGTTCGTCTTCGGTCAGCAGGCCGACGAACTGCTTGCGGCCTTCCTTCGCGGTATCCGAGCGCGACAGCGAGCGCTTGCCGAGGAAGTCCTTCGACTTCGCGACGACCCCGCCCATCCCGAGGTCGAACGGCGTGATCGATCCGTCGGTATCCTGACCGACGATGATGTAGCCCTTCTCCGCGCGCAGCACGTGCATCGTTTCAGTGCCGTACGGCGTGATGTCGAACTCGGCGCCGGCCGCCATCAGCGCTTCCCACACCGCGCGGCCCGCATTCGCCGGCACGTTCACTTCGTAGGCCAGCTCGCCCGAGAAGCTGATCCGCATCACGCGCGCCTTCGCGCCGGCGACGGTGCCGTTGCGGTAGCTCATGAACGGGAACGCGTCGTTGCCGAAGTCGATGTCCTGGCACACCTTCTGCACGACCTTGCGGCTCTTCGGGCCGACCACCGCGAACGTCGCCCAGTGATCGGTGACGGACGCGAGCCGCACCTTCATGTCGGGCCATTCGGTCTGCAGCCAGCGCTCGAGCCACGTCAGCACGCGCGCCGCGCCGCCGGTGGTGGTGGTCATCATGAAATGCTGGTCGGCGAGGCGCACGGTCACGCCGTCGTCGAACACCATCCCGTTTTCGTCGAGCATCAGCCCGTAGCGGCACTTGCCCACTTCGAGCTTGTTCCACGGGTTCGTGTACATCCAGTTCAGCAGCTTCACCGCGTCCGGACCCTGGATGTCGATCTTGCCGAGCGTCGACGCGTCGAGGATGCCGACGCTGTTGCGCACCGCGAGGCATTCGCGCTTCACGGCCGCATGGAGATCCTCGCCGTTCTTCGGGAAATACCACGGCCGCTTCCAGTTACCGACGTCCTCGAACATCGCGCCGTGCTCGACGTGCCATTCGTGCACGGCCGTCTTGCGGATCGGGTCGAGGAAATCGCCCGTCTCGCGGCCCGCGAACGTGCCGAACGACACCGGCGTGTAGTTCGGGCGGAACGTCGTCGTGCCCGTTTCCGGGATCGTCTTGCCGAGCGCGCCCGCGAGGATCGCCATCCCGTTGATGTTGCCGAGCTTGCCCTGGTCGGTGCCGAAGCCCATCGCCGTATAGCGCTTCACGTGCTCGACCGATTCGAAGCCTTCGCGCGCCGCGAGCAGGATGTCGGCCGCCGCGACGTCGTTCTGGAAATCGACGAACTGCTTCGGTCCGCGCGCGGCGGCCTCGCGGCTGCCGACGAGCCACAACGGCTGCAATGCGCCTTCGACGGTTTCGGCAACCTGCGGTGCGGCCGGGCGCTGCGCGGCCGTGAAGCCCGCCGCCTTCGCCGCTTCCACGCCTGCATCGACCGCGAGGCGCAGCGCACGGGCGAGCCCGAATTCGCCGGCCGCCGCACCGATGCTCGCTTCCGCCTGCACGGGCTTGCCCGGCAGGAAACACGCCTTCTCGTCGTTCCAGCACGCCTTGCCGCCCGACTGCGCGAACAGGTGCAGCACCGGGCTGAAGCCGCCCGACATCGCGACGAGGTCGCACGGCAGCGTCTGCAGCTTGCCGCCGGTCTGGCCGTTCGAGTAGGACGCGACGTCGACCGACGATACGCGCCACTTGCCCGAAGCAGCCGTGACGACCGCACCGCTCATCACCGTCACGCCCTGCCGCTTGGCCGCCGCCGGCAGCGCGCCGTTCGACGACGCGCGCGAATCGACGACCGTCACCTTCGCGCCGCACGCCTTCAGATCGAGCGCGGTCTGGTACGCACGATCGTTGTTCGTGAACACGACCACGTTGCGGCCCGGCAGCACGCCGAAGCGATGCACGTAGGTCGACACCGCGCCCGCCAGCATCACGCCCGGCAGGTCGTTGTTGCCGAACACGATCGGCCGCTCGTGCGCGCCGGTCGCGAGGATCACGCGCTTCGCGCGGACCTTCCACAGCAGCTCGCGCGTGCCCTTGCGCATCGACACCGGCAGGTGATCGGTCAGGCGCTGCGTGACCGTCACGAGGTTGTGGTCCTGATAGCCGAACGCGGTGCTGCGCGACAGGATCGTCACGTCGGGCAGCTTGCGCAGCTCGGCCTCGATCTTCTCGACCCACTGCAGCGCGGGCTTCGCGTCGATCTCCGCGCGGCACGACAGCAGGCTGCCGCCGAGTTCGCGCTGGTCGTCGACGAGGATCACGCGCGCGCCGGCCGTGGCGGCCGCATGCGCGGCGGCGAGGCCCGACGGGCCACCGCCGACCACGAGCACGTCGCAGTGCGCGTAGCACTTGTCGTAGCGATCGGCGTCGAGCACCTCGGGCGCCTTGCCGAGACCGGCCGCTTCGCGGATCTTCTCTTCGTACTTGGGCCACATGTTGCGCGGCCACATGAACGTCTTGTAGTAGAACCCGGCCGGCATGAAGCGCGAGAACTTCTGGTTGATCGCGTACTTGTCGTTCTCGAGCGTCGGCTCGGCGTTCACGCTCGTCGCGACGAGCCCCTGGTACAGCTCGATCTCGGTCGCGCGCGCATTCGGCACGGTGTACGGGCCGGTTTCGAGCTGCACGACGGCATTCGGCTCCGCGACGTCCGCCGTCACGATCCCGCGCGGACGGTGGTACTTGAAGCTGCGCGCGACGAAGTGCACGCCGTTCGCGAGCAGCGCGGACGCGAGCGTGTCGCCCTGGAAGCCCTGGTACGTGCGGCCGTTGAACGTGAACGTCAACGGAATCGCGCGATTGATTCGGCCACCGGTGCCGAGGCGGTCTTTCTGGCTCATTTGCTCGTGCCCTCTTCGTGTGCGTTGCCGGCAGCGGCGCCGCTGGCGGCAGCCCCACCGAACTTTTCGTATCCCTTGATATCGTAGGTGACCGTGTCGCGCGTCACCTTGAACCAGCGGCGGCAGCCCTGCGTGTGCAGCCATTGCTCCTTGTGGAGCCCGCGCTTGTTCTCGCGCATGAACACGTATTCGCCCCATTCGCGGTCGGTCATCGTCTCGTTCGCCACCGGACGCACGATGTCGGCTTCGCCGCCGCACGTGAACTCGGATTCGGCGCGCGGCCCGCACCACGGACATTCGATCAGCAACATGTTTCCTTCTCCTCAGTGCGGTTAGTGCGCGACGGCGGCAGCGCCGTGCTCGTCGATCAGGTGGCCCGTGTAGAAGCGGTCGAGCGCGAACGGCGCGTTCAGCGGATGCGGTTCGTCGCGGGCGATCGTGTGCGCGAACACCCAGCCCGAGCCCGGCGTCGCCTTGAAGCCGCCGGTGCCCCAGCCGCAGTTGAAATACAGGCCCTTCACGTCGGTCTTGGTGATGATCGGGCACGCGTCCGGCGACACGTCGACGATGCCGCCCCACTGGCGGTTCATCCGCACGCGCGAGAACACCGGGAACATCTCGATGATCGCCTGCAGCGTGCTTTCGATGATGTGGAAGCTGCCGCGCTGGCCGAAGCCCGTGTACTGGTCGATACCGGCGCCGATCACGAGGTCGCCCTTGTCGGACTGACTGATGTACGCGTGCACCGCGTTCGACATGATCACCGAGTTCACGACCGGCTTGATCGGCTCGGACACCAGCGCCTGCAGCGGGTGGCTTTCGATCGGCAGGCGGATGCCGGCCATGTCGGCGAGCGTCGTCGTGTTGCCGGCGGCCACCACCGCGACCTTCTTCGCCTTGATGAAACCCTTCACCGTGTCGACGCCGACCACCGCGCCGCCTTCGCGGCGAATGCCCGTCACCTGGCAGTTCTGGATGATGTCGACGCCGGCGCGGTCCGCGCCGCGCGCGAAGCCCCAGGCCACCGCGTCGTGGCGTGCGACGCCCGCACGGCGCTGGATCGATGCGCCGAGCACCGGGTAGCGGCTGTTCAGGTTGATCGTCGGCTCGATTTCCTTGATCTGCGCGGGCGTCAGGAATTCGGCGTCCACGCCGTTCAGCCGGTTCGCGTTCACGCGGCGTTCGGTGTCGCGCACGTCCTGCAGCGTGTGCGCGAGGTTCATCACGCCGCGCTGGCTGAACATCACGTTGTAGTTGAGATCCTGCGACAGCCCTTCCCACAGCTTCATCGCTTTTTCATACAGCGCGGCCGATTCGTCCCACAGATAGTTCGAGCGCACGATCGTCGTGTTGCGCGCGGTGTTGCCGCCGCCGATCCAGCCCTTCTCGAGGATCGCGACGTTCGTGATCCCGTGCTCCTTCGCGAGGTAGTACGCGGTCGCCAGGCCGTGGCCGCCGCCGCCGACGATCACGACGTCGTATTCCTTCTTCGGTTCCGGGCTCTTCCACTGCTTTTCCCAGTTCTCGTGATACGAGAGGCCGTTGCGGAACAGGCTGAATATCGAGTAGCGGCTCATGTTAGTGATCCTTCGTTAGCATTCGATGACGTTCACGGCGAGGCCGCCGCGCGACGTTTCCTTGTATTTCGTCTTCATGTCGGCACCCGTCTCGCGCATCGTCTTGATGACCGAATCGAGCGACACGTAGTGCTGGCCGTTACCCTTGAGCGCCATGCGCGACGCGTTCAGCGCCTTGATCGCGCCCATCGCGTTGCGCTCGATGCACGGGATCTGCACGAGCCCGCCGACCGGGTCGCAAGTCATCCCGAGGTTGTGCTCCATGCCGATCTCGGCCGCGTTCTCGACCTGATCCGGCGTGCCGCCCATCACCGCGGCGAGCGCGGCCGCGGCCATCGAGCACGCGACGCCCACTTCGCCCTGGCAACCGACTTCCGCGCCGGAGATCGATGCGGTTTCCTTGTAGATGATCCCGATCGCGGCGGCCGTCAGCAGGAATTCGACGATGCCGGCTTCGTTCGAGCCCGGCACGAATTTCACGTAGTAGTGCAGCACCGCGGGGATCACGCCGGCCGCGCCGTTGGTCGGCGCGGTGACGACGCGGCCGCCGGCCGCGTTCTCTTCGTTGACGGCCATCGCATACAGGTTGACCCAGTCGAGCATCGACAGCGGGTCGCGCAGCGACTCTTCGGAACGCGAACGCAGGCGGCCGTTCAGCTCGGCCGCGCGGCGCTTCACGCGCATCGGCCCCGGCAGGTCGCCCTCGACCTTGCAGCCGCGCTCGACGCAGGCGGCCATCGTGCGCCAGATCGCGAGCAGCCCGGCGCGCACTTCGTCGGCGGGGCGCAGCGCGCATTCGTTGCGCAGCATCAGTTCGGCGATCGACAACCCGTGTTCGCGGCACTGGCGCATCAGGTCGTCGCCGGTGCGAAACGGATACGGCACCTCGACCGCCGCCCGCACGCCGTTCACGCGATCGCCGTCGCGGTTCACGACGAAGCCGCCGCCGACCGAGTAATACTCTTTCTCGACCAGCAGCTGGCCGTGCTCGTCGAATGCCTGGAAGCGCATCCCGTTCGGGTGCACGATGCTCGTCCCGCTCATCAGCTTGCGATAAAAGCCGATGTGCTCCTTTTCGTCGAAGCGCACCGTCTGCTTGCCGAGCAGCGACAGCGACTTCTCCGCGCGGATCGCGGCGAGCCGCGGTTCGATCAGGTCCGGATCGATCGTGTCCGGCAGGTGGCCCTCGAGGCCGAGCAGCACGGCCTTGTCGGTGCCGTGGCCCTTGCCGGTCGCGCCGAGCGAGCCGTACAGCTCGACCCGCACGCGGCGCACGAAGCCGAGCAGGTTCGCGTCCTCGACGTGCGACGCGAAGCGGCACGCGGCGATCATCGGGCCGACCGTATGCGAACTGGACGGGCCGATGCCGATCTTGAACAGGTCGAACGCGCTGACGTTCATCTGGCTTCCTTTGGGTTGCATGCGTGAAATGTCGTTGGGCACCAGTACATCAAAGCGTAAAATCGGCCGATAGAACAAAAACGGCATCGGCGTGGGATACCACCGCCAAGCGCCGTGCCGGCCGGCCCGAAAGTGCGTTTTGGCGATGGTTCGCGACGAAAAACCACAAGTCCGGCCGCGGCCGATCGGCGACGCTGGCTGCATCCGCGCCGCCTCCGGCAGCCGCAACCCGCAAACAGTGTGAAACGAGTGAGACCGCCTGCCCGGCGTGACGAGATTGGCCGCGATGACCCCCGACGTACCCGCTTCCCCCCTCGCAGAACCCGCGCCGCGGCGCATCCGCTTCGGCATCGTGCTGCTGCCGAACTTCACGCTGACGGCCTTCTCCGGCTTCGTCGACATGCTGCGGCTGTCGGCCGACGACGGCGACTACAGCAAGCCCGTGCGCTGCGCGTGGAGCGTGATCGGCGACACGCTCGCGCCGGTGCGCGCGAGCTGCGGGATCCAGATCACGCCGTGGGAGACGTTCGACGCGGCCGAGCCGTTCGACTATGTGGTGGTGGTGGGCGGGCTGCTGCATTCGGGGCCGCAGGCCGGCCCTGAAACGCTCGATTTCATCCGCCGCGCGGCGACGGGCGGCGCGACGGTCGTCGGCATCTGCACCGGCGTGTTCACGCTGATGCGCGCCGGCGTGCTCGACGGCTACCGCACCTGCGTGAGCTGGTTCCATTACTGGGATTTCATCGAGCGCTTTCCGTCCGCCGATCCCGACCTGCTGATCGCCGACCGGCTGTTCGTGATCGACCGGCGCCGGATTACGTGCTCGGGTGGCCGTGCGTCGATCGACGTCGCCGCCGCGATCCTGCTGCGCCATTTCGATCACGCGACCGTGCAGAAGGCGCTGCGCATCCTGCTCGTCGGCGAGATGCAGAAAGGCAATGCGCCGCAGCCGCATCCGCCGGGGCTCGAGCCGGCGACGCACCCGAAGGTCAAGCGCGCGATTCTTCTGATGGAACAGCATGTGGGGCGCGCGCTGCCGCTCGAGGAACTCGCGTGCAAGCTCGACCTGTCGACGCGGCAGCTCGAACGGCTGTTCAAGGCCGAGACCGGCAGGAGCCCGCAGGCATTCGCGAAGCAGGTGCGGCTGCGTACGGCCGCGTGGCTGCTGACGAGTTCGGACCGCACGGTCGCCGATATCGCGTCGAGCTGCGGATTCGCCGACGCGTCGCACCTCGGGCGCGAATTCCGCAAGCAGTTCGGCGTGCCGCCGGCGACGTATCGCGAGCGCGGCGGCGACGTGGCCGAAGTGGCCGCGATGCACGATCCGTCGGCCGACGCCGTCGAGGACATCGCCGACTGACGGGCCCGGGCGGCCCACCCTCCCCTGACCGACTGCAGAACGACACCGTTCGCGTCGGTTTCGATTCTTTTGGAACCGGTTCCAATCAATTTAGCCGACGTTGCACTCCTTGAACGAGGGTTATCCCGGATGCTGATGCTCGCTCAAATTTGTATGATGACCACATCACCTTACAAACATGAGCATCATGTTCGAGAAAATTCCCGCCCGTGCGATGAGCGACCACGTCGCGCAGCAACTGCTCAAGCAGATCGAAGTGGGCAGCTTCTCGGCCACCGGCAAGCTGCCGACCGAAGCCGTGCTCGCGCAGGAATTCGGCGTGAGCCGTACCGTGATCCGCGAGGCGATTTCGCGGCTGAAGAACGAAGGCGTGGTCGAGCCGCGCCAGGGCAGCGGCGTATTCGTGAACCAGCACGGCGCGATCCGTCCGCTGCGGATCGACTACGCGGAAGCCGTCGAGGCGAGCTCGCTGCCGCATCTGCTCGCGGTGCGCCGCGCGATCGAGGCGGAAGTCGCGGCCGAAGCCGCGCTGCACCACACCGCCGACGACATGGCCGACATCGACGACGCGCTGCGCAAGATCGACCAAGCGGTGGCCGAAGGGCGTGACGGCGTCGCGGAGGACGTCGCGTTCCACCGCACGATCGCGGCCGTCACCGGCAACCCGTATTTCCTGAAGACGCTGCAGTTCCTGAACCAGTACCTCGAAGCCGGCGTGAAGGTCACGCGCAGCAACGAAGCGACGCGCGAGGATTTCTCGCGGCAGGTGCGCGAAGAGCACGCGGCGATCGCCGACGCGATCCGCGCACGCGACCCGATGGCCGCGCGCAACGCGGCGCGCACGCACATGTACAACGCCGCCCGCCGTCTCGCGGAAGCCGGCATCTGCTGAAGCCGGCGGCGCCCGCCGCCGTTGTCTCGAACCCTCTTTCGAATCGATCAAGGTTGACCATGTCACGAAATGTTGGAGTCATCGGCCTCGGCGCGATGGGCCTCGGCGTCGCGCGCTCGCTGCTGCGCGCCGGCCTGCGCGTCCACGCATGCGACGTGCGCGACACCGTGCTGCAGGCGTTCGCCGCCGAAGGCGGCATCGCGTGCGCGACGCCGGCCGAACTCGGCGCGCAGTGCGACGTCGTCGTCACGCTCGTCGTCAATGCCGCGCAAACCGAAACGGTGCTGTTCGGCGAACACGGTGCGGTCGCGGCGATGAAGCCGGGCGGCGTCGTGATCGCGAGCGCGACCGTCGCGCCCGAATTCGCGGTCGCGCTCGGCGCACGCGTCGAAGCGGCCGGCCTGCAAATGCTCGACGCGCCCGTGTCGGGCGGCGCCGCGCGCGCGGCTTCCGGCGAGATGACGATGATGACGTCGGGCCCGGCAGCCGCCTATGCAGGCTGCGAGGACGTGCTCGCCGCGATCGCCGGCAAGGTGTACCGTCTCGGCGATGCGCACGGCATCGGCTCGAAAGTGAAGATCATCAACCAGTTGCTGGCCGGCGTGCATATCGCGGCCGCCGCCGAAGCGATGGCGCTCGGGTTGCGCGAAGGCGTCGATGCCGACGCGCTGTACGACGTGATCACGCACAGCGCGGGCAATTCGTGGATGTTCGAGAACCGCGTGCCGCACATCCTGAACGGCGACTACACGCCGCTGTCGGCCGTCGACATCTTCGTGAAGGATCTCGGCCTCGTGCTCGATACCGCGCGCCGCAGCAAATTCCCGCTGCCGCTCTCCGCCACCGCGCACCAGATGTTCATGAGCGCGTCGAGCGCCGGCCACGGCGGCGAGGACGATTCCGCCGTGATCAAGACTTTCCCCGGCATCACGCTGCCGCCCGCCCGCTGATTCGAACGACGTGCCTGCCATGACCGCTTCCGCTTCCCGTCCCCTGCTCGGCTGCATCGCCGACGATTTCACCGGCGCGACCGATCTCGCGAACATGCTCGTCAAGAGCGGCATGCGCACCGTGCAGACGATCGGCGTGCCCGCCGACGGCGCGGCCGACACGATCGTCGACGCCGACGCGATCGTCGTCGCGCTCAAGTCGCGCACGATCCCCGCCGCCGACGCCGTCGCGCAATCGCTCGCCGCCTACGAATGGTTGCGCGCACAAGGGTGCCGCCAGTTCTACTTCAAGTATTGCTCGACGTTCGACTCGACCGACGCGGGCAACATCGGGCCGGTGGCCGACGCACTGCTCGACGCGGCCGGCGGCGGCTTCACGATCGCGTGCCCGGCGTTCCCCGAGAACGGCCGCACGATCTACCGCGGCCACTTGTTCGTCGGCGACGTGCTGCTGAACGAATCGGGGATGGAGCATCACCCGCTCACACCGATGAAGGACGCGAACCTCGTGCGCGTGCTGCAACGGCAGACGAGGTCCCCGGTGGGCCTGATTCGCTACGACACGATCGCGCTCGGCGCGGCCGCCGTGCGCGCGCGGATCGACCAGCTGCGCGCGGAGGGCGCGCGCCTCGCGATCGCCGACGCGCTGTCGGACCGCGACCTCTACGTCCTCGGCGAAGCGTGCGCGGGCCTGCCGCTCGTCACCGGCGGATCGGGCATCGCGCTCGGTCTGCCGGCGAATTTCCGCCGCGCGGAGCAGTTGCCCGAGCGCGACAACGCGGCGTCGCTGCCGTGCATCGAAGGCCTGTCGGCCGTGCTCGCCGGCAGTGCATCGAAGGCTACCAACGCGCAGGTCGCCGCGTGGCGCGCGACGCGGCCGAGCTTCCGCATCGATCCGCTCGCAGCCTCGCGCGGCGAGCCCGTCGTCGAGCAGGCGCTCGCCTTTGCCCGCTCGCACCTGCCGCAGCCCGTGCTGATCTACGCGACCGCGACGCCCGACGAAGTGAAGGCCGTGCAGCAGGCGCTCGGCGTCGACGCGGCCGGCCATCTCGTCGAAAGCACGCTCGCGGCGATCGCCCGCAGGCTGCGCGAACTCGGCGTGCGCAAGTTCGTCGTGGCCGGCGGCGAGACGTCCGGCGCGGTCGTGCAGGCGCTCGACGTGAAGTCGCTGCAGATCGGCGCGCAGATCGATCCGGGCGTGCCGGCCACGGCCACGATCGATACACAGCCGCTCGGCCTCGCGCTGAAATCCGGCAACTTCGGCACCACGGACTTTTTCGACAAGGCGCTGCGCGCGCTGGACGGAGCCGCACGATGAGCGACGAAGCAAAACTGCGCGAAGAGATCTGCGTGGTCGGCGCGAGCCTGTATGCGCGCGGCCATGCGGTCGGCAGCGCCGGCAACATCAGCGCCCGCCTGAACGACGGCTGGCTGATCACGCCGACCGACGCCTGCCTCGGCCGGCTCGATCCGAACGACATCGCGAAGGTCGGCGCCGACGGCCAGCCCGTATCGGGCGGCAAGCCGTCGAAGACGCTCGCGCTGCATCGCGGTATCTATGCGCGCAACGCAGAGGCGCATGGCGTCGTCCACACGCATTCGACGCATCTCGTCGCATTGACGCTCGCGGGCGTGTGGCGCGACACCGACGTGCTGCCGCCGATCACGCCGTACTACGTGATGAAGGTCGGCCACATTCCGCTGATCCGTTACCGCCGCCCCGGCGACCCGGCCGTCGCGGCCGAAGTGGCGGCGCTGGCCGACCGGGTGCGCGGCGTGCTGCTCGATCGCCTCGGTCCCGTGATGTGGGGACCGTCGGTCTCGCACGCGTCGTATGCGCTCGAGGAGCTCGAGGAAACCGCGCGGCTGTGGCTGATGACCCAGCCGAAGCCCGAACCGCTGTCCGACGCCGCGCTGGACGAACTGCGCCAGAGCTTCGGCGCGCGCTGGTAACGCGCCGTGACCTGATCATGCAGTAGTACGTACAGATTTTCATGCCCGCCGTGTGCACGGGCCTTTCCGTCAGCACACACGACCGGCGGCGTACACGCCGCCGGCACATAACATCATTGGAGACGACGATGACTGCTCTCGACGCGGCCGCAAGCCGCTCGCCCGCCGCGGCCGCCCAATCGGGCGAACTCGACCGCACCTACAGGAAAGTGTTCTGGCGCATCGTGCCGTTCCTGATGCTCTGCTACGTGGTCGCGTATCTCGACCGCGTGAACGTCGGCTTCGCCAAGCTGCAGATGTCGCAGGATCTCGCGTTCAGCGAAACCGTATTCGGCCTCGGCGCGGGGATTTTCTTTCTTGGCTACTTTCTGTTCGAACTGCCAAGCAACCTGCTGATGCACCGCATCGGCGCGCGCATCTGGATCGCTCGGATCATGATCACGTGGGGTCTGCTGTCCGCGCTGTTCGCGTTCGTGCAGACGCCGACGCAATTCTACGTGCTGCGCTTCCTGCTCGGGCTCGCGGAAGCCGGCTTCTATCCGGGCGTGATCCTGTACCTCACGTACTGGTTCCCGTCGCATCGCCGCGCGAAGATCATCGCGGTGTTCATGTCCGCGATTCCGGTGTCGGGCATCTTCGGCAACCCGCTGTCGGGCTGGATCATGGAGCGCTTCCACGGCGGCTCGGGCTTCCACGGCTGGCAATGGATGTTCATGATCGAAGCCGTGCCGGCCGTGCTCGTCGGCATCGCGACGATCCTGTATCTCGACAACAACATCCGCGGCGCGAAATGGCTCGACGAGCGCGAGAAGCAGTTGCTCGAGGACGAAATCGCCGCGCAACCGCAGGAACAGCAGCAGCACGGCCATTCGCTGAAGGCCGTGTTCTCGGACCCGCGCATGTGGTGGATGTCGCTGATCTACTTCGCGTTCGTCACCGGCCAGTACGGGCTCACGTTCTGGATGCCGACGCTCGTCAAATCGACCGGCATCACCGACACGCTGCAGATCGGCCTGCTGTCCGCGATTCCGTTCGTCGTCGCGATCGTCGTGATGAACCTGTTCGGCCACAGTGCGGACAAGCGCCGCGAACGTCGCTGGCACCTGATCGTGCCGGCGCTGATGGGCGCGGTCGGGTTTGCGGTCGCCGCGTCGTACTCGCACAATACGGCGGTGTCGATCGTGTTCCTGTCGCTCGCGGCAGGCGGCGTGCTGACCTGCGCCCCGCTGTTCTGGTCGCTGCCGACCGCGTTCCTCGCGGGCTCCGCCGCCGCAGCCGGGATCGCGATCATCAACTCGGTCGGCAACCTCGCCGGTTTCGCGAGCCCGTACGTGATCGGTTACCTGAAGGACGCCACGCACAGCACCGCGTCCGGCATGTACGTGCTCGCCGCGATGCTGGTGATCGGCGCGATCGCCGTGTGGCTCACGCCGCCCAAGCTCGTGAACCGCTGATCCGCCGCTGGCCGATTCATCATTCGACGCGGGGCGCACGGCGCTCCGCCCCATTCATACACAGGACCCGCTGCCATGCCACGCTTCGCCGCCAACCTCTCGATGATGTACACCGAGCATGCGTTTCTCGACCGCTTCGCCGCTGCCGCCCGCGACGGCTTCAAGGCCGTCGAGTACCTGTTCCCGTACGACTTCGCCGCCGAGGACATTCGCGCGCGCCTCGACGCGCACGGCCTCGAACAGGCGCTGTTCAACGCGCCGCCGGGCGACTGGGCCGCGGGCGAGCGCGGCATCGCATCGCTGCCGGGCCGAGAGGACGAATTCCGCCGCGGCATCGGCCAGGCGCTCGACTATGCACGCGTGCTCGGCAACAAGAAACTGCACGTGATGGCCGGCATGGTGCCGCCGGGCGCCGACCGCGCACGCCATCGCGACACGTATCTGGCGAACCTGCGTCATGCGGCGCAGGCCGCCGCCGCGCACGGCGTCACGATCCTGATCGAGCCGATCAACCAGCGCGACATGCCCGGCTATTTCCTGAGCCGCCAGGACGACGCGCAGGCGATCCGCGCGGAAGTCGGCGCGCCGAACCTGAACGTGCAGTTCGACTGCTACCACTGCCAGATCGTCGAAGGCGATCTCGCGATGAAACTCAAGCGCGATTTCGCGGGCATCGGCCATATCCAGATCGCGGGCGTGCCCGAACGCCACGAGCCGGACGTCGGCGAACTCAACTACCCGTATCTGTTCGCGCTGATCGACGCGCTCGGCTACGACGGCTGGATCGGCTGCGAATATCGGCCGAAGGCCGGCACGTCGGAAGGTCTGGGCTGGATCAGGCCGTACCTGTAATTCAAGCATTCCTCAAAGGGCAACGAACATGAAAGTACTGATTACCGGCGGCGCCGGCTTTCTCGGCCAGCGTCTCGCGCGCAAGCTGCTCGAGCGCGGCGAACTCACCGGCCCCGACGGTCGCATCGAGAAGATCGACGAGCTCGTGCTGCTCGACGTCGTCCAGGGCAGCGATTTCGGCGACGCGCGCGTGACGTCGATCGTCGGCGACATCGCCGATCGCGCGGTGCTCGAAAGCGCGATCGACACGCGCACGGGTGCGATCTTCCATCTCGCGGCGATCGTCAGCGGGCAGGCCGAGGCCGATTTCGATCTCGGGATGCGGATCAACCTCGACGCGTCGCGCACGCTGCTCGAAGTGTGCCGCGCACGCGGCCACCAGCCGCGCGTCGTGTTCACGAGTTCCGTCGCGGTGTATGGCGGCACGCTGCCCGACGTCGTGCAGGACGACACCGCGCTGAACCCGCAATCGTCGTACGGCGCCGAGAAGGCGATCGCCGAACTGCTGCTGTGCGACTACGCGCGGCGCGGCTTCGTCGACGGCCGCGTGCTGCGGCTGCCGACCATCAGCGTGCGGCCCGGCCGGCCTAACGCGGCCGCGTCGTCGTTCGCGAGCGGCATCATCCGCGAGCCGCTGAACGGCGAGGAAAGCGTGTGCCCGGTGCCCGGCTCGACGCGGCTGTGGCTGCTGTCGCCGCGCGGCGCGATCGATGCGCTCGTCGCCGGGTGCGAGATCGACAGCGCGAAGCTCGGCAACAAGCGCGTGATCAATCTGCCGGGGCTGTCGGTGTCGGTCGACGAGATGATCGCGGCGCTGCGCGAAGTCGCGGGCGACGAGGTCGTGAAGCTGATCCGTCATGCGCCCGACGAACGCGTCGAGAAGATCGTCGGCAGCTGGCCGGGCCGTTGGGATACGTCGCGCGCGGAAGCGCTCGGGCTGAAAGGCGACGCGTCGTTCGCGGACGTGATCCGCAGCCATATCGCGGACGAGCGGCGCTGATCGGCGCCGGGTCGGGCCGCATCGACGCGGCCCGACCGATTCCCCGACGCGCAACGACGCACGTTGCATCCCGCCCGCCTGCATGAAGAGCGTATCGGCGCCGCGTCGACACCGCACGCCCCCTCTCCGCGATTCGTCTGCGCGCGTGCCTCGTTCTGCCGCGACGCCGACGGTCTAGTACAACACGGGTACATGTCGGCGCCTAGTTGGCGACCTGCGCCGGCATGCCGGGCCCGGCCGCCGGCGCGGCCGACGCCGCCAGCCGCGCGCGGTCCTGCTCCGCGAGCTTCGCTTCCGCAGCCTGGATATCGGCCGGATACTCGCCGTCATCGCCCTTCGCCGGATCGTACCCGGCCGCTTCGACGCGCATCAGTTCGTCGCGAACCTGCGCACGCGTCAGCGGCACGGCCGATTGCGCGAATGCCGACTGACCGACGATCGCCCCGATCATCGTCAGTAGTGCGATACAAGTTTTCATCGTGAACTCCTTGAATGTGACGTATCAATCAACCACGGGACAGGCGTGACCTGCGGAGGCAAGCAGGTAAATCAGCTTCCGAAATAGATCGTGCAGAAGCTCGCGGGGCCGACGCATGCGGCGGCGCTTCGACGCGGCGACATCGCCGCCGGCTTGCCCGCTTCGGACGACATGGCCGGATCGCCGCCGACTGCCGTGCTCGCTTGCCGCTGCGGCATCTGATCGGCCTGGTGCCGGAACAGCGGGCTCACGTCCGGATACGACGTATCGGTCACGAAGCGCAGCCCGTTGTTTTCCGCATCGACGAGTTCCTGCCGGACCTGTTCGTGCGTGAGCGCCTGTGCCGACGCTTGCGTCGCGACACCTGCGAGAGAAATCGCCGCCACCGTGGCGGCCACCAGCCAGTGCGTGTTCATGTTCCACTCCTTCATCAGTCAACGAAACGATGTGCTACACCCGTATGACGACGGAGAGGCGCGGTTTATTCCCGGTCGTTCCATTCGCCGCGGCCGTTTTTTATCGAACTGTCATTCATTCGTCAGCCGGCGTAACCTGACGTAACGCAGTGCCCGTCGCGCTTCGGGCAGACTGACCACCACTTCGTCCGGGCCGCCCATCGATCGATCATGTCCGCCGCCTACGACCATGCAGCCGCCCTGCTGCGCAGGCTGTACGACCGCCATATCGACAGCGGCGCGGTGCTCGACGCGGCCGCATTCCCGGATGCCGAGCGTTTCGTGCGCGCGTGGCCCGAGATCCGCGCGGAGGCGCTCGACGTCGCACGCGACATGCCGCGCATCCCGCGCTTTCACGAAATCATGCGCGAGCAGTACGACATCTCGGCCAACGACGCCCGCGACTGGCGGATGTTCATCATGCAGGCGTACGGTCAGCCGTTTGCGCGCAACCTGTCGCGCTGCCCGACCGTCGCGTCGCTCGTCGCGGCGTCGCCGGACGTGCTGTCCGCGTCGCTGTCGTTCCTCGCGCCCGGCAAGCACATCCCGCCGCATCGCGGGCCGTTTCGCGGCATCCTGCGCGGGTATCTCGTGCTGTCGATGCCGACGCGCGCGGACGGCACGCCGGCCGCCGTGCTGAAGGTTGACGGGCGCGAATACCGGCTCGACGAAGGGCGCTTCCTGCTGTGGGACGACACGTTCACGCACGAGGTGTGGAATGCCAGCGACGCGGTTCGGATCGTGCTGCTGCTCGATATCCGCCGGCGCGGGATGCCGCGCTGGCTCACGTGGCTGTCGAATGCGGTGATCGGCGTCGTGCGGCTCGGGATCCGGATCAGGGGGCAGTCGATTCCGGTTTAGCGGCCGCGCGGCGCACGGCGGCTCCGTTCCGCCTTTCGGCGCCCGCCGGATCGCCTAAACTACAAGCCGTCCCTTCGTGCGGCTCCTGCCAGCTACCGCCATGGCGCACCTCTTCTTCGCCGCGTCGATCCAGCGGCACGTCGAAACGCCCGAGCGCGACATCGACGCGCACACGGTCGGCGAAGCATTCGACACCATTTTCAGCGAGCAGCCGCGGCTGCGCGGCTACATCGTCGACGATCAGGGCGCGCTGCGAAAGCACTTGTCGGTGTTCATCGACGGCCAGCCGATCCGCGACCGCCAACACCTGTCCGATGCGCTCGCGGCCACCAGCCGCGTGTATGTCGTGCAGGCGCTGACCGGCGGATAAAGGGACCGATGCACCGGCGCATTCCCCATACCAAGCGCCGTCGCGCCAGGCGGGCCATCCGGAGACATCGTCCATGAACGATCGACTGCTCGTCGCCACCCGCAAGGGCCTGTTCGTCCTGCAACCCGACGGTCATGGCGGCTGGACGCTCGGCGAACCGCATTTCATCGGTGAGCCCGTCAGCATGGCGCTCGCCGACCCGCGCGACGGCACGCTGTATGCGGCGCTCAATCTGGGCCATTTCGGCGTGAAGCTGCATCGCCTGCGCGCAGGCGCCGCCGGCTGGGCGGAATGCGCAGTCCCGGTTTATCCGCCGCAGCCCGCCGATGCGTCACCCGCCCGTGCCGAACCGCACGCCGGCAGCGGCGAAACCGACGACGCGGCTGCCGCTGCCGGGACGCCGCAGCCGCCGTGGACGCTTCAGCAAATCTGGTCGCTCGAAGCCGGCGGCACGGACGAGCCCGGCGCCCTGTGGGCCGGCACGATTCCCGGCGGCCTGTTCCGCTCGGACGACCACGGCGATTCGTGGGTACTGAACCGCCCGCTGTGGGATCGCCCCGAACGCGCCGAATGGGGCGGCGGCGGGTACGACGCGCCAGGCATCCATTCGGTGATGATCGATCCGCGCGACAGCCGGCACGTCACCGTCGGCGTCTCGTGCGGCGGCGTGTGGCAGACCGAGGACGGCGGCGCGACGTGGCGCGTCACGGCGGAAGGCATGGAAGCCGACTACATGCCGCCCGAGCGACGCGGCGAGCCGAACATGCAGGACCCGCACCGCGTCGTGCAGTGCGCGGCCAACCCCGACGTCTTGTGGACGCAGCATCACTGCGCGATCTTCCGCTCAACCAACCGCGGCGAACACTGGCGGCGGATCGAAGCGCAGCCGTCGAGCTTCGGTTTCGCGGTGGCCGTGCATCCGCACGATCCCGATACCGCGTGGTTCGTGCCGGCCGTGAAGGACGCGTGCCGGATTCCGGTGAACGGCCGGCTCGTCGTCACGCGCACGCGCGACGGCGGCCGCAGTTTCGAGAGCCTGTCGAACGGGTTGCCGGCCGCGCCCGCGTACGACCTCGTGTACCGGCACGGACTCGCGGTGGACGATTCCGGCACGCGCCTCGCGATGGCATCGACGACCGGCGGGTTATGGACGTCCGCCGATGGCGGCGACCATTGGCGACAGGTATCGGCGCACCTGCCGCCGGTGTATTGCGTCAGGTTCGGATAGCGACGCGTGCATCGTCAGGCGCCATCCGCGCCACCGCGCCGCGCGTCCGTGCGATTTCCGCTTCGAGCCAGTCGAGAAACCGTCTGACCTGCGGCTCGCGCTCGCGCCCCGGCCGGCACAGCGCGACGAAGCGCGCACCGGCGACGCGCACCGCAGGCTCGATCGGCGTCAACGCACCGCGCTCGACATGCTCGGCGGCCAGCACGGAGCTGAGCAGCGCGATGCCCTGCCCGTGCAGCACGGCCTGCAACGCGTAGTGCTCGTCGTCGTAATGGCGAAACACCGCACGTTCGAGCCATGCTTCCCGGCCCGCCGCACGACACCACGACGCCCAGTCGACCGACACCGGCAGCGGCGTATCCCACACGGTTTCGATCAGGTCGAGCGGCGCGTCGGTGCGATGCGCGTCGAACCCGGCGGCCGCATACGCGCCGAAATACTCGTCGATCAACGCAATCTCGTGCAGCGCGGGAAACGTGCGCGACGTCGCGCGAATCGCGAGATCGATCCGTGCATCGCGTTCGAGATCGACGAGCGCGTTCCCCGTTTCGACCTTGATGTGCAGGTACGGATCGACGCGGCGAAACGCACCGAGACGCGGAATCAGCCACATCGCCGCAAACGCGGGCGTCGTGGTCAGCACGAGCGGGCGCGCCTCGGCCGCGTCCGGCCGCAGCGCATCCAGCCCGCGGCTCAACGCCAGCAACGCATCGTGACTCGCGCGAAACAGTTGCTCGCCTTCTTCCGTCAGCCGCACGCCGCCCGCGCCACGCTCGAACAGCAGCACGCCGACGCGGCTTTCGAGCGACTTGATCTGATGCGACACGGCGGCCGGCGTCACGGACAGTTCTTCCGCGGCGGCCTTGAACGTGCCGAGCCGCGCCGACGATTCGAATACACGCAATGCGGTCAGGGGAATTTTCGAGAACACGGAGCCTCGCGGGCAGGATGCGGCCGGGTTGAATTCGATTCAATCGGGTTGAGATTAGGTGAATTGAAGCGGGCGCGCAACGCGACTAGCCTTGCGGGACGTTGCGGCATGGTGCCGCGACGGTCACTCTCGAGCCGGAGGAACCGTGCAAGGCCTACCGCGCAGGATCACGCAGGCGGTGCTCTACGAAGCGATCGCCATTTCCTGCATCTCGCCCGCGATCGCGGCAATCTTCAAGCAGGACCTCGTCTACTCGGGCGCGCTGTCGGCGACGATGTCGGCGATCGCGATGCTGTGGAACATGGTCTTCAACGCGCTGTTCGAGCGCTGGGAAGCGTCGCGCCGACAGCCGACGCGCACGCTCGGGCGGCGGATCCTGCACGCGACCGGATTCGAGGGCGGGCTGATCTTCATCCTCGTGCCGGTCGTGTCGTGGTGGCTCGACATCTCGTGGTTCGACGCGTTCGTCGTCGATATCGCGCTGTTCGCGTTCTTCTTCTGTTACGCGTTCGTGTTCCAGTGGGCGTTCGATCGCGTGTTCGACGTGCCGGCGGCGACGAAGGGGTCGTGAGCCGGGCGCCTATGCGCCCGCGGCGATTTTCGGCAACTGCCAGCCGAACCGAACCGCCGCCATCCGCAGCGCAAAGCACGCGACGCCGCCGAGCCCGGCCGCGACGACCGGCGGGCAACCGAGCCGCCGGCACACCACGACGACGACCGCGCCGAGCAGCGCCGCACTCGCATAGATGTCCGTGACCAGCACGACGGGTATCCGCGCGAGCAGCAGATCGCGCACGACGCCGCCCCCGCAACCGGTCACGGCGCCCATCAGCGTTGCAATGAACGGGGGGACGCGGAATTCGAGCGCCTTCGCCGCGCCCGCGACCGCGAACAACGCAAGGCCGGCCGCATCGAGCGTGATCAGCAGCGACGGCGAAAACGACGCGACCCGCGCATGAAACACGAATGCGAACAGCCCGGCGGCGAACGCGAGCGCCGGATAACGCCAGTCGCTCACGGCGCTCGGCGGGCGAGCGCCGATCAGCAGGTCGCGAATCACGCCGCCGCCGAGCGCGACGACGAGCGACAGCACCATCACCCCGAACAGGTCGAGACCGGCGCCGATCGCCGCATTGGCGCCCTCGATCGCAAACACCGCCGTGCCCGCGAGATCGGCGGCGAGCACGACTTGCTCGATGCGCTTCATGCGAATGAATGGCCGAAGCGCTGCATCGTCCGGTTGCAGCGTGTGTCGGCCGAAGCGGTCGCGTGATTCGGCCGCATGCGGCCTGCGTGTTGCCGTCCGGATGCATCAAGCGTGTTGCGGGTCATTGCCGTCTCCTCGATGGGGGATCGAGCAGTCTAGCGCATCGTCCGCGGGCCGTCGGCGCGAGCGCGAAGCACGCAGCAAAAAGCCGGCGCAAGCAGGTCACCTCGCTTACGCCGGCTCAACATTCACGTTCAGGCTTCGGGCCGCAGCCGCAAAGCCCGACACGTCATGCTCAATGCGCGCCGAGATACGCCTTCACCGCCGGCAGGCCCGGCTTGCCGTCGATCGTCGTCACGCCCGCGAGCCACTTGTCGAGCGCGTCCGGGTTCGCCTTCAGCCACGCGGCGGCGGCCTTGTTCGGGTCCTGCTTGTTCATGATCGGCACCATCACGTGGTTCTCGATCGCCGTCGTGAACTGCAGGTTCGACACGAACTTCGCGACGTTCGGGCAGCGCTGCGCGTAGTCGGGCGGCGTCGCCGTCAGCACCTTCGCTTCGCCGTAGTTCGGACCGAACACGTCATCGCCGCCGGTCAGGTAGTCGATCTTCATCTGCACGTTCATCGGATGCGGCTCCCAGCCGAGGAACACGATCCACTGCTTGTCGCGGATCGCGCGATTCACCTCGACGAGCATCCCGGCCTCGCTCGACTCGACCAGCTTGAACTTGCCGAGGCCGAACTGGTTGCCGTCGATCATCTTCTTGATCAGCGCGTTGCCGTCGTTACCGGGCTCGATCCCGTAGATCTTGCCGTTGAGCTTGTCCGCATATTTCTGGATGTCCGCGAACGACTTCAGGCCGCCCTGGTACACGTAGTCGGGCACCGCGAGCGTGTATTTCGCGCCGGTCAGGTTCGGCGTCGCGAGCACCTTGATCGTGCCGGCCTTCGTGAACGGCTGGATGATCGGGTCCATCGTCGGCGACCAGTAGCCGAGGAACACATCGATCTGCTTGCTCTTGATCCCCGCGAACGTGATCGGCACCGACGCGATCGTCTTCGTCGGGTTGTAGCCGAGTCCCTGCAGCATCGTCGACGCGAGGCCCGTGGTCGCCGCGATGTCGGACCAGCCGACATCCGCGAAGCGCACGTTCTTGCACACGGGCGGATCGGCCGCATAAACGGCCGACATCGGCGCGGCCATCCCGATCCCGCACACCGCTGCGATCAATAGGCGCTTCATCTTGCTTCTCCTCAAAGTGATGTCGTTTGCTTGAATCCGGGATCGTTTATTGAAGCCGCGCGCCGCGATCCCGGCGACGTCGCGGACCGAATGAGGCCCCGTTCAGCGCCCCGGCAGCCGGCGCTCGTAGCTCGGCGCGTGACCGAACTGCGCGCGGTATGCCTTGCTGAAATGGCACGGCGAATGAAAGCCGCAGACCGTCGTCACGCGCGCGATCGATGCGTCGGTCGTGCGCAGCAGGTCGCGTGCGCGTTTCAGGCGCAGCGTCAGGTAATAGTGGGTCGGCGATACGTTCAGGTACACCTTGAACATGCGCTGCAGATGCCGCTGCGACAGCCGCACGAGCCGCGCGAGTTCCTCGAGCGACAGCGGCTCCTCGATGTTCGCCTCCATCAGCCGCACGACCTCGATCAGCTCCGCGCGCGAAAAGCCGACGCGCGCGTCGACCGGAATCGGCTGCGTATCGGTCGAACTGCGGATGCGCTCCAGGATGAACTGCTCGGAGACCTGCGCAGCCAGTTGCTGGCCGAACCGCATGCCGACGAGGTTCAGCATCAGGTCGAGCGGCGCGGTGCCGCCCGTGCAGGTCAGCCGGTCGCGATCGACGACGAACAGCTCGTCGGCGAAGCCCACTTGCGGAAATTCGGAATGCAGCGCGGACAGGTTCTCCCAGTGCACGGTGCAGCGATAGCCGTCGAGCAGCCCGCTCGACATCAGTGCGTACGCGCCCGTGCAGATGCCGCCGAGCGGCAGCCCGCGTTCGGCGAGCGCCGCGAGCGTATCGCGCGCGCGCTCGTCGACCACGTCGCGGATGCGGATGCCGCCGCACACGATCATCACGTCGGGCAGGTTCTCGTAGTCGAGCGCCTGCGTGGGCCGCACCGCGATGCCGTTGCTGGCATGCGCGGGCGCGCCGTCGAGCGAGTAGATCGACCACTTGTAGTGATCCGCCCGCCCGACGTAGTTCGCCATCCGAAGCACTTCGACCGCGCTCGAGAACGCGATCATCGAGAAGTTCGGCAGCGTGAGGAAGCCGAAATGGGCGAGGGACGAAACCGGTGAAACGCAGGCGGCGGGCGCGACAGCGACGGCGGACGTCACATCGGTCTCCTGGCGAGGAGGTTGCAGGGGGCCAACTCCGCGGCCGAAGCCGCGGAAGTCGTTATCCATATACAGGGTGAGCGGCCGGGTCCGGCCGCCTGGGCTCAGGCCTGCGCGGGCGCGGCCTTCACGCGGAACAGCTGCTTGAGGCCCGAGAACAGCGGCGCCTTCGCGGTGCCCGGCGCGCGGCCGAAGCTCTCGGTGATGCGGTCGAGAATGATCGCGAGCAGCACGACCGACAGACCGCTTTCGAAGCCGAGACCGATGTCGAGGCGCTGGATACTCGCGAGCACGTCGTTGCCGAGGCCGCCCGCGCCGACCATCGACGCGATGATCACCATCGACAGCGCCATCATGATCGTCTGGTTCACGCCCTGCATGATCGACGGCAGCGCGTTCGGGAACTGCACCTTGTACAGCAGTTGCCACGGCGTGCAGCCGAACGCCTGGCCGGCTTCGACGATCTCGCGGTTCACGTGGCGGATGCCGAGGCTCGTGAGACGCACGGCGGGCGGCATCGCGAAGATCACCGTCGACAGGATCCCCGGCACGCGGCCGAGACCGAACAGCATCGCGGCCGGAATCAGGTAAACGAACGCCGGCATCGTCTGCATCAGGTCGAGGATCGGGCGCACGATCGCGGCGACCCACTTGCTCTTCGCCGCCCAGATGCCGAGCGGGATGCCTAGCACGAGGCTGATGATCGTCGACGACAGCGTGAGGCCGAGCGTGATGACCGTCTGGTCCCAGAAGCCGGTCGCGAAGATCAGCAGCAGCGATGCGGTGGTGAACAGCGCGAAGCGCCAGCCCACCCGCCACAGCCCGACGCCGATGAAGATCGCCATCATCAGCCACATCGGGATCGCCTGCAGGCCATGCTCGACGAATGCCGCGAGCCCCTCGATCGCTTGACCGATCGCGTCGAACGTCTTTGCGTCGTGGTCGAGCAGGTAGTGAACGGACTGGTCGACCCAGGTACCGAGCGGAATCATTTCAGACATGGGAACCTCGCGAACGCGTGATGGCCTTCAGGATGAGCGCGCGATCGACCGAGCCGCAGTAGCAGCCGTCGTCGTCGACGACGGGCAGTGCATTCGGGCTCGCGACCACGCGCGCGACGACATGTTCGAGCGACGCATCGCGCCGGATGCTTTCGATCGGCCGCACGGACGGCGTGTCCTGACCGAGCGCCTCGCGCGTGACGAAGCCGCGAATCTTGCGTGCGGCATCGAGCACGAACGCGTATTCGGCGCTGCCGTTCAGCGAAGCCGCGACGTTCGCGGCATCGCACTTCGACATGGTCGGCACGGCGCCCGTCTGCATCAGGTCGCCCGCCGTCAGATAGCGGCTGGTGTCGATGCCGTCGAAGAACGCGCGCACGTAATCGTCGGCCGGGTTCGCGATGATGTCCTGCGGCGTACCGACCTGCACGAGGCGGCCGCCTTCCATGATCGCGATGCGGTTGCCGATGCGCAGCGCTTCCTCGAGATCGTGCGACACGAACATGATCGTGCGGCGCTGCTCCTTCTGCAGTTGCAGCAGCACGTCCTGCATTTCGCGGCGCTTGAGCGGATCGAGTGCGGAAAACGCCTCGTCCATGATCATCAGCGACGGGTTCACGGCCAGCGCGCGAGCGAGGCCGACGCGCTGCTGCATGCCGCCCGACAGCTCGGACGGCAGCTTGTGCGAGAACGGCGCGAGGCCGACCTGCTCGAGCACCTCCATCGCACGGCGCTCGCGCTCCTTCTTGCCCATGCCCGCGACTTCGAGCCCGAACGCGGCATTCGACACGACGGTGCGATGCGGCATCAGCGCGAACGACTGGAACACCATGCTCATGTCCTTGCGGCGCAGCGCGGTCAGCGCCGAGCGGCGCGCCGACGCGACGTCGAGCCCGTCGATCAGCACCTTGCCGGCGCTCGGATCGACCAGCCGGTTCACGAGGCGGATCAGCGTGGACTTGCCGGAGCCGGACAGGCCCATCAGCACGAAAATTTCGCCTTCCTGCACATCGAAGGAGACGTTGTGCACGCCGACGACCTGGCCGGTGCGCTTGAGCACATCGTCCTTCGTCGCGCCGGCGGCGAGCATGTCGAGCGCCTGCTGGGGATTGCTTCCAAACACCTTGCACAGACCTTCGACCACAACCTTGGGGGCATCCATCGAAACCTTCTCCTCGTGTAGCGGGGACTCGCGCTTGTCATAGCGTGCCTACATAGTTGCCAGAAAAAACCCCGGCCTGCCGACGAATTACGACAAACGCTTGCGCAAATACGACACACCCGCCAGCCCCGCCCGGCGGGCCGCGCCGCCGATTGCGGCGGCGCAATACGCGCACACCCAGCAACGACGGGCATCCCCCGCCGGACTTGTGCGCAGCAGCGCGGCGAACGGCACATGAGGTTTTGCGCCAGGCCGTATCGCGCACGCGTCGCTTTGCGACAAGTTGACGTCCGTTCCGGCGTCGATCTATTCAGACGAAAGCAGCCGCCGCGTCGTCGGTAAAAAGCATGACCGTGCAAAAAGCCGGATGGCGACACCCGAGGGCGCACGCCGCGATACCGCGCCAAACCCGGAAATCGGCGAACGATCGCTGTGATACATTCCCGCAAACACGCCGACCGCGACGTTGCCGCGGGCCTTGCGCACGAGGGCCGGCCGCATGGCGCGCGCATGCCGGTTCGCCTGCCGGCCGTGCCGAAACCGCCTCGATCCGGTGCGATCCGCGATCGAAGGACGATAACGATAGTGAGAGGGAGCAAGGCGTTGAACTGGGCATTCGCCGTAATCGGCTTCATCGTGGGCGGCATCGCCGCGTTGATCGGGGATTTCTCTGCCGCGAGCGGCTCGCTGCTCGGGGCCGCCGTCGGGTTCTGGGTCGGGCACACGCTGCGGCAACGCAAGCCGCGCAACCCGCGCGCCGCACCCGATGCATTCGCAATCGCCGCGACGCCGCCACCCACGCCGTTACCGCTCGCCGATCGCGTCGCGCGCCTCGAAGCAACCGTCGACACGCTCACGCGCGAACTCGACACGCTCACGCGCGAA
>NZ_LZXX01000089.1:0-251 GCF_001729305.1 Burkholderia sp. A2 | reverse complement strand
CGCGAAGGCCGGCGCGGCGACCTCCGGCGGCATCGCACCCACGGCTTCGACCGACGCCGCCTCCGCGCCACTGCCGGTGCACTTCCCGACACCGCCCGCGCAACAACCTGTCGCCGCACGTGCCTCCACACCGGCATCCATCTCGACGACGACGCCCGCGACACCGCCCGCACCGCCCACCGCAGCACGCACCTCGGTTGCGCCGGCTCACGCCACAGTCACGGCCCCCGCCACCCCGATCCGCCCTGCCC
>NZ_LZXX01000088.1:108232-108524 GCF_001729305.1 Burkholderia sp. A2 | reverse complement strand
CCCCCACCGTAATACCCGCCCCCATCCGGCACCACGATACAGCCGCTCAACAACACGGCGACGCCGGCAATCAGCAAAAGGGTCTTCTTCATCGCGTTCACCTGCTCGGATTCAATATGAAACCCAGCATAGCGAGCGGCTCCGGCCCGGGCTGTAAGCGATCGTATCCCCGCGCCGCAATCCGTAACGGCGGATTATTCCGGTCACAATGACCGTAACAATTGGCCAAACAGCAGACGTTTCAGGCGACGACGACCCGGTTTCGCCCCGTATCCTTCGCCCGATACAGCGC
>NZ_LZXX01000088.1:0-108092 GCF_001729305.1 Burkholderia sp. A2 | reverse complement strand
CGCCGCCGTAGCGCGCGACGATGTCGGCGGGCCGCCGCACCGCGCCGGCCAGTGCATTCGCGACGGCGATCAGGCACGCATCGCCCTTCACGTGACCGAACGCGTCGTTGTACGCCTTGAAGTGATCGACGTCGACCATCAGCAGCGACAGCGGTTCGCCCTGCCGCCGCGCCTGCAGGAACAGCGTGTGGAAATGATCGTTGAAGTGGCTGCGGTTGAACGCGCCCGTGAGCCCGTCGCGCGCGGACGAGCGGATCAGTGTCGCGTGCGCTTCGAACAACTGCTGATACAGCATCGTCACTTCCCACGCGAGCACGCACACGAGCACGCCGGGCGTGAACATGCTGAACACGCGCGCGACATACCAGCCGACCGTGAAGCGGTTGGTGCTCAGCAAGTTCAGCGTCGTATCGGTGAGACACGCGAGCACCGCGATCGCGAGCCACAGGTCGAGTGTCGTGCGCAGCCGGCCGGTGACCACGACGGCCACGAGCGCGAGCAAATTGAGGATCCACACGACGAGCGCAATGCCGTTGACGGGCAGCACGGCAGCGTCGCGGGGCGGATGGAACGCGGGCGGCAGCGAGACGTTCAGCGCGAGCGCGCACAGGAGCGCTGCGGTGATCGCCGGGCCGCCGACGAGCGCAATCGTCCAGCGGCGCGTCTCCTTTGCGCCGATCGGGGTGCGCGTCAGTCGCTCGCGAGCGAACAGCGCGGCCATCACGAAGCACGGAAAGCCGGCATGCCAGAAGATCCACATCCATGCGGCGCTTTGCGGGCGTGCGCCGAGCAGGCCATGCGGGGCGAACACGCCGGGAAAGGTGAGCAGTTGCAGCGCGACGGCGAGCGCGGTGAACGCATAGGCGCCGCCGAGCGCACCGAGCACGGGCTGGCGCGTGACGGTGAATTGCGCGCCGAGGAAGAACGCCGCGATGCTCGCGGTCGTGAACACGGTGAGCGCGCACATCGGCATGAACGGCTCGACGGGCGGCAGCGCGACGTTCGCGTGCGGCGCGGCGATCCCGAGGGTGAGCAGGATGACGAGCGCCGTCAGCGCGCCGAACCACAGCTGACGTTGCGTCGTGTGCTGGATCAGGATGCCTTCCATGGGGTCCCCCGGACACGCGTGCGAAGCACCCGATCTTGCGCCGGGCGGCACGCATCCCGATCGCGGCGCGACCGGTGCGGCCCGATCCTATCGCGTTATTGGCATCCGCTCAAATGCCGAGCCCCGGGCCGAAGTTGCCGGCGACGCAGCGCGTGACGGCATCGACGTCCGCGTAGTCCTGTTCGGGCAGGCCGTCGAGCATCGACAGCACCTCGTTACTGGCGCCGGCGTCGCGCGCGGCATCGACGATCGCATCCTTGTTCGCCGGATAGCGGACGGCCGCCAGCACATCGGCGATCTGCAGATCGATCGTTTCGTTCGGGATATCGTGCGGAGGAATGGCGGGCTTGTCGTTCACGTCGGTGTCTCGCGGGTTGGGCGGGAATCGGATCGCGCGCAAGGGCTGTACCTGCATCGCATATTACCGAGCCCAGGTGGCCCGGCCGGCGCGGGTAGCGAATCGCCGGTGATCGAAGTCAGTGCCCGCGTCGCACGCGGCGCCACGGATGCTTCCAGTCGATGTGCGGGGCGTTCTCGTCGCGCGGATGCTGGCGACGATGCTCCTGCCAGAGTTCGTCGGAAAACAGCGCAGCCACGATGACGAGCGGCAGCACGAGGAAAATTCCGAGGATGACTTGCTCGATCACGATAGCCTCCTTGCGGTGGCAGGAACCCTTGCTCCCATTCTAGGCTCTGAACTGCGCCCGCGTTCAAATTCTTACAGTGCGAAACGGGCCCGAACGCGGCCGCTCCGCGCGGGCGTTCCGCACGTGCGCCGGCCTCAAAAAGGACATGACCATGCAACTCCAGAACGACACCAACACGCTCGCGCTGCGGCCGCTGGAGCGCCAGGACCTGCGCTTCGTCCACGAGCTGAACAACGACGCGAAGATCATGCGCTACTGGTTCGAGGAGCCGTACGAAACCTTCTCGGAACTGTCGCAACTGTACGACCGCCACGTGCACGACCAGCGCGAACGCCGCTTCGTCGCGGTCGACGCGCAAGACGAACTGGTCGGCCTCGTCGAGCTGATCGAGCTCGACTACATTCACCGCCGCGGCGAGTTCCAGATCATCATCGCGCCGCAATGCCAGGGGCGCGGCTACGCGGGCCAGGCGACGCGCCTCGCGATCGAGTACGCGTTCAAGGTGCTGAACATGCGCAAGCTTTACCTGATCGTCGATACGTCGAATGCGGCGGCGATCCACGTGTACGAAAAATGCGGATTCCAGCACGAGGCCGAATTGAAGGAAGAATTTTTCGGGAATGGCGCGTATCACAACGCTTATCGCATGTGCATTTTCCAGCGCGATTATTTCGAGCGCCAGCAAATCGGGCTGAATAAGGCAGGGTAAACACCACGCGGACGAAAGGCGCTTGCGATAGGGCTTCAAGGCGCCGAATGGATGCGGGAACTACGGATAAATACGGATGCGCTTATACCTGGCATTTTTCTTGTATCGGGTAAATGCGATTCCGCACCGCGGTAAAGTCGAATCGTTTCGGACGACTTTATGTGCAACGCATCAAAATGATCCGGATAGCAAAATGGATTATCCAAACCGTTCAACCGCAGCATTGTAACTTTGATGAAAGCCTTGCCGGATAACGGTTTCCGCCCGGCGGCGAAGGCCCATCCGCAATTCGGTGGCGCTTGCCACTCGCGCGCGTCGCGCCAAAAGCAGCTTGCGCACGGGGTGCGACAATCCGCCGCTATTGCAGTCGCACAACAAATGTGCTTGCTATCGTTTGCCGGTCTTCTAAAGTGAAAAACGCGGGTTCACGATCACCTTTAAACACATAGCTAACCCAGCCTGGTGCCCGCAAGCCTGGAGACAGAACATGACGAAGCGTACCGGTGTCCTTTTTGCCCTTGTCGGCGCATTTTGCGCTGTGTCGATTGCCCAGGCCGGCGGCGATTCGGCCGTCAAGCCGAAGCAGGAAATCCAGCTGACGAAGAATGCATGGGGCTGCTTGTCGAAAGACAATCTGGACTCCGTATTGAGTCACGAACGTGACGGCAAGTCGCAGGCGAAGCAGCAGTACTTCGACGACTTCCGCTGTCTGTCGGTGCCGGAAGGCCAGCGCTTCCGCGTGGTGGCGGTCGACCAGGGCGACGTGCAATTCGTCAGCGCGGACAATAGCGACCAGCAAGGTCTCTGGACCGATTCGCGCTTCGTCAAGCAGTAACCGTCCATTCGCCGCGCCGTCGTACGACGCGCGAGCGCGCCGGCCCGACGAGCGGGCGGCGCGAACCGAACACGGCCCGGCGCATGCCGGGCCGTTGTGCTGTGAACGGCGCATGACGCACGCCGGGCGGCGCGCATTCGGTATCATCACGGCCCGACCGAACCGAATGCCCGCCCGGGCCGTATCCGCATGGCGCTGAAATCCACGATCTACAAAGCCGAACTGCAAATCGCCGACATGGATCGGCATTACTACGCCGATCACGCGCTGACGGTGGCGCGCCATCCGTCGGAAACCGACGACCGGATGATGGTGCGCATCGTCGCGTTCGCGCTGTTCGCGCACGAGCGGCTCGAATTCTGCAAGGGACTGTCGGACGTCGACGAGCCCGACCTGTGGCAGAAGGACCTGACCGGCGCGATCGACGTGTGGATCGAGGCCGGCCAGCCTGACGAACGGCGCATCTCGAAGGCGGCCGGCCGAGCCGGGCAGGTCACGGTGATCGCGTACGGCGGCAAGACGTCGGATATCTGGTGGCAGGGCGTGCGCAGCAAGGTCGAACGGCTGCGCAACGTGCAGGTGCTGTCGCTCGCCGACGGCGTCGCGGCCGCGCTCGGGCGGCTCGCGGAGCGCACGATGCGCTTGCAGTGCACGGTGCAGGACGGCGCCGCGTGGATCTCGAGCGCCGATCACGATCCGGTCGCGGTCGAATGGACGGTGCTGAAGGCGCGCGAGGGCGCGTAAGGGCCCGCGCGCCGGCCGCGGTCAGCCGAGCGCGGCCGGCGGCCCCTTGAATTCGACCATGTTCCCTTCGGGATCGAACAGGTAGATCGACGGCCCGTAGCCGCCGGCGCCGTAGCGTTCGGCCGGCGCGCCCGGCCGCGCGCCATGCGCGGCGAAATGGGCGATCAGTGCGTCGGGATCGAACGGCTCGACGCGCAGGCACAGGTGATCGAGATTGCGCCCGGTGCCGGGCGGGCCGCTGTCGGGACGGTCGATCGGGCCGCCGACCATCAGCAGGTCGATCAGCGCGTCGCCGGCGCGCAGTTGCACGAGGCCCAGGTCGGGCTGTTCCTTCTCCACATGACAACCGACGGCATCGCAGTAAAAGCGCGTCATCGCCGCCATGTCGGTCACGCGCAGCACGATGTGATCGATTCCGCGGATGGTGGGTTTCATGAGCGGGGGACTCCTTCGCAGTCGACGAGCATCGAGTGTAGACGCATCGCGCCTGCACTGCCGGCCGGCGCGCGGCACAATCGACGGACGAAAAAAAGCCCGTTCACGCAGTGCGGAACGGGCTTAATCCATATCAGGAGGAGACATGGAGGAGACAGTTCCAACTATACACACGGCGATGGTGCGACGCAATATTCCGATTGCAAAAAAACGTCAGGACGGCGATTTGTCGCATCCGCACTGCAGCAAAACGGTGACGGGACGATGACGAAAACCGCGCTGGAGCGGCCGCCGCGCGCGTTTCTTCGGCGCTATTTCGATCGATGCGACCCCGATTTTCCGGCACGAATCACAGAGCAAGATTCAGGGCGCGACGGCATATGCCGATGGCTAGAGTAGGCACCATCTACACTAGAGCGTGCGAGGTTCAGATGAAAACCGCCTATCCGACCGACGATGCCCGCTGGGGCGCCGTGACCAAGCGCGATCCGCATGCGGATGGCGCGTTCTTCTATGCCGTCAGCACGACCGGCGTGTTCTGCCGCCCGACTTGCGCGTCGCGGCAGCCGCGTCGCGAGAACGTGTCCTTTTTCGCCGATCCGGCGGCCGCGCGCGCGGCCGGCTTCCGGCCCTGCAAGCGTTGCCAGCCGGAAGGGCTGCCGCGCGAGCTGGAGATCGTCAATCGTGCGTGCGCGGTGCTCGACGCGCAGGCCGAGCGGCTCACGCTGCAGCAGTTGAGCGACGCCGTGCACGTGAGCCCGTTTCATCTGCAGCGGCTCTTCAAGCGCGTGGTCGGCGTGTCGCCGCGGCAGTACCAGGCCGCGCAGCGCGGCGCCGCGTTGCGGCAGGCGCTGCAAAGCGGGCAGCCGGTCACGCAGGCGGCCGTCGACGCGGGGTTCAACTCGCCGTCGCGGCTCTATGCATCGGTGCCGCGCGAGCTGGGGATGGCGCCGTCCGCGTTCCGCCGTCAGGGCGCCGGCCTGCGGATCGACTATGCGACTGCGTCGACGTCGCTCGGCACGGTGCTCGTCGCCGCTACCGAACAGGGCATCTGCCGGATCGCGTTCGGCGACGACGCGGCGTCGCTGGTCGGCGAGCTGAAGGACACGTTCGCGCGGGCCGAACTGGTCGAATCGTCCGCGCGGCTCGCGCCGTTCGTCACGCAGATCCGCGCGTACCTCGACGGCACGCGGCATGCGTTCGACCTGCCGCTCGACATCGCGCCGACCGCGTTCCAGCAGCGTGTATGGGAAGCGCTGACGCATATCCCGTACGGCGAAACGCGCAGCTATTCGGAGATCGCCGAGGCGCTCGGCTCGCCGCGCGCGGTGCGGGCGGTCGCGTCCGCGTGTGCGTCGAATCCGGTCGCGCTCGCGATCCCGTGCCACCGCGTCGTGCAGAAGGGCGGCGCGCTCGCCGGCTATCGCTGGGGCGTGCGCCGCAAGGCGACGCTGCTCGCGGCCGAGGCGCGTCATGTTCACAACGATGAAGCCGAGACGGAGGGCAGCGCGGTTTGAGCATCGAGAAAACAACGATTACGTCCCTCGCGAACGGCGGCCCTGTGCCGCCGTCCGCGCAGATGGAACTGCGCTACAAGGCGCCGTACGACTGGGCGCGCGTGCTGCGCTTCTTCAGCGGGCGCGCGATTCCGGGCGTCGAGCAGGTTGCCGACGGCGTGTATCGCCGCATCGTCGATCTGCACGGCGAGGCAGGCCGCCTCACCGTCAAGAAACATCCGCGCAAGCACTGCCTGATCGCGACCGTCGAAGGGGCGGTCGCGCGTCACGTCGACGATGCGTTCGCCGCGCGCGTCGCGACGATGTTCGACCTCGGCGCCGATCCGGCCGCGATCGGCGGCGGCCTCGCGCGCGATCCGTGGTTTGCGCCGCTCGTCGAGGCCGCGCCGGGGCTGCGCGTGCCGGGCGCGTGGTCGGGGTTCGAGCTGGCCGTGCGCGCGATCGTCGGCCAGCAGGTGAGCGTGAAGGCCGCGACGACGATCGTCGGCCGGCTCGTCGAACGGGCCGGCGAGCGCGTCATTCCGGAAGACGACGGCGCGCCCGCGTGGCGTTTCCCGACGCCCGACGCGCTGGCCGCGTGCGACCTCGACAAGATCGGGATGCCCGGCAAACGTGTGGCGGCGCTGACCGGCGTGGCGCGCGCGGTGGCGGCCGGCGACGTGCCGGTCGATCGCGCGCATGCCGACCTCGCGACGCTGCGCAGCGCGTGGCTCGATCTGCCCGGCATCGGCCCGTGGACCGTCGAATACATCGCGATGCGCGCCTGGCGCGACCCGGACGCCTGGCCGGCATCCGATCTCGTGCTGATGCAGTCGATCGCCGCGCGCGACCCGGCGCTCGACCGGCTCGCCACCCAGAAACGCCGCACCGAAGGCTGGCGGCCGTGGCGCGCGTATGCGGCGCTGCATCTGTGGAACGAAGTGGCCGACCGGGCAGGCGGCGCGCGCGGCGGGTAAGCGCGGCGGCCCGCGGCCGGGTGCGACCACGAGGCGGCCGTGCCGCAACCCGTCGCGCAAGCGGTGCCGGCCTGCGGCAAGCGTTGGCGTGACGCGGCCCGTCACGGCGCTTCCACGCCTCCGGCGCCGGCCGGACGTCGGGCGCGCGATGTCGGCGCACGCGTCGTTTCGCGATCCGTTCGGCCGCCCGTTGCATCTGCCGCCACGCGTTCGCCGTTCACGTTTCATCCGACGAATTCCGCCGACCTGCGGGCCGCTCGGCCTCGTCCGGAATCGGTGAGGCGGCCCGCGGCTACCGCGCCCGGCCCCGCCCGATCGCCCGCTCAGGCCCGCGCGCCGTGCCCGCGGCCACCTCAAGCGCGGCTTTCGGCGAGATGTTAAAGTGCCCGCTACCAACGAAGCGACCAACAATCCAGCCGGCCGCGCGCGGCATTCTGCGCGCGGCCGTCACGCACTTGCGTCTCCATGTCGAACACCATGACTCACCGCCAGTCCGAACTGCTGCTGAATCGCCTCGACGCGCTGAGCTCGGGCCCGACGCGGCAGCATCTGCCCGACGGCCTGCGCGGCATCGAAAAGGAAAGCCTGCGCGTGACGCGCGACGGGATGATCGCGTTCACGCCGCATCCGCGCGCGCTCGGCTCGGCGCTCACGCATCCGGCGCTGACGACCGACTATTCCGAAGCGCTGATCGAACTGATCACGCCCGCGGAGCGCGACGCCGCGCTCACGCTCGAGCGCCTCGACGATCTGCATCGCTACGTGTATGCATCGCTCGGCGACGAGATCCTGTGGAACGACTCGATGCCGGGCCTGCTGCCGGCCGACGACGAGATCCCGATCGCCAACTACGGCACGTCGAACATCGGCCGCCTGAAGACGGTGTACCGGCGCGGCCTCGCGTACCGCTACGGCCGCACGATGCAGTGCATCGCCGGCATCCACTACAACTACTCGCTGCACGAGGAAGTGTGGCGGCGCCTGCACGCGGACGAAGAGTCGACGGCAACGCTCGTCGATTACCAGTCGGAACGCTATCTCGCGCAGATCCGCAACTTCCGCCGCCGCAGCTGGCTGCTGATGTACCTGTTCGGCGCGTCGCCGGTGCTCGACACGAAGTTCCTGCGCGGCAAGCCGCACAAGCTCGACGCGTTCGACGCCGATACGCTGTACCGGCCGTATGCGACCAGCCTGCGGATGAGCGATCTCGGCTACTCGAACACGACGGCCCAGGCCGCGCTGCACGTCGACTACAACACGCTGCCCGGTTATCTCGACGCGCTGTCGAAGGCCGTGAGCGAGCCGTATCCGGCGTACGAGGCGATCGGCACGCATCGCGACGGCGAGTGGATCCAGATCAACACGAACGTGCTGCAGATCGAGAACGAGTTCTACTCGACGATCCGGCCGAAGCGCGTCACGTATTCGGGCGAGCGGCCGCTGCATGCGCTCGCGTCGCGCGGCGTGCAGTACATCGAGGTGCGCTGCCTCGACATCGATCCGTTCGAGCCGACCGGCATCGCGCTGGAGACCGCGCGCTTCATCGACGCGTTCCTGCTCGCGTGCGCGCTCGACGAAAGCGCGCCGCTCGACTGCGACGCATACAAGGAAGCGAACGCAAACTTCGGCAACGTGACGCTGGACGGCCGCAAGCCGGGGCTCACGCTGACGCGCGACGGCCAGCCGGTCACGCTGCAGCAGTGGGCCGACGAGCTGATGGCCGATATCGAGATCGTCGGTCGCCGGCTCGACGAAATCCGCGGCGGCGACGAACATGCGCGCGCGATTGCCGCGCAGCGCGAGAAGCTCGCCGATCCGGAGCGCACGCCGTCCGCGCGCGTGCTGCGCACGATGCGCGAGAACGGTCAGTCGTTCCTCGCGTTCGCGCTCGCGCAGAGCGAAGCGCATGCCGCGCATTTTCGCGCGCGCCCGCCGTCGGCCGAGACGCTGCGGACCGAGCAGGCGCTCGCCGCGAAGTCGCTCGCCGAGCAGGCCGAGCTCGAAGCGAAGGAGGCGGGATCGTTCGACGCCTTCGTCGCCGCCTATCGCGCCTATACGCTGAACCGCTTCAGCGTGTGACGATCGCGCATGCGGCCGGCGCCGGGTGCGCCGCGCCGCTGCCGCGTGATCCATCCGGTTCCGTCAGTGATCCGGTCAGTGATGCGCATACGTGCCGCGATCGACGGCGTGCGGCAGCGCCGGCTTGCCCGATGCCGTGTCGGCCCGCCCGTCGCTGCCGTAACCGGCGGCGTCATCCCCACCGCGCGCCTGCGCGGCACGCTGCATGACCGCCTGCATGTTCCGCGGAAAGTCGGGACTGCTTGCGAGGCTCGACCGGTAGCCGGCGGCCTGCAGTGCCACGAGTTCCTGACGGACCTGCGCGCGCGTGAGCGTCGACGCGGCTTGCGCGTGAGCGACGAGCGCCGCGCCCATCAGTACGCATGCGCATGCCGCGTGTTTCATCGTCTTCATCGTGTTGGCTCCGTGCGTTCCCGGTGCGCGCCATCGGCGGCGTGGGCGGAAACGATGCAGCCAGTCTAGGCTTCAGACGCCAAACGAAACATCCACGTGGCTGGCAGTCACCTTTTCCGGTCGCGCAACATTGCGCGCGCCGGTGAGCCGTCACGACGGGTTGCCTGTCGAACGCGACAGCGGCGCGCCATCTGCCGGCCATCGTGCGGCGGCCGGTTCGCATCGGCTCGCCCGCATCGGGCTTCTCCCCCTTGTACAAGCGCGTTGCGCCTCCTAACCTCTTTTAAGCGACCGATCGGTTGGCCGCGCAGCGTCGTTGCGTACGCAAGCGCCCGAGCGTGGTCGTGACCGCAGGACATCGCCTTGTACCGAATCCGGCGCATCGACACGCGAACCCGGGTCGACCGCACAAGGCATGGGCCCGAGTACGCGCTGAAGCGCCAACCCGGGTCGACCGCACAAGGCATGGGACCCGAGTAGGCGCTGAAGCGCCAACTCGGGTCGACATCTGGAGACACGATGAACCCCACCGACGCCCTCCCGCCCGGCATCGTCTTCGCACAACCGTTGACGCCCGTCGCGCACTCGCTGCTCCTGTCGTTCCTCGTCGCCGCGATCCCGATCGCGGTCGCGCTGGTCGCGCTCGGCGTGCTGCGCCGCCCCGCGTGGCAGGCGTCGCTCGCCGGGCTCGTCGCGGGCCTCGCGGTCGCGATCGGCGGGTGGGGGATGCCGGCCGGGCTCGCGTTCAACGCGGTCGGCGCCGGCATGGCGCTCGCGGTCGTGCCGGTGATGTGGATCGTCTTCAACGCGCTGCTGCTGTACAACATCGCGGTGAAGTCGGGCCGCTTCGACCAGTTCCGGCAGTGGATGCTCGACAACCTGCCCGACGACCGCCGCCTCGTGCTGCTCGTCGTCGCGTTCTCGTTCGGCTGTCTGCTCGAAGGGATCTCCGGATTCGGCACGCCCGTCGCGATCACGAGCGCGCTGCTGATCGCGCTCGGCTTCCCCGCGCTCGAAGCGCTCACCTATACGCTGCTGTTCAACACGGCGCCGGTCGCGTTCGGCGCGCTCGGCGTGCCGATCACCGTGCTCGGCGCGGTCACGTCGCTGCCGCCCGCGACGCTCGCGCAGATGGTCGGCCGCCAGTTGCCGTTCTTCGCGCTGCTGCTGCCGTTCTACGTGGTCGGCGCGTATGGCGGACTGCGCTCGATCGCGAAGCTGTGGCCGGCGCTGCTCGTGTCCGGCGGCAGCTTCGCGATCGCGCAGTTCGTCACGTCGAACTTCCTCGGCTACCAGCTCACCGACGTGCTGTCGTCGCTCTCGTCGCTGATCGTGACGATCGGCTTCCTGCAGGTGTGGAAGCCGCAGCCCGATCCGCAATACGCGCTCGCGCGCAGCGTGCCGGCCGCGGCTGGCGCCGCGCGCGCGGGCTTCGGCGGCTGGCTGCCGTGGCTCGTCGTGTCGGTGGTCGTGATCGTGTGGGTGCACGCGAACATCGCGGCGATCGGCGACGTGAAGATCAAGTGGCCGGGCCTGCACAATGCCGTGTACGTGTCGCTGTACCACAAGCCGTATGCGGCGATCTGGGATTTCCAGCCGCTCGGCACGGGCACCGCGATCCTGCTGTCGGCGATCATCACGGCCGCGCTGACGCGCACCGGGCCCGGCGCGTTTGTCGAATGCGTGGTGAAGACGTGGCGGCAGACGTGGATCGCGATCGTCACCGTGATGATGATCGTCGGCCTCGCGTACCTGCTGAACTACTCGGGCATCAGCTACACGCTCGGCACCGGCGTCGCGTCGACGGGCGCGCTGTTCCCGCTGGTGTCCGCGTCGCTCGGCTGGATCGCCGTGTTCCTGTCGGGCAGCGACACGTCGGGCAACGCGCTGTTCGGCAACCTGCAGGTCGTCGCCGCGCGGCAGCTCGGCCTCGATCCGGTGCTGATGGCCGCGACGAACTCGTCGGGCGGCGTGATGGGCAAGATGATCTCGCCGCAGAACATCGCGACGGGCGTGTCGACGACGGACCTGAAAGGGCAGGAAGGCGTCGTGTTCGCACGCACCTTCTGGCACAGCGTGATCCTCACGCTGCTGCTCGGCGTGCTGGTGTTCCTGCAGCAGCACGTGCTGACCTGGATGATTCCGGCGCTGCCGAAGTGACGCACGGCGCCACGACAGAAGGAAGGCACGAGGAAAACGACGGAAGGCGCGGGAAAAGCGCCCGTCAAGTGCGGAACCGGCGAACGCGCGGCAGTCAGCGTGCGTTCGCCCGCCGCGCCGGTTGTCCTTGATCGGCCACGTCGGCCGCTGCGCCGCCGCCCGGCAGGATGCACGCGAGGAACGCGTCGATCGCAGGGCTTTGGCGGCGCGCTTTCAGGTAGTACACGTATTCGTCGATCGTCGTGTCGACGCCGCGCAGCGCGATCACGCGCAAGTCCGGATGGCGTTCGGCCTCGCCGAGCGGAAAGAGGCTCCCGCCCACCCCGTGCAGGATCGCCTCGCGAATCGCTTCGCGGCTGCCGATCTCCGCGACCGACGCGGCCGCGACGCCGGCCGCTGCGAGGATCGTCTCCGTGCAGCGGCGCGTGACCGACCCTGCCTCGCGAATCAGCAGCCGCACGTCGGCGAGCCGCGCCGCGTCGATCGAACCGCGCGAGCGGATGATGGCGGTGCACGACGAGCACGAGCGGATCGGTCGAGATCACCTTGCGTTCGAGGCCGTCGGCATCGTTGCGCTGCGACGAGACCGCGAGATCGATGCGGAAATCCTGCAGCGCCTGCAGGATTTCGTCGGAGTTGCCGATCCGGCACGTGAGCGCGATCGACGGGTGCGCGCTCGAGAAGCGGCCGACCGCGTCCATGATGTAGTACGGGCCCGTCGCGCCGATCCGCAGATGGCCTTCGAACAGGCCGCCGACGTTGCGCAGCATGATGTCGGCCTGCGCCTCGAGCGCGATCATCTTCTCGACGAGCGGCAGCAGCTCGATGCCCGTCTCCGTCACTTCGAGCTTGCGGCCGCTGCGGTAGAACAGCTCGACGCCGTACACCTGCTCGACCTGCCGGATCTGCGCGGCGATCGTCGGCTGGCTCACGCCCAGGTGGCGCGCGGCGCGCGTGATGCTGCCCTGCCGGACGGTCGCGTGGAACGCCTTCAGCTGATCGAACACGACTCCGCTTCTCCCCCCTCTTCATCGCGCGTCAGCGTAGCGCGGGCGTGTGTCGGCCGGATGAAAGGCGCGTCGGGGGCGACTTCGAAAAAAAGCTGGGGGTGACCGCAAGAAACCTGCGGGAACCGGTCACGGCAGGGACATGCCGGTGCGGGGTAATAACGGCGACGCCAGATCGCCGGCCCGCTCGCCCGGCGCCCCTACTCCCACCGACCACAGGGTGCTCTTCATGTCCTCGAACAATCGACGCGATTTCCTGCGCCTCGCCGCGCAGTCGGCCGGCGCGATGGCCGCCTACGCGGGCTTCCCGCCCGCGATCCGCAATGCGCTGGCGATGCCGGCCGCCTATCGCACCGGCACGATCCGCGACGTCGAGCACGTCGTGATCTTCATGCAGGAAAACCGTTCGTTCGACCACTACTTCGGCGGGCTGCGCGGCGTGCGCGGCTTCGACGACCCGCGCCCGCACCTGCTGCCGAACGGCGCGCCGGTGTGGCAGCAGCCGCCGGCGTCGGTGTTCACGAAGAACTACCATTCGCGCGGGCTCGATCCGTCGGCGCCATACGTGCTGCCGTTCTATCTCGATCCGAAGCAGACGACCGAATTCCAGCCGGGCACCAACCACGGCTGGAGCAGCGGCCACCTGTCCTGGAACAACGGCCAGTGGGACCAGTGGGTGAACCAGAAGCAGGACGTGCTGACGATGGGCTACCTGAAGCGCCAGGATCTCACGTACCACTACGCGCTCGCCGACGCATTCACGATCTGCGATTCGTACTTCTGCTCCGCGCACGCCGACACGGCGCCGAACCGCATCTACCTGTGGACCGGCACGGTCGACTCGCGCAATGTCTACGGCAGCGCACCGAACGGCCCGGGCATCGGCGAGCGCAACGACGTGAACGGCTACACGTGGACGACCTACGCGGAACGCCTCGAGAACGCGAGGATCAGCTGGAAGGTGTACCAGGGCGGCACCGGCATCCCGGGCGACCCGACCGACAACTACACCGACAACTCGCTGATGTTCTTCAAAAGCTTCCAGGTGAAGGAAGGCGCGAGCGGCCCGCTGGTCGACAAGGGCGCGTCGGACCACACGCTCGCCGAGCTGAAGGCCGACGTGCAGGCCAACCGGCTGCCGCAGGTGTCGTGGATCGTGTCGCCGTACAAGTACAGCGAGCACCCGCAGGCGTCGCCGACCGACGGCGCGTTCTACATCAACATGGTGCTCGAGGCGCTGACGTCGAACCCCGAAGTGTGGGCGAAGACCGTGTTCATCCTGAACTACGACGAGAACGACGGGCTGTTCGACCACGTCGTGCCGCCGGTGCCGCCGGTCACGAGCGGCGTGGGCGGGCAGGGCATCGTGTCGTCGAACTTGCTGTCGAATCTCGGCGACGAGCTGCTCGACCTGAACAAGTACCCGGGCGAGATGAGCCCGCTCGTGCCCGGCGCCGACCCGGGCGGCATCCAGCCGATCGGCCTCGGGCCGCGCGTGCCGCTGATCATCATTTCTCCGTGGACGAAGGGCGGCTGGGTCTGCTCGGAGACGTTCGACCATACGTCGGTGCTGCGTTTCCTCGAAGCGCGGTTCGGCGTGAAGGAGCCGAACATCAGCGCGTGGCGCCGGTCGATCTGCGGCGACCTCACGTCGGCGTTCGACTTCTCCGCGCGGCCGGATACGCGCCCGGTGAGCTTCACGGTGCCGCAACACATCGCCACCGCCGGTCAGGCGTACCAGGTGCCCGCGCAGCAGTCGATGCCGACGCAGGAGCCCGGCACGCGCCCGGCGCGCGCGCTGCCGTACGAGCTGTTCGTGCACAGCCGCGTGGGCGCGCATGACGACACCGTGTCGCTCGACTTCGCGAACACCGGCGACGCCGGCGCCGCGTTCTACGTGTACGACCGCCGCAACCCGGCGACGCCGCCGCGCCGCTACGCGGTGTCCGCGCGCGACCGTTTCGTCGATACATGGAGCACGTCGGCCGCGCGCGGCGACTACCATTTGGCCGCCTACGGCCCGAACGGCTATCTGTGCGAATTCCAGGGCAACACGCGGCTTGCCGCGGATGGCCGCCACGCGAACCCCGAAGCGAAGATAGGCTACGACGTGCGCAATCGCCACGTGTATCTGCAACTGCGCAACAGCGGGCGCGCGACGTGCCGCGTGACGGTCGGCAACGCGTACAGCCATGCGCATGCGCGCACCTACACGCTGGAGCCGGGCGAGCGCGTCGAGGCGCACTTCGAGCTGTCGTCGAGCCACGGCTGGTACGACCTGACGATCACCGCGACGACGCTGCGCGGCGGCGGCGACAAGGTCGTGCGCCGCTTCGCGGGCCACGTCGAGACGGGCCGGCCGAGTCACAGCGATCCGGGGCCGGTGAAGCACACGGCCTGACGGCGGTGCAGGCGGCGCGCGACGTGGGAGGCTTCGCCCGCACCGCGCGACCGCCGCGTGCCGGTGGCGCTGCGATTGCGGAGCGGTACGCCGGATTGGCTTTTGGAAACTGAAAACTGTTGACGATTTGGCGGGGCGAGGGGTATACAACGATCATTCGCCGATATGGCGCCCGCGTTTTCACCTCTAGCCCGCTGCCAGCCCGCCCATGACTGCCCCGAACGCCCTCAGCGCCATCGAACTCCTGCAAAGCCAGTCGCTCGCGATGATCGTCCAGGACATGCTCGAGCGCGCAATCGTGTCGGGCGAATACGCACCGGGCGAAAAGCTCAACGAAGTCGATATCGCGACCAAGCTGAACGTGTCGCGCGGCCCTGTGCGCGAGGCGTTTCGCGCGCTCGAACAGGCCGGCCTGCTGCGCAACGAGAAGAACCGTGGCGTGACCGTGCGCATCGTGCCGCTACGCGAGGCCGAGGAGATCTACGAAGTGCGCGCGATGCTCGACGAGTCGGTCGCGCGCGCGCTCGCGAAGCGCATCTCGCCCGATACGCTGAAAGTGCTGAAGGGCATCATCCAGTCGATGAAGGATGCGGCGAAGACGCATGACGTCACGCGCTATACCGAGCTGAACGTGCAGTTCCACGACGCGATGGTGGTCGGTGTCGGCAATACGCATCTCACCGATACCTACCGGCGGCTCGTGCGCCAGCTCGGCTTGCTGCGCCAGGCGGCGATCGAGGCCGAGGAGGATGCGATCGCGGTGTCGGCGGCCGAGCACGACAAGATCGTGCAGGCGCTCGCGGCCGGCGACGAGGACAAGGCTGTCGCGCTCGTGCGCGAGCACGTCGCGCATGGTCTCGCGCGGATGCGCCGCATGCATGAGCAGGGGCTGCCGGTGACGAGCAAGGCGGCGCGGGAGAAGGCGGGGGCGTAAGGGGATACGGTGCGTGTCGTCGCATATCGTTCGGGTACGGGCCGTCCCCTCGTTATGCCGGGCGGGCTTAGCCTCGCTTCGAATCGACGTGGCCCGGGCCAAATGCAACGATCGCCCGCAGGCGATTATTTGCGGTGTCGTTTATCGAAGGCATCATCCAGCACCCAGCCCGTGCCGGATTTACAGTCCACTTGCGTGTATGCGTAGATTTTGGCGACACGATCCGTCAGTGGAACACAAGACTCGCCTTTCCTGATCGTAAAGATCGGCTGGGTCCTGTCGTCGTTAGGTTCGGCAAACGCAGGCATATCCTGAAGTGCCGTCCATTCCTCGTCTTTGTATTTCGAGCACGCGCTGATCATCACGGCGAGTGCGGCCAATAGCAGGAGGCGTGTCATTTCTTCGGATATCGTCGGATTCCAATCAGGCGTTTCGAATGGCGCAGACCGGTCATCAAATCCGCGGGGGGTATGATGCCCGGGAGTTGCCACCTTGGGTCGTAAGCCAGGATGCCAGCCTTGCCGAGTATTTCGGCTATGTTCGATGAGCAATTATTGTCGACGAGAGAGTATGGCCTGTTTTCGTGTCGCCGTCTTTCTATTTCGGAAACGATGATCCTTTTCTCGTCCTTGGATGTATGGAGGAGATAGCTGATCGTATCGCGTTGCATCTTGGTCTGCTGGCGGTTTAGGTCGTTCGCGATGTTATCGACGTCCCATCCTGGGTGCGCTCTGCCATATACGATTCCATCGACTGCAATCGCGGTATGTCCGAACTGCGACCCTCTTGAGATGGAGCGGGAGTCGCTAATCAAGATTTCAATGGTTGTTGATGCGTGCATGGAGGGAGAATGGGATTCCTGTTTTTTATGTCATTGAAATCCTATCATGTCGTTTCTTATAATAAAATCGAGATAATGAAATGACAAAAATAAAATGCGTAGTGCAGTATGCTGCTTTATAAGTTTTATTTTCGATGGAACTTGTCTTATTGGTACGTGATTGTTTCCGTGGGGAATGTCTAGTTTCGGAGCAAACGCGGCGTCAGGGATTGGACTTGTTCTATAGAAGCTGGCGACGTGATGGTGCGGGCGAGCCGCAGGCCTTTCCTGCCTCCCACCGCATTGCGCTCGCCAGTCACGCCTTATCCGCCTTCCCCGCCGCGCTCGCAAACTTCGCGAGCCACGTATCGATAGCCGACGGCTGCCGGCTCTCGTCCTCCGCGCGCTCCTTGCGACGAATCGCGTTGCGCACGACGTGCGCGCCGACATAACGGATCGGCTCCGGCGGGAAATGGCCGAGCGGGCCGCGCACGATCGGGCTGCGCGTCCACGCGTTGTCGAGGCCCAGCACCAGCGACGACAGGATCTGCCCGCCCATGTAGGTCGGCCCGACGCCGTTGCCCGAATAGCCGAAGCCGTAGAACACGTTCGGCGCGCCATCGAGGCGGCCGAAGAACGGGAAGCCCGTCACCGAGCGATCCGACGGCCCGTTCCAGCTCGCGGTGATCGGCACGTCCGCCAGCGACGGGAAGAATTCGCGCAGGCTGCGCGTGAGCTGCGCCTCGTACGGCGAGCGGCGGTCGAACACGGGCGCGATGCGGCTGCGCCACGAGAACGTGTTGCCGCCTTTGCCGAGCATCAGCCGGCCGTCGACGGTCGTGCGGTAGTAGTGCACGAAGATCCGCGAATCGAGCACCGACACGCCGTCCACCAGCCCGGTCTTCTCCAGTAGCTCCGGACATTTCTCGGTGATGACCATGTCGCTCGACACGACCGCGATCGTCCGTTCGAACTGCGGGAAGCGGCTCGCCATCCACGCGTTGATCGCGAATACGAGCCTGCCCGCACTCACGCTGCCGGACGGTGTGTGCACGACGGCCGGCTGGCCGGGCGTGAAGTCGAGCATCGGCGTGCGCTCGTAGATCCGGATCCCCATCGCAAGCGCGACGCGGCGCAGCCCGCGCACGAGCTTGCCGGGATGCACGGTCGCGGCGATCGGCGAATAGACGCCGTCGAGATTGCGCACGGAGCCCGAACGGCGCGCGACTTCGGCGGGCGGCAGCGGCTCGTAGCTGTGGATGCCGCACGCGGCCAATGCGTCGAGCACCGGTGCGAGCGTGCCGAGCTGCGCGCGCGACGTCGCGGTGTACAGCGTGCCGTCGAGCCGCAGCTCCGCATCGATGCCGTGCGCGCGGCAGAAATCGGCGATGTGCTGCACGGCCGCTTCCGACGCCTTCACGAGCCGGAGCGCCTCGGCTTCGCCGAACAGGCGCCGCAGCGTCAGGAATTTCGCGGACCACGTGAGCAGGCAGCCGCCGTTGCGTCCGCTCGCGCCGGCGCCGCACAGGTCGGCCTCGAGGATCGCGATGTCGAGCGCCGGGTGCTGCTGCTTTGCCTGGATCGCGGTCCAGAGGCCCGTGAAGCCGCCGCCGACGATACACACGTCGGCCTGCGTCGCACCTTGCAGCGCGGGGGCGAGGTCGCCGTCGTTGAACAGCGCTTGTTCGATCCAGAAGGGTCGCATCGGATGTCGTGCCAGTGAGGGTGAGGTTGCCGTGCCGCACACGGCGCGAAAAAGAAAACCAGTGCGAACGCGAAATCGGCACCGCCGCACCGCGATGCACGGCAGCGTCGCAGCGCGGCCCGATTCGTCGAGTCGGGCCCTCGCTTCCGCGAACATGCGGCGCACGCCCGTCGCCTTCAGCGTATCGACGATCGCTCCCCGAATACCGGCTTCGTCGAAGTGGCCGATGCAGCGGACGCGGAACGCGTCGACCTCGCGAGCTTGCCCGATACCCAATGTAGCCGCGCTTTTTGACCGCCTGATAAAAACCGCGCCGCGGCACGAGGCCCGCTGGGTGGTCCTCCTTTCGTGGACGTCAGCCGTCAGTCTTTGCTTGCTGTTCTCTGCATGTTGTTGACAATCTACAAATCATCCCTTTTAATGTCAAGCCTGGAAATACTTCCCATCGGCGCGGCGCGGGCGCCGACGGCTCACCCCTTCGATCGGAAAGGACTGAACGTCATGACTGAAATGCCGGTATCCGTGGAAGTGAACGGCCGCCGCTACAACTGGATGCGCCAGCCCGTGGTGGTCGTCTGCGTCGATGGCTGCGCATACGAATATCTGGAAGAAGCGGCCGCGGCCGGCGTCGCGCCGTTCCTGCGCACGCTGCTGAAGCCGGGCACGGCGCTCAAGGGCGAGTGCGTGGTGCCGAGCTTCACGAACCCGAACAACCTGTCGATCGTCACCGGCGTGCCGCCGGCGATCCACGGGATCAGCGGCAACTACTTCTACGATCGCGACACCGGCGCCGAGGTGCTGATGAACGATCCGAAGTACCTCGTCGCGCCCACCGTGCTCGCGACTTTCGCGGAACAGGGGGCGCGCGTCGCGGTCGTCACCGCGAAGGACAAGCTGCGCCGCCTGCTCGGCAAGGGGCTGAAGGGCATCTGCTTCTCGTCGGAAAAGGCCGACGAGGCGAACATCGCCGAAAACGGCATCGACCACGTGCTCGAGCTGGTCGGCAAGCCGGTGCCGAGCGTGTACAGCGCGGATCTGTCCGAGTTCGTGTTCGCGGCCGGCGTGCGCCTGCTCGAGACGCGCCCGATCGACCTGATGTACCTGTCGACCACCGACTACGTGCAGCACAAGTGCGCACCCGGCACGCCCGGCGCGAACGCGTTCTACGCGATGATGGACATCTACCTGCAGCGCCTCGACGAACTCGGCGCGATCGTCGCGATCACCGCGGATCACGGGATGAACGCGAAGCACGACGGCGCGACCGGCGAGCCGAACGTGATCTACCTGCAGGAGCTGTTCGACGAATGGCTCGGCCCCGATGCGGCGCGCGTGATCCTGCCGATCACCGATCCGTACGTCGTGCACCACGGCGCGCTCGGTTCGTTCGCGACCGTCTACGTGCCGGCGACGGCCGATGCCGAGGCGCTACGCGCGCGGCTCGCCGCGGTCGACGGCATCGAGGTCGTGCTGACGGGCGCCGAAGGCTGCGCGCGCTTCGAATTGCCGCCCGCGCGGATGGGCGACCTGATCGTGATCTCGAAGCACGACGTCGTGCTCGGCACGCGCCGCATCAAGCACGACCTGTCGGGCCTCGACGTGCCGCTGCGCTCGCACGGCGGGATCGCCGAGCAGATCGTGCCGCTGATCTTCAGCAAGCCGGTTGCGCCAGACGTCGCCGGCCGCGCGCGGCTGCGCAACTTCGACATCGTCGACATCGCGCTCAACCATCTGCAGTGACGCGGACGCATCCGCCAGGAGACAGTCATGAACGCCACTGCAGTATCGACGGATGTCCGCGAGCTTCGTCGCGAAGCACTGCGAATCGATGGTGAAAAGATCTACCGCGATGCGGTGATCGACGTGCGCAACCCGTACGACGGCGCGCGGGTAGGCACCGTGCCGAAGGCGACGCTCGACGACGTGCGCCGCGCATTCGCGGTCGCGCGCGCGTACCGGCCGGCGCTCACGCGTCATGAGCGCGCGGCGATCCTGCGCCGCGCGGCCGACATCGTGCGTGCGCGTACCGCGGCGATCGCGGCGTTGATCACGGCCGAGGCCGGGTTGTGCATCAAGGATTCGACGTACGAGGCCGGCCGCGTGGCCGACGTGCTGACCTTCGGCGCCGGCGAAGTGCTGAAGGACGACGGGCAGATCTTCTCGTGCGATCTGACGCCGCACGGCAAGAAGCGCCGCGTGTATACGCAGCGCGACCCGCTGCTCGGCGTGATTTCGGCGATCACGCCGTTCAATCACCCGATGAACCAGGTCGCGCACAAGATCGTGCCGTCGGTCGCGACCAACAACCGGATCGTCGTGAAGCCGTCGGAGAAGGTGCCGCTGTCGTGCTACCTGTTCGCGGACATCCTGTACGAAGCCGGCCTGCCGCCGCAGATGCTGCAGGTGATCACCGGCGACCCGAAGGAGATCGCCGACGAGCTGATCACGAACCCGGCGATCGACATGATCACGTTCACCGGCGGCGTGTCGATCGGCAAGTCGATCGCCGCGCGGATGGGCTACCGGCGCGCGGTGCTCGAACTCGGCGGCAACGATCCGATCATCGTGATGGAAGATGCCGATCTCGACGAAGCAAGCACGCTCGCGGTGTCGGGCTCGTACAGGAATTCGGGGCAGCGCTGCACGGCGATCAAGCGGATGCTCGTGCATGAGGCGGTGGCCGATCGCTTCACGGAGCTGGTCGTCGAGAAGACGCGCGCGTGGTCGTACGGCAATCCGTCCGATCCGTCGGTCGACATGGGCACGGTGATCGACGAAGCGGCCGCGAAGTTCTGCGAGCAGCAGGTGAACGACGCGATCGCGCGCGGGGCGCGGCTGCTGGCCGGCAACGTGCGCGACGGCGCGCTGTATTCGCCGACCGTCGTCGATCGCGTGACGCCCGACATGCCGCTGGTCAAGCACGAAACCTTCGGCCCGGTGTCGCCGATCATGCGCTTTCGCGACATCGACGAAGCGATCCGGATGTCGAACAGCACCGACTACGCGCTGTCGTCGTCGGTCTGCACGAACCGCTTCGACCACATCACGCGCTTCATCACCGAGCTGGAAGTCGGCAGCGTGAACGTGCGCGAGGTGCCCGGCTATCGGCTCGAACTGACGCCGTTCGGCGGCGTGAAGGATTCGGGCCTCGGGTACAAGGAAGGCGTGCAGGAAGCCATGAAGAGCTTCACGAATACGAAGACGTATTCGCTGCCGTGGTAAGCGATGTGTAAGGCGCCCGCGCCGGCATGGCGGCCGGTGCGGGCGTTATTCGATCGGCTCATATCGTTAGCCGATTTGCGTTTTTGCCGGGCCTCGACGCATCGGTAGAATTCGCGGACCTCTCGCACGGCGCAGGCGCGCAGGCGGGACGATCCTCTCCAATCATTCGGGGTCCGCACCATGAAATTCCTCCGCTCCATCCTGGTCGTCGCGCTACTGCAGGCCGTCGCGGCCACCAGTGCGCTGGCTGCCGACGACCTGTCGCAGATCAAGTCGTCCGGCGTGTTCCGCGTCGGCACCGAAGGCACCTACGCGCCGTTCACGTACCACGACGAGACCGGCAAGCTGACGGGTTTCGACGTCGATATCGCAACCGCGATCGCGCAGCGCCTCGGCGTGAAGCCGCAGTTCGTCGAAGGCAAATGGGACGGGCTGATCGCGGGCCTCGACGTGAACCGCTACGACGCGGTCGTCAACGAAGTGTCGATCACCGACGCGCGCAAGGCGAAATACGATTTCTCGACGCCGTACATCACGTCGCATGCTGTGCTGATCGTGCGCGCGGACAACACGACGATCCGCTCGTTCGACGACCTGAAGGGCAAGAAATCCGCGAACACGCTGACCAGCAATTTCGGCAAGCTCGCGGCCGCGCACGGCGCGGACGTGGTGCCCGTGCAGGGCTTCAACGAATCGATCGACCTGCTGACGTCCGGGCGCGTCGATGCGACGATCAACGATTCGCTGTCGTACCTCGATTTCCGCAAGCACAAGCCCGACGCGAAACTGAAGATCGCGGCGACCGACAAGACCGGCGCGGGCGATGCGTCCGGCGTGCTGCTGCGCAAGGGCAGCCCCGCGCTGGTGGCCGCGATCGACAAGGCGCTCGCCGACATCAAGGCGGACGGCACCTACGCGAAGATCTCGCAGAAGTACTTCGGCCGCGACGTGTCGCAGCCGTGACGCGAGACTGAACGATGCCGGCCTGGCTGCACCTGATGGTGGAATCGCTGCGTCCCCTGCTGGTCGCGGGGCTCGTGTTTACGGTTCCGCTCACGCTCGCGTCGTTCGCGATCGGCCTGTTGCTCGCGTTCGGCGCGGCGCTCGTGCGGCTGTTCGGGCCGCGCTGGGCGCAGGCCGTCGTGCGGTTCTATATCTGGCTGTTCCGCGGCTCGCCGCTGCTCGTACAGTTGTTCGTGATCTTCTACGGGTTGCCGAACGTCGGCATCGTGCTCGATCCGCTGACGGCCGCCGTGATCGGCTTCTCGCTGAACGTCGGCGCGTACAACGCCGAGGTGATCCGCGGCGTGATCGAGTCGATCCCGAAGGGGCAGTGGGAAGCCGCATACTCGATGGCGATGACGCGCGCGCAGGCGCTGCGCCGCGCGATCCTGCCGCAGGCCGCGCGCGTTGCGCTGCCCGCGCTGTCGAATTCATTCATTTCGCTCGTGAAGGACACGTCGCTCGCGGCCGTGCTGACCGTGCCCGAAATCTTCCAGGCCGCGCAACGCATCGCGGCCGTGACCTACGAGCCGCTGATCCTCTATACCGAAGCCGCGCTGATCTATCTGCTGTTCAGCTCGGTGCTGTCGTCGCTGCAACGCCGGCTGGAGCTTCGCTTCGGCCGCCACGCGCTGTTCCACGCGGAGCTGCGATGATCCGCCTCGAACGCATCGACAAGTCGTTCGGCGCGCATCGCGTGCTGAGCGGGATCGACCTCGCACTGCAGCCGGGGAGCGTGACGGCGCTGATCGGCCCATCCGGCAGCGGCAAGAGCACGCTGCTGCGCTGCGTGAACCTGCTCGAAGTGCCGGAGGCGGGTGCGCTCGTGGTCGGCGATGCGCGCATCGACTTCGTGCCTGCGTACCGGCCGTCGCGCGACGCGGTGTTCGCGGTGCGCAAGCAGACCGGCATGGTGTTCCAGAACTTCCAGTTGTTTCCGCACCTGAGCGTCGTGCAGAACGTGATGGAGGGGCTCGTGACCGTGCAGCGCTGGCCGCGCGAACAGGCGCGCCAGCGGGCGCTCGCGCTGCTCGACAAGGTCGGCATCGCGGACAAGGCCGACGCATGGCCGGCCACGTTGTCGGGCGGACAGCAGCAGCGTGTCGCGATCGCGCGGGCGCTCGCGCCGTCGCCGCAGGTGCTGCTGTGCGACGAGCCGACGTCGGCGCTCGATCCGGAGCTGTCCGTCGAAGTGGTCGAGGTGCTGCGCCAGCTGGCACGCGAAGGCACGACGATGCTGATGGCCACGCACGACCTGCGTCTGGCCGCGTCGATCGCGCACGACGCGGTGTTCCTTGCCGATGGCCGCATCGTCGAGGCCGGCGCATCGCGCGACGTATTCGGCCGGCCGCGCGACCCGCGCACCGCGAAGTTCGTCGCGACGCTCGCGCAAGGCGTGCCGGTGTTCTGACGCGATACGCGATGCGGTGATGCTCAGCCCGGTGCGTCCCCATCGAGCACGGCGGCGACGATCGCTTCCGGCGCATCCTCCTGAACCAGATGACCCGCGTTGGGGACCCGGATCAGCGTGCCGTTCGCGATGCGATCGGCCAGCGCCTGTCCTTGCTCGAGCGGAATCCACACGTCGTCCTCGCCCCACACGATGCGCACCGGAAAGTCCGGCGGCGCGTAGCGGGCCTCCGCTTCCTCGATGTAGCGCTGGCGCATCTGCGCGATCTGGCGATAGAACGCGGCTTGCCCGGCCGGCGTGAGCCACGGCTCGCGGTAGATCGACAGCACGTCGTCGCTCAACGGCCGCGCGACCGCCTGGCTGATATAGGCCGACAGGAGCGCGTGATGCGCGTACGCGGGCAAGCCGGTGAACGCGGCTTCGTGCTGCGCGACGTGACGCACGAACGGCGACCCTTGCGGCGCGATCGCGACCGGGTTCACGAGCGTGAGATCCGCATACGCGATGCCGTCGAGAAAGTGCGCGCGAAGCACGGTAGCGCCGCCGTAGTCGTGCGCGAGCACGCGCGGCCGCAACAGTTTCCATTCATTCAGCAGCGCGCCGAACAGCGCGTTCTGGCGGCCCAGCGACACGTCCGCGTCCGGCATGTCGGACTGGCCGTAGCCGAGCAGGTCGTAGAAATACACGCGATGGCGCCGCGCGAGCCACGGCGCGATCCGGCGCCATACCTGCGACGAAAACGGCGTGCCGTGCACGAGGACGAGTGGCGGGCCTTCGCCGAGCGTGCCCCATGCAATCCGGTGGCCTTCGAAGTTGAGGCGGTTCGCGAGTTCGAGCATCGGCTTCTCCGTGATAACCTGTTTCGGTTGTTAACAGGTTACGCCGGATTGTCCGGATGTGAAACCGATAGGTGAAAATAAATGGTTACTCGATCCCACCCGGCGCGACATGAGCACGAATGGAGCGCGGCCGATTTCGTCGGCGGTCATCCGGCGCTCGACTTCCTCAACACGGTGGCCGACACGGGCAAGACACGCGACGAGGAGAAGCTTGTCGACTGGCCGGCCGTGCGCGCTTGGGCAGGGAAGGCGGGATTGCTGACGCCGGACGATCTGGCGCGGTTGCTGCGTCATCCTCGGCAGGACGGCCCCGACGAGCTGGCGGCGCTGCACCGCTTTCGCGACGACGCGTACGCCGCGATCACGCACCTGACGACCGAAGGCGGCGGCAGCGCGGGCGCGCGTGCGGCGGACCGGCTCGCGGTGGCGATCCGCGAAGCGATCGGCCGCAGCGCGTTCGACGCGGTCGGCGGCCGCTTCGCGTGGCGGCCCGACGCGCGTGTCGCGTCGCGCTGGATCGACGCAGTCGCGCTCGGTTTCGAGCATCTGATGCGCAGCGACGATTTCGCGCGCGTGCGGCAGTGCGGCCGGTGTACGTGGTTCTTCGTCGACCGCGGCCGCGGCGTCGGGCGGCGCTGGTGCGACATGCGCACGTGCGGGAATCGCGCGAAGGTGGCGGCGTTCAGGGAGCGGTGACGCGCGCGTCGCGACGGTTGCCGCGCCGCGCGTGCGTCATTGAGCGGCTTCGTGCGGCCGCTGGTGGTCGGGCCATAACGTCGCGGCGATGAACAGCCCCGCTGCAAGGAACGGCGCACCGATCGCGAACAGGATGGCCGTGAGGCCCCAGCGATCCCAGAAGCGATCGACGAGCGCACGCTCGGGGGTGACGGGGTCGTACAGCACGTTGACTGCGTCGCCTTCGTGCAGGCCCGGGCGCGACGACGCCGAGCCTTGGGCGAACGTGATCAGCCGCCCGCTGTCGGTGGTGAACGCGACGACGGCCGAATACGGCGTCGTGCGCGACCGCGACGACCGCCCGTTTTTCGCGATCTCGACCACATGGCCGGTCGAACGCGCATAGTGGTGGACGATCTGCCACTGACGCAGGCCGGCCGCGCCGGCGCCGGCGAGAAAGCCCGTGCCGATCGCGATCGGAATCAGCACGACCGCCACATCCCAGCGGCGCCGAGCCGGCTTGCGTGCGGTGCGGGGCGGTGCCGGGTCCGATTGCCGGCGGCGACGCTCGCCGGCAATCAGCAGGCCGCCGATCGCGAACGCCGCGACGGCGAGCAGCGCGGGCACGGCCACCGGAAACCAGCGTTGCGTGAAATCGTCGATCAGCGCGGGGCGCTCGGGGTGGTCGGGGTCGAGCAGGACGTCGACGTTTTCGCCGATGTCGTAGGCGGGAACTGGCGATGCGGTATTGCCGGCGACTTCGCGGCGCTGGCCGTCGTTCGCGAGGTACGCGACGATCGGGCGGTACGCGCGCATCGCATCGCTGTCCTGGACGATGCGCACGACCGTGCCCGGCGCGCGGACCAGGTGGCCGGGTTCCCGGCTTGCGGTGATGGCCAGTACGCCGGCCAGCACGAACAGGACGACACCGATCATCAGTGCGACCCGCGCGCCCTTACCCGGCATGACGCGATCCGGTTCGTGCGTCGCGCGGATTCGGGTGTGCCCGGGTGAGCGGCCTATCGCGACGGACGGGCCGATATTGGCGCAACCGTGCCCTCTGAATGGTCGCGCGTCGTTCACATGCTTCCATGTCTGACGTCCCATGCTCTCTCAGTGCCGGCGGGCCAACGACGATGCTTGGCGCCGGTCGTGTGATATTTGTCGGACGATTCTAGCGGAAACGATGCGCGCCGGGCGTGCGGTCGTGTACCGCCGTGAAAGGCGCACGCCACGAATGCGGCGCGCCAGAACGGAAAAAGGCCGGTCAGCTTTCGCTGACCGGCCTTTGGAATTCCTGGTGGGGCGTGAGTGACTCGAACACTCGACCTACGGATTAAGAGTCCGCTGCTCTACCAACTGAGCTAACGCCCCCAACAGAAGAAAGATTATGCCGGTGTTTTCAGGACATGGCAAGCCCTTTCTGCAGATTTTCTTAAAATATTTCGTCAAGGCAAAGGCGGCCGTCCGCGCCGTAACGAGCGGTCGTAGTTTGCGCGCTCCCGGTATGATGACGCCACACGCGTTGCGCGGCGGTCGCGCAACGTTTTCTGGACATTCGAAGATGGACGAAAACGCAGTCCGCGAATTGCTGGATCGCCTGCTGGCCCCGTGGGTCCGCTCGCTGGGTCTGGTCCCCGTGTCGATCGGCGACGACAGCGTCACGCTGCGCCTGCCGTTTTCCGGCGAGTTCCGTCATTCGGGCGGCGTGATCTGCGGCCAGGTGTTCACGGCGGCCGCCGACACCGCGATGGTGGTCGCGATTTCGGCCGCGCTCGGCGAATTCCGGCCGATGACGACGGTGTCGCTGAACACGAACTTCATGCGTCCGGTGCGCAAGGGCGACGTGCTGGTCACCGCGCGCGTGCTGCGGATGGGCCGCAACCTCGTGTTCGGCGAAGTCGAGCTGTTCGACGAGGACGGCAAGATGGCCGTCCACGCGACGTCGACCTACGCGCTCATCGGCTGAGCGGCGCGATGTTCGACCAGATCGTCTTTGCGGGCGGCGGCAATCGCTGCTGGTGGCAGGCCGGCTTCTGGGACGTCGCGCAGCCGGCCCTCGGCCTGCGCCCGCGCGTGATCACCGGCATCTCGGCCGGCGCGGCCACCGCATGCATGCTGTATACGCGCGACGCCGCGTGGGTGATGCGCTATTACGAAGAGGCGCTGCGCCACAACCGGAAGAACGCGTACTGGGGCAACCTGTTCGGGCGCGAGCCGGTGTTTCCGCATTACCGGATCTACCGTCAGGCGCTGCTCGACATCTACGGCGAGCCGTTCGCGAAGCTCGCCGCGGCGCCGGAGATCCGCATCGGCGTGTCGCACGTGCCGCGCTGGCTCGGCGCGCGTAGCGCGGTCGCCGCCGGCCTCGTCGCATACAACATCGAAAAGTACGTGCGCAAGACGCTGCACCCGACGCTCGGGCGCACGCTCGGCTTTCGGCCGGAATTCGTGCGCGCGCAGGCCTGCACGCAGGTCGACGAACTCGCCGACCTGATCCTGCAGTCGTCCTGCACGCCGCCGTTCACGCCGGTGCTGCGGCGCGGCGGGCGGCCGGTGCTCGACGGCGGGATGGTCGACAACGTGCCGGTCGATGCGCTCGATCCGTCGCCGGGCGACGTGCTGGTGCTCGTCACGCGGCTGTATCCGCGTCCGCAGATGTTCACGGTCGCGCATGGCGAGCAGCGGCGGCTGTATGTGCAGCCGTCGAGCAAGGTCCCGATTTCGAGCTGGGATTACACGAGCCCGTCGCAGATGCGGCATGCGTACGATCTCGGGCGGCGCGACGGCGAGCATTTCCTCACGCGCGTCGGCGCGATGACGGGCGGCCGCCCGGCCGCCTGACCAAAGGGGGCCGCGCGACGTGCGCGGCCCGTGCGATCAGCGCTTGCGGATCGGCGTCAGCGCTTCCGGGTTGGCGACGCTCGACATGTCGCCGTCGTCGAACGCGAGAATGTTGCGGAATGCGGCACTGAAATACAGCTCGTAGCTTTCGCGTTCGACGTAGCCGATGTGCGGCGTGCAGATGACGTTTTCCATCCGCAGCAGGCTGTAGCCCTGCAGGATCGGTTCACTTTCGAACACGTCGATCGCGACCATCCCCGGACGGTTGTGCGACAGCGCGTTGACGAGCGCGTTTTCCTCGAGCAGCTCGGCGCGGCTCGTGTTGACGAGCAGCGACGTCGGCTTCATCCGCATCAGGTCTTCCTGCTTCACGATCCCGCGCGTGTCGTCGTGCAGGCGCAGGTGCAGTGACAGCACGTCGCTCTGCTCGAACAGCGCTTCGCGGCTCTCGGCGGCCGTGTAACCGTCGGCGCGCGCGGCTTCGAGCGAATGCTCGCGGCCCCAGACCAGCACGTTCATCCCGAACGCCTTGCCGTAACCGGCGACGAGCCGGCCGATCTTGCCGTAGCCCCAGATGCCGAGCGTCTGGCCGCGCAGCACCTGGCCGAGGCCGAAGTTCGGCGGCAGCGCCGACGTCTTCAGGCCCGACTGCTGCCACGCGCCCTGCTTCAGGTTCGCGACGTATTGCGGAATGCGGCGCTGGGCGGCCATCACGAGCGCCCAGGTCAGTTCGGCCGGCGCGACCGGCGAACCGGTGCCTTCGAGCACCGCGATGCCGCGGTCGGTACACGCGTCGAGATCGATGTGACTCGACACGCGGCCGGTCTGGCTGATCATGCGCAGGTTCGGCAGCTTGGCGAGCAATTGCGACGTAATCGGGGTCCGTTCACGAATCAGCACGAGCGCCTCGACTTCCGCCAGACGGCTGGCGAGCTGTCCCAGGCCGCGCACCGTATTGTTGAAGACCTTCACGTCGTGGCCGGCGAGCATCTCGAAGCAGTTCAGCTTGCGGACGGCGTCCTGGTAGTCGTCGAGGATGGCAATTTTCATGGTGAACGGGGTGTCGCGCGTTGAAAGCGGCAGGGGCGGCGGCGCAGCTTGCGCGGCCGTCTCGCCCGGCCGGGGCCGACATGATGCAACGTCGGCCGCCTTCATGGTGTCTTTTTAACAGGTTGTTACGCTCCGCCGCAATCGGCCCCCGCCATCCCGGGCGCTCCTCCCGCGCCGTGCGAAGGGGCGCGCTGTTGTGTCGCATCAAATACGTCTTTCCTGATTCGGCCGCTTACTCGACGAGGTTCACCCAATTGTTGCTTCAAGCAGAATAATTGGATCAAGTATCCGCAGAAGGCGAGGATTTTTGACTATTTTTATCGTCAACCGGCCCCTTGTTGAGCAACTCTGCATCATTTCCGCTGTCGTAGGAGAATTACGCATTTGCTTCATCTTTTTGAAGTTGTAACAGCGGCAGGAGTCGTTTATGGATCATTTGCAGTCGATGCGCGTGTTCGTCAAGGTTGCAGATCTCGGCAGTTTCGCGCGGGCCGCGAGCGCAATGGATATCTCCAACGCGGTCGCGACGCGCCACGTCGCCGATCTGGAGGGCCGGCTCGGCACGCGTTTGCTTAACCGCACCACGCGCAGCCTCTCCCTGACGGAGTCGGGTCAGGTCTATCTGGAGCGTGCCCGCCAGATCCTCGACGAGCTCGAGGATGTCGAACAGATGGTCGTCGCGCGCAATCACGAGCCGGTCGGCACGCTGCGCATCGTCGCGCCGGTCGTGTTCGGCCTGCACAACCTCGCCCCCGTCCTGCAGTCGTACACGGAGAATTTTCCGAAAGTGGTGCCGGATCTCACGCTGGTCGACCGGCAGGTCGATCTGGTCGAGGAAGGCTTCGACGTCGGCATCGTCGTCACGCGCCAGATGCGTAGCGCGAGCATCGTCACGCGGCGCCTGACCACCGGCTGCATGACCGTGTGCGCGACGCCCAGCTATCTGGAGAAGCACGGCGTGCCGATTCATCCGGAGCAACTCGCCGAACACCCGGCCCTGAGCCTGCCAACCGAATACTGGGGCGACGAGCGCGTGTTCACGGGGCCGGACGGCGAAGTGCGCGTGCGCCCGACCAACGTGATCGTCGCGAACAACACCGCGATGCTGCGCCAGTTCGCGTTGCTCGGGATGGGCGTCGCGATCCTGCCGAGCTACCTGATCGGCAGCGACATCGCGCGCGGCGCGCTCGTGCGGCTGCTGCCGGATTTCCGGCTGCCGCAGGTCGAGATCAACATCGCGTACCCGAGCCGGCGCCATCTGCCGGCGAAGGTGCGGACGTTCATCGACCACCTCGTCGAGCATTTCAGCCACTCGACCGACGCGACGATGGGCGAACAATGGGCCGCGCAGAGCGCGACGGTGCCGCCGATCGGCGTCGAGATGCGTGCCGAGCAGCCCCCCGAATCGACCGGTCCGAACCTGCAGCCGCGCGTGGCGCGCTCGCCGCGCCCGCGCGTGGCGGTGCCGTCGCCGCTGTAACGGGGCGGCGCCCGGTAGCATTACGGCCGGCGCAAATAAAAAACGCGGATCGATCGATCCGCGTTTTTTTATGGCTGCGTGCCGGCGCCGGGCACGCCCGAAGCGGCGCCCGGCGGTCGGGCCGTCACGAACCCGTCTTGCGCGCCGTCGTCTTGCGGGCGGCGGTCTTGCGCGCCGGCGCCGGTTTCTCTTCGGCGCCTTCGGTCACGGTTTCGGCATCCTTCGTCGCCGATTTGGCCGTCTTCTTCGCCGCGGCCGCCTTCGGTTCCTTCTTCTCGAACTCGAAGCCGATCTTGCCGTCCGGCTGCTTCACGAGGAACGCCTTGAAGTTGCGGCCGGTACGCGACGACTTGAAGCCCGGCAGCAGATCCGTGCGGCCGTCGGCCAGCAGCTTGCCCATCTGCTCGCGCGTGATTTCCTGCTGCAGGATCACCTTGCCCGAGCGGAAGTCGCAGGTCTTCGGGTTCGCGACCGAGTGCTCGCACACGTAGCTCATCCCGTGCTCGAACACGCGGCCCTTGCACTTCGGGCACGCGCCGACCGGTTCCTGCGCGGAGAAGTCGGGCGCTTCGCCTTCCTCGCCGCCCTGGTCCTGGCCGAAATCGAACTCGAGCTTGTAGTTCTTCGTCTCGTCGTCGAAGGACAGCTTGAGGATCGCCGAGAACGGGCGGCCCATCTTGCTGCGGAACCCGGACAGCGGCCCGATTTCCTTTTTCTGCAACAGCTCCTCGACTTCCGGGATCTCGAACTGCCGGCTACCCGGGATCTTCGAGATCGAGAAGTCGCACTTCGTGCACGCGAAGCGGCGGTAGTTTTCCTTCACCTGGCCGCCGCAATTCGGGCACGGCGTCTGAAGGGTCGCGTAGTCGCCGGGAATCGTGTCGGAATCGTATTCCTTCGCGCGCTTGACGATCTGCTGCGTCATGCGGGCGATTTCCTGCATGAACGCGTCTCGGCCGAGATTGCCGCGCTCCATCTGCGACAGCTTGTATTCCCATTCGCCGGTGAGCTCGGGCGCGGTGAGTTCCTTCACGCCGAGGCCGCGCAGCAGCGTCATCAGCTGGAACGCCTTCGCGGTCGGGATCAGTTCGCGGCCTTCGCGCAGCAGGTACTTCTCGCCGAGCAGGCCTTCGATGATCGCCGCACGCGTCGCCGGCGTCCCGAGGCCCTTCGCGGCCATCGCCTCGCGCAGCTCGTCGTCCTCGACCAGTTTGCCGGCGCCTTCCATCGCGGACAGCAGCGTCGCTTCCGAGTAGCGTGCGGGCGGCTTGGTCACGAGCGCGACGGCGGCGATTTCGTCCGTCTTCACCTTCTCGTCCTTCTGCACCGGCACGAGGTTCGCGTCCGCGCCTTCGGCATCGCGGCCGTACACCTGCAGCCAGCCTGGCTCGACGAGCACCTTGCCTTCGGTCTTGAAGTGATGGCCGGCGACTTCGGTGATCCGCGTGGTGACGCGGAATTCGGCTGCCGGGAAGAACACCGCGAGGAAACGCTTCACGACCAGGTCGTACAGCTTCTGCTCCGGCTCGGACAGCGATTTCGGCGCCTGCAGCGTCGGGATGATTGCAAAGTGGTCGCTGATCTTCGAGTTGTCGAAGATCCGCTTGTTCGGCTTCACCCAGCCCTTGTCGAGCACCTGCTTCGCATGCGGCAGGTAGTTGTGGCTCTCCTTGAGCATCTCGAGCGTGGACTCGACCGTCGACAGGTAGTCTTCCGGCAGCGCGCGCGCGTCGGTACGCGGGTAGGTCAGCACCTTGTGCTTTTCATACAGCGCCTGGGCGAGGCCGAGCGTGTTCTTCGCGGAGAAGCCGAAGCGGCCGTTCGCCTCGCGCTGCAGGCTCGTCAGGTCGAACAGCAGCGGCGACAGTTGCGTCGACGGCTTCGATTCCTCGGATACCGTGCCGACCTGGTCGCGGCAGGCGGCGACGATCGTTTCGGCCGCCGGCAGGCTCCACAGGCGGGAGTCGCGTTTTTCCGGATCGAACTCGTCGCGCTTGAATTTCGGGTCGTACCACTTGCCTTCGTAGAAGCCGGCCGCGCACGCGAATTCGGCTTTCACTTCCCAGTAGTCGCGCGGGACGAAGCGGCGGATTTTCTCCTCACGTTCGACGACGATCGACAACGTTGGCGTCTGAACGCGGCCGACGGTGGTCAGGAAGAAGCCGCCGCCCTTGCTGTTGAACGCGGTCATCGCGCGGGTGCCGTTGATCCCGACGAGCCAGTCGGCTTCCGAGCGGCAGCGTGCGGCGTCGGCGAGCGGCTGCATGTCCGAGTCGCTGCGCAGGTTCGCGAAACCGTCGCGGATCGCCTGCGGCGTCATCGATTGCAGCCACAGTCGTTGGACCGGCTGCTTCGCCTTCGCGTGCTGCGCGATCAGGCGGAAAATCAGCTCGCCTTCGCGCCCCGCGTCACATGCGTTGATCAGGCGGTCGACATCCTTGCGCTTCATCAGCTTCGTGAGCACCTTGAGGCGCGACTCGCTTTTTGCGATCGGGTTCAGGTCAAAATGCGGGGGGATGACGGGCAGATGCGCGAAGCTCCATTTCCCGCGCTTGACCTCGTATTCCTCCGGGGCGGCGATTTCCAGCAGGTGGCCGACAGCGGACGAAAGGACGAAATCGTCGCTCTCGTAATACTCGTCATGCTTGGTAAAGCCGCCCAAAGCGCGTGCGATGTCGTTCGCGACAGAAGGCTTTTCCGCAATGATCAGTGCTTTGGACATGACAGGTGTGTGTTGGTAGACCGGGTTCGCCGGTGTGGGTCCCTTTTACGACCGCTTTATAGCACACGCCGCAGCGACGGCGGCTCAGCGTGTAAAAAGCGGCTCATCATAGTGGGGGGCCGCAACGGCGGCAAGCGCCGGGCGCGGCGGGGCGCGCAAACCTGCGCCAAACCGCCGCGCCGGCCCGCGAATTCAGGCTTCGACGTTCAGGACGTCGCGCAATTTCGGTGCGTGCGGCGCACCGGGCACCGCGCTCAGGTCGGACAGCATGCGCTCGACGATCGCCGCGTGCGGCAGCACCGTGCCGAAGAAGCGTGCGGTGTGGGCATCCTCGATCAGGATGGTCGGGAAGTTCTCGACGTCGAGATCGTCGAGCCGGTCGGCATGGGTTTCGATGTCGATCCACGCGAAGCAGGCGTCCGGATGCGCGTCGGCGAGCCGGTCGAACGCGGTCCGGTAGTCGCGGCACGTGCCGCACCAGTCGGCGCACAGGCACGCGACCAGCAACGTGCCGGGATCGGCGAGGCGCTCGGCGATCCGATCTGCGTCGGTGTCGAGATTCAGCGCGGGCATGGCATTCCTTGAGTAGCGTCGGCGGCCGGGCCGCCCCTATGCCGGGGAATGTAGCACGCCCCGCGCGGACGGGGTGGGCGCCGCGTCAAGCCGCGCGAAGCGTCCGCCGGGGACGCTCGCGACGCGGCCGGCGAGTTCCAGCGCGAGCAGCGCGCCATGCAGCACGTCGTCGGACAGGCCGCTGTGCTCGGCGAGCCATTCGTACGTCACGGGGCCGTATCCCAGCGCCGCGAGCACCGCCTGTTCCGACGAGTTGCCCGGTGGCGGGGCGTCGATGCGGGGCGGTGCGGCGGGCGCGACAGGGCGATCCGGTTGCGCGACGCCGTTAGCTTCGGGCTGGCGAATGTCACCCACGTTCGGGCCAGGGTTGCCGGCCCGCGCCGCGCCGCTCATCGTGCGCGCGGCCGGCTCGCCCAGCCCGTATTCCTCGAGCACGTCGAGCGGCGCCGCGGTGAGCTTCGCGCCGTCGCGGATCAGCGCGTGGCAGCCCTGCGCGAGCGGGGCGTGGATCGAACCGGGCATCGCGAACACATCGCGCCCCAGTTCGTTCGCGAGCCGCGCGGTGATCAACGAGCCCGAGCGCGGGGCGGCCTCGACGACGAGCACGCCGATCGCGAGCGCGGCGATCAGCCGGTTGCGCTGGGGGAAATGCGCGGCGCGGGCCGGCGTGCCGAGCGGCCATTCCGACACGATCGCGCCGTGCGCGGCGATCTCGTGGGCGAGCGCGCGGTGCCGCGCCGGATAGACGAGATCGGCGCCCGTCGCGATCACCGCGACGGTGCCCGAGCGGCCATCGAGTCCGCCACGATGCGCGGCGCCGTCGATTCCGAGCGCGAGGCCCGAGACGATCGTGAGACCCGCGTCGGACAACGCGTGCGCGAAATGCGTGGCGTCGGCGAGCCCCTGCGGCGTCGCATGGCGGCTGCCGACCACGGCGAGGCCGCCTGCGTGCAGCAGGTCGAGCCGCCCCTTTACATATAGCAGCGGAGGCGGATCGTGCAGGTCGCGCAGCCGCGGCGGGTAGGCCGGGTCGCTCAGCGTGACGAGCACGTTGCCCGGCCCGTCGAGCCACGCGAGCGCGGCGCTCGTGCGCGTATCGAGATCGTCGCGCTCGCTCGCGCGCACGGCCTGCGCGGCGGCGGGGCTGCTCACGGCGGCGATCGCGTCGCCGGGCGCGCACAGCAATGCCGCCGGGGAGCCGAATGCCGCGAGCAGCGCCTGCAGCACGGCGGCCGAGAGGCCGGGCGCATGCGCGAGCTGCAGCCATGCGCGCAGCGCGGCGGGCGTCAGCGCTTGCGGGGACATGAGGCTGCCCTCGAATGCGGCGTCCAGCGGAGCGCGTGGCGCCATGATAAAATTTTCATCATCCGAAATACTCGACAGGGCCGTGCGCACAGGCGCCCGGCCGATTGCAGGAGGCGCGATGCGCGGCATTGATATGCCACGCATCCGCCTCATCTTCATTGCATCCCGGCGGCGGCGCCAGCCGGCCGGATGGCCGATGCGGCGCGCCGCTCCACCGAATACCGAACACCATGGCTTTGCTCAATATTCTTCATTACCCCGACAAGCGGCTGCACAAGGTCGCGAAGCCCGTCGACAAGGTCGACGACCGGATCCGCAAGCTCGTCGCCGACATGGCCGAGACCATGTACGCGGCGCCCGGCATCGGCCTGGCGGCCACGCAGGTCGACGTGCACGAGCGCGTGATCGTGATCGACGTCTCCGAGGAAAAGAACGAGCTGCGCGCGTTCATCAATCCGGAAATCGTGTGGTCGAGCGACGCAAAGCAGACCTATGAAGAAGGCTGCCTGTCGGTGCCCGGCATCTACGACGAAGTCGAGCGCCCCGACCACGTGCGCGTGCGTGCGCTCAACGAGCAGGGCGAGACGTTCGAGCTCGACTGCGAAGGGTTGCTCGCGGTGTGCGTCCAGCACGAGATGGATCACCTGATGGGCCGCGTGTTCGTCGAATACCTGTCGCCGCTCAAACAGACGCGTATCAAGACGAAGATGAAGAAACTCGAACGCGCGATGTGATGCGCGTGCGCCCAGCCCGACTCCGAACGCTGTCATGACCCATACGTTGCGCGTGATTTTTGCCGGCACGCCGGAATTCGCCGCGGCCGCTCTTGCCGCGATCCATGAGGCCGGTTTTCCGGTGCCGCTCGTGCTCACCCAGCCCGATCGCCCGGCCGGGCGCGGGATGAAACTCCAGGCAAGCGCCGTGAAACGCTACGCCGTCGAGCACGGGATGACCGTCGCGCAGCCGCCGTCGCTGCGCCGCGCGGGCAAGTACCCGGCGGAGGCGGCCGACGCGATCGAACTGCTGCGCGCGACGCCGCACGACGTGATGGTGGTGGCCGCGTACGGCCTGCTGCTGCCGCAGGAAGTGCTCGACATTCCGCGCGCCGGCTGCATCAACATTCACGCGTCGCTGCTGCCGCGCTGGCGGGGCGCCGCACCGATCCATCGTGCGATCGAAGCCGGCGACGCCGAGACGGGCGTCACGCTGATGCAGATGGACGTCGGTCTCGACACCGGCGCGATGATCGAGGAGGCGCGCATCGCGATCGCGCCCGACGATACGACCGCGACGCTGCACGACCGCCTCGCGGCCGACGGCGCGCGGCTGATCGTCGACGCGCTGGTGCGGCTCGAGCGCGACGGCACGCTGCCGGCGACGCCGCAGCCGGCTGACGGCGTGACCTACGCGGAAAAGATCGGCAAGCACGAAGCGGCGCTCGACTGGCGCAAGCCTGCCGACGTGCTCGCGCGCCAGGTGCGTGCGTTCGATCCGTTCCCGGGCGGCGTCGCGACGCTCGACGGCGCGGCCATCAAGCTCTGGGCCGCGGAGCCCGTGGCGGCGCGCGGCACGAATGCCGACGCAGCCCCCGGCACGATCGTCGAAGCCGCGCCGGAAGGCGTCGTGGTCGCATGCGGCAGCGGCGCGCTGCGCGTGACCCAGTTGCAGAAACCGGGCGGCAAGCGGCTGCCCGCGCGGGAATTCCTCGCCGGTTCGCCGCTCGCCGCCGGCCAGCGTTTCGCGCTGCCGGACGCTGACTGACACGGCCCGAGCGGCATTCGACCCGGTCTGCCGGCCCGGCGCAACCGGCCGGACGGCCGAGTCGCGCGGGGCCCCAGCCGCGCGTAGAATTTCCCTGCGCTCTCCGGTTTCGAGGTTTTCATGTTCGGCATCACCCATTTCGGCTTCTTCGTGTTCGCGGTTTTCCTGCTGAACATCACGCCCGGTCCCGATACGGCCTACATCGTCGGCCGCAGCGTCGCGCAGGGGCGCGGTGCCGGGCTGATGTCGGCGTTCGGCATTTCGGCCGGCTGCTGCGTCCACGCGCTCGCCTGCGCGTTCGGCCTGACCGCGCTGCTGGCGGCGTCGGCAACCGCGTTCACGGTGATCAAACTGGTTGGCGCCGCGTACCTGATCTATCTCGGCGTGCGGATGATCATCGCGAAGCAGGCCGCCGCGCCGTCGGGCGCCGAAGCCGCGCAGGCCGCGGCCGCCAAGCCGCTGCGCCAGCTGTTCATGCAGGGTTTCTGGACCAACGTGCTGAATCCGAAGGTCGTGCTGTTCTTCGTATCGTTCTTTCCGCAATTCGTGTCGGCCGACAGCCCGCACAAGGCTTGGGCGTTCCTGACCCTCGGCGCGGTGTTCGTCGCGATGAGCACGGTGTGGACGAGCCTGGTCGCGTGGGTGGCGGGCAGCGTCACGCAGCGCTTTTCCGGCAAGCCGGGCGTCAAGAAGTGGCTCGACCGTACCGTGGGCAGCGCTTTTGTCGGCCTCGGCCTTCGTCTTGCAGCTTCGCAACGCTGAGATTGAATTTTTCCGGCGAGACCTTATCTAACAAATCGCTTACAATTTTCCGCCGTGCGCTGCGATGCGCGGCGGGTCCCCTGACGGATAAGGAGTGGGTATGTTCAATTGGGTCAAAACGGCGATGCTGATGGCCGCGATCACGGCCCTGTTCATCGTGATCGGCGGGATGATCGGCGGCTCGCGCGGCATGACGATCGCGCTGCTGTTCGCGCTCGGCATGAATTTCTTCTCGTACTGGTTCTCGGACAAGATGGTGCTGCGCATGTACAACGCGCAGGAAGTCGACGAGAACACGGCGCCGCAGTTCTACCGGATGGTGCGCGAGCTCGCCACGCGCGCGAACCTGCCGATGCCGCGCGTCTACCTGATCAACGAGGACGCACCGAACGCGTTCGCGACGGGCCGCAACCCCGAGCACGCGGCGGTCGCCGCGACGACGGGCATCCTGCGCGTGCTGTCGGAGCGCGAGATGCGCGGCGTGATGGCGCACGAGCTTGCGCACGTGAAGCACCGCGACATCCTGATCTCGACGATCACCGCGACGATGGCGGGCGCGATCTCGGCGCTCGCGAACTTCGCGATGTTCTTTGGCGGGCGCGACGAGAACGGCCGGCCGGCCAACCCGATCGCGGGGATCGCGGTCGCGCTGCTCGCGCCGATCGCCGGCGCGTTGATCCAGATGGCGATTTCGCGGGCCCGCGAGTTCGAGGCGGACCGCGGCGGCGCGCAGATTTCCGGCGATCCGCAGTCGCTCGCCACCGCGCTCGACAAGATCCATCGCTATGCGGCGGGCATCCCGTTCCAGGCGGCCGAGGCGCACCCGGCCACCGCCCAGATGATGATCATGAACCCGCTGCACGGCGGCGGCCTGCAGAACCTGTTCTCGACGCACCCGGCCACCGAGGAGCGCATCGCGCGCCTGATGGAGATGGCGCGCACCGGCCGCTTCGAGTGACCGTCGGCGACCCGTGCGGCCGTTGCCGCGCGGCGTTGCTCGCCACCCCGCATGCTTCGCGCTGCGGGGTGTTTCATTTGTGCGCGCCGTAAAGGGGCCAAAGGCGCGGCATGGCTGCACGCTACAATGCGCGGTTTGGGATCGCCGGGCCATCTGGCGGTTGCGATCCCGCCGTTTGCCGCATTTCTTTGCCGCACCCGATTGCCGCGCCTGTTTGCCGATTCCGCACCGATGACACGACCCCGTTCTTCCGCTCCGACCTCCTCCGGCCGCCCGGCGCGCCTGGCTGCGCTGCACCTGGCGCCCGATTCGCTCGGCTTCGCGCTCGACGCGGCCGCGCAGGCGGTCGATGCGGTGCGACGCGGCACCGCGTTGCCGGCGGCGCTGTCGGCGGTATTCGCGCAGATGCCGTCCGGTGCGCAGGCACTCGCGCGCGGCGCGACGCAGGACGTCGCCTACCGGACGATGCGCCGCCTGGGCAGCGCGGACTGGCTGATCGGCAAGTTCGTCAGCAAGGCGCCGCCCGCGCACGTGCACGCGGTGCTCGCCGGCGCGTTCGCGCTGCTGCTCGACCCGGCGGACGAGGCCGCGTACCCGGCGTTCACGGTGGTCGACCAGGCCGTCACCGTCATCGGTGCGCGGCGCGAATTCGCGTTCGCGAAGGGAATGGTCAATGCGGTGCTGCGTCGTTTCCTGCGCGAGCGCGACGCGCTCGTCGCCGCGATGCAGGACGACCCGGTCGCGCGCTGGAATTACCGCGAATGGTGGGTCGATGCGGTGAAGCGCGCATGGCCCGGCGCGTGGCAGGCGATTCTCGCGGCGGGCGAGCGTCAGGGTCCGCTGACGCTGCGCGTGAACGCGCGCCGCGCGAGCGTCGACGCGTATCTCGACACGCTGCGTGCGAACGGGATCGACGCGACCGCGATCGGCCGGCATGCGGTGCGGCTCGCGTCGGCGCTGCCGGTCGAACGCATTCCGGGATTCGCCGACGGCGTGGTGTCGGTGCAGGACGCGGGCGCGCAGCTCGCGGCCGAGTGGCTCGGCGCGCGCGACGGCATGCGCGTGCTCGATGCATGCGCGGCGCCCGGCGGCAAGACGGGCCATATTCTCGAACTCGCCGATGCGGACGTCGTGGCGCTCGAAAGCGACCCGACGCGCGCTGCGCGGATCGGCGAGAATCTCGTGCGCCTGTCGCTCGCCGCGAACGTGTGCGTCGGCGACGCGGGCGCACCTGACGCGTGGTACGACGGACGTCCGTTCGATCGCATCCTGGCCGACGTGCCGTGCTCGGCGTCCGGCATCGTGCGGCGGCACCCCGACATCCGCTGGCTGCGCCGCGAGGCCGACATCCCGGCGCTGGTCGCGGAGCAGCGTCGCATCCTGTCGGCGCTGTGGCCGCTCGTGAAGCCGGGCGGCGAACTGCTTTACGTGACCTGCTCGATCTTCCCCGAGGAAGGCGAATTGCAGGCCCGCTGGTTTGAAGCGGCCTGTGAAGATGCGGTACGATTGGACGCCCCCGGCCAACTGCTGCCGGGCGGCGTGCAGGGACGGGCGGCCGCCGGCGCACTCGACCAGAACACCGATCACGACGGATTTTTCTACGCGCGGTTTCAGAAACGGTGACGATCAAACACCTTTTTCCCCTTCGGCTCGCGGCCGTCTTGCTGGTCGCGTTGACGCTGTGTCTGGCCGTCGTCCGGCCGGCGCATGCCGAATCGATCGCCGTGCAGCGCGCGTCGCTCCAGTCCGACGGAAGCGGCTGGAGTCTCGACGCACGGTTCGACTTCGAGCTGAATCCGAACCTCGAGGATGCCGTCAACAAGGGCATCCCGCTTTACTTCACGACCGACTTCGAGCTGAGCCGCGCGCGCTGGTACTGGTTCGACGAGCAGCCGGTGGCGGTCACGCAGACGATCCGCCTGTCGTTCCAGCCGCTCACGCGCGAATACCGCGTGTCGACGGGCGGCCTGCAGCTCGGCTTCCCGTCGCTGAAGGATGCGCTCGCGGTGGTCCGGCACATCACGTCGTGGCATGTGATCGACCGCAACCAGGTGCGCGCGGGCGAAACCTACACGGCGTCGGTGCGGATGCAGCTCGATACGGCGCTGATGCCGAAGCCGTTCCAGGTCGATGCCGTGAACAACCGCGACTGGACGCTCGGGTCGGACTGGAAGCGCTTCAACTTCACGGTGACCGAACGTGCTAAATAAAGTGCGCCGCGCGGCCAGCGGGAAGAGTCTCCTCATCCGCGTGATCGTCTCGACGGTCGCGCTGACCGCGCTGCTGCTGCTCGTGCTGCTCGCGGCCGCGAGCGCGAACACCGAATTCTTCGACCGCTACTACTCGTGGCTGTACGCGACGAACATCGTCGTCGCGCTCGTGTTCCTGCTCGTGGTGCTCGGGCTGATCGGGATGATCGTCGTGCGCCTGAGGAAGGGCAAGTTCGGCACGCGGCTGCTCGCGAAGCTCGCGGTGTTCTTCGCGCTCGTCGGCGTGGTGCCGGGCGGGATCATCTACATCGTGTCGTACCAGTTCGTGTCGCGCAGTATCGAATCGTGGTTCGACGTGAACGTCGAGACCGCGCTGACGGCCGGCCTGAACCTCGGCCGCGGGATGCTCGATGCGTCGCTGTCCGATCTGCAGACGAAGGCGCGGCTGATGTCCGACCAGCTCGCGAGCGTCGATGCGAACACGAACGGCACGACGCTCACGCTGCTGCGGCTGCGCGACCAGTTCGGGGTGCAGGACGCGACGATCGTCGAGCCGAGCCGCGGCGGCTCCGGCGCGGCGCCCGACCTGCACATCGTCGCGCAGGCATCGGGCAATTTCGCGGCGCTGATTCCGGACGATCTGCCGACGCCGCTGATGCTGAGCCAGGCGCGCGAACACGGCGCGTATGCGGCGATCGAGGGCGAGGTCGACGGCGACCCGCGTGCGCACGGCGCGAAGGGCGCGCTGCGGCTGCGCGTCGTGCGGCCGATTCCCGACGCGACGACGTCGCTGCTGCAGCCGGCGGAGCGGTTCCTGCAGCTCACGCAGCCGGTGCCGTCCGGGCTCGCGCACAACGCGGACGCCGTGCAGCGCGCGTACCGCGAGTACCAGGAAAAGTCGCTCGGCCGCACGGGCCTGCGCAAGATGTACATCGGCACGCTGACGCTCGCGCTGTTCCTCGCGACTTTCATCGCGATGATGCTCGCGCTCGCGCTCGGCCAGCAGCTCGCGCGGCCGCTGTTCCTGCTCGCGCAGGGCACGAAGGAGATCACGGAAGGCGACTACACGCCGAAGCGCGAGATCAAGACGCGCGACGAGCTCGGCTTCCTCACGCAGTCGTTCAACGCGATGACGCGCCAGTTGTCGGAGGCGCGGCTCGCGGTCGAGAAGAACCGCATCGCGCTCGAGCATTCGAAGACGTATCTCGAGAGCATCCTCGCGAACCTGACGGCCGGCGTGTTCGTGCTCGACCGCCAGTTCCGGCTGACGACGGCCAATCGCGGCGCCGAGCGGATCTTCCGGCAGCCGTTCAACTCGCTGATCGGCACGACGCTCGACCGGATCGGCGTGGCCGCCGGGTTCGGCGCGATGGTGCGCAAGGCGTTCGCCGATCGCGAGGCGGCGTCCGACGGCGGCAGCGGCGATCGCGGCCACTGGCAGCAGCAGTTCGCGATCGAGGTGCCGGGCGAAACCGATCCGCTGACGCTGCTCGTGCGCGGCACGCGGCTCGTGTCGACGGTCGAGGGCCAGGCCGACGATCCGCAGACGTCCGGCTACGTCGTCGTGTTCGACGACATCTCCGACGTGATTTCCGCGCAGCGTTCGGTCGCGTGGGGCGAGGTCGCGCGGCGGCTCGCGCACGAGATCAAGAATCCGCTGACGCCGATCCAGCTGTCGGCCGAGCGGCTGCAGATGAAGCTGTCGGACAAGCTTTCACCGCCCGACGCGGACGTGCTCAAGCGCGGCGCGACGATGATCGTGAACCAGGTCGCCGCGATGAAGCGGATGGTCGACGATTTCCGCGAATACGCGCGCACGCCGCCGGCGGTGCTCGCGAACCTGCAGTTGAACGAACTGGCGAGCGAGGTGCTCGGGCTGTACGGCGTCGGCGAAGGCAAGAACCCGATCGTCGCCGAACTCGCGCCGTCGCTGCCGGTGATTCGCGGTGACGCGACGCAATTGCGCCAGGTGATTCACAACCTGCTGCAGAATGCGCAGGATTCGGTTGCGGAGTCCGCGCATCCGCGTGTGTTGATCGAAACCAAGACAGTAGAATATGGCGACCCAGACGCCGAGGGCAAAACGCGCGTCGCGGTACGTCTGACCGTGTCCGATAACGGGCCCGGTTTTCCGGCACGCATCCTGACCCGCGCGTTCGAGCCTTACGTGACGACGAAGGCGAAGGGCACGGGGCTCGGGCTGGCCACGGTCAAGAAAATCGTTGACGAGCACGGCGCGCGGATCGATCTGCGCAATCGCATGCACGGCGAGACCGTCGAGGGTGCGCAGGTGTCGATCCTGTTCCTGCAGATGGCGAGCGATACGCCAGGCGCCGAACCCGGTGCGCAGGACGGGGCGACTCCCGCCAAGACAAAAGCAAGTGAGCAGACAAAGGCAGCGTAAATGGCAACCATCCTGGTGGTAGATGATGAAATGGGCATCCGGGAATTGCTCTCGGAGATCCTCAGCGATGAAGGACATGTCGTCGAGGCGGCGGAGAACGCGCAGGCCGCGCGGGAATACCGGCTGAATCAGGCGCCCGATCTCGTGCTGCTCGATATCTGGATGCCCGATACCGACGGCGTCACGCTGCTCAAGGAATGGGCGGCGCAGGGGCTGCTGACGATGCCCGTGATCATGATGTCCGGGCACGCGACGATCGATACCGCCGTCGAGGCGACGAAGATCGGTGCGCTCGATTTCCTCGAGAAACCGATCGCGCTGCAGAAGCTGCTGAAGTCGGTCGAGCACGGTCTTGCGCGCGGCGCCGCGCCGGTGTCCGCGAACACGGCGGCGAAGGCGGGCGGCGGGCAGGCCGCGGGGCCGGCGGCGGTCGCGTCCGCGGCGGCGCTGCCGACGCTCGGCGACGACATGGCGTCGGCGCTCGGCCTCGCGGGCCAGACGGCCGCGATTCCGTTCGACATCCCGTTGCGCGAGGCGCGCGATGCGTTCGAGCGCGCGTACTTCGAATATCACCTCGCGCGCGAGAACGGCAGCATGACGCGCGTCGCGGAGAAGACGGGCCTCGAGCGCACGCACCTGTATCGCAAGCTCAAGCAGCTCGGCGTCGAGCTCGGCAAGAAGCCGTCCGAAGGCGCGCTGTAAAATATTTCGCGAAAGCACTTGCTCGGGGGCGAATAGCTCGATATACTTTCATTCTTCGTTGGCCCGGTAGCTCAGTTGGTAGAGCAGCGGATTGAAAATCCGCGTGTCGATGGTTCGATTCCGTCCCAGGCCACCAGCATTTAAAACCCCAAGAATCGGAAGGTTCTTGGGGTTTTTCGTTTGTGGTGGATATCGCGCGTCGTGATCGGCGGGCCCGGCAGCATTCGCCGGGGCATGATAAAATCCGTGCCCGCTCAATGACTTAGCGCATCGCTTCATGCGCATGGCAGGCTGCCCGCGGCGCGCCTGCCGTGGCGCGCGGCAACGATGCCGCGCGATGAGCGGTATAAGCGCGCCGCCGCATTCGCGGCCCACCGCGCTGCCTATACTGGTCGGGCCGGCGCAGGCCGGCCGCGTCGGCCGCCCGGCGGCAGCCGGCCTCGGGGCGCAGTGCGACGCGAGCCTACACATTCACGGAGTATCACGGTGATTCGGACAGACGCTAAAGACGGCGCGCTCGTGTTGTTTTCCGGCGGGCAGGACTCCGCCACGTGCGTGGCATGGGCCCTCGAACGCTACCAGACGGTCGAGACGCTCGGCTTCGACTACGGCCAGCGTCATCGCGTCGAACTCGAGTGCCGCGAAGGCGTGCGCGAAGCGCTGAAGCACAAGTTTCCGGCGTGGTCGGACCGGCTCGGCGACGATCACATGATCGACCTGTCGGTGCTCGGCGCGATCAGCGATACCGCGATGACGCGTACGATCGAGATCGAAACGACGGCGAACGGCCTGCCGAACACGTTCGTGCCGGGCCGCAACCTGATGTTCATGACGATCGCCGCGGCGATCGCCTATCGCCGCGGGCTGCGCGTGCTGGTCGGCGGGATGTGCGAAACCGATTTCTCCGGCTATCCGGACTGCCGCGACGACACGATGAAGGCGCTGCAGGTCGCGCTGAATCTCGGGATGGATACGCGCATGGTGCTGGAGACGCCGCTGATGTGGCTCGACAAGGCGCAGACCTGGCAGCTTGCCGAACAGCTCGGCGGCGACGCGCTTGTCGAACTGATCCGCGTCGAGACGCACACGTGCTACGTGGGCGAGCGCGCGGAGCTGCACGACTGGGGTTTCGGCTGCGGCGAATGCCCGGCCTGCAAGCTGCGCAAGCGCGGCTACGAGGCCTACCTGAAGGGCGAGCGGGTGACCGAAGCGCCGCTGTGACGCGGCTCGCGCGGGCAGCGCTTGATGGACAACGGATTCTGATCGACAACGAGCGGCGCGAGCCGGACGAAGCACGATGACTTACGCGGTCAAGGAAATTTTCTACACGTTGCAGGGCGAGGGCGCGAATGCGGGCCGGCCGGCCGTGTTCTGCCGGTTCGCCGGCTGCAACCTGTGGTCGGGCCGCGAAGAGGATCGTGCGGAGGCCGTGTGCCGCTTCTGCGATACGGATTTCGTCGGCACCGACGGCGAGAACGGCGGCAAGTTCAAGGATGCCGCCGCGCTCGTCGCGACGATCGCCGGCCTGTGGCCGGACGGCGAAGCGCACCGCTTCGTCGTCTGCACGGGCGGCGAGCCGATGCTGCAGCTCGACCAGCCGCTCGTCGACGCGCTGCATGCGGCCGGCTTCGAGATCGCGATCGAGACCAACGGTTCGCTGCCGGTGCTCGACACGATCGACTGGATCTGCGTGAGCCCGAAGGCCGATGCGCCGCTCGTCGTCACGAAGGGCAACGAACTGAAGGTCGTCGTGCCGCAGGACAACCAGCGGCTGGCCGACTACGCGAAGCTCGATTTCGAGTATTTTCTCGTGCAGCCGATGGACGGCCCGTCGCGCGACCTCAACACGAAGCTCGCGATCGACTGGTGCAAGCGTCATCCGCAGTGGCGGCTGTCGATGCAGACCCACAAATATCTGAACATTCCCTGAGCCACGGCTTTTGACATCGTGCTGATTACCCGAAAACTCGAATTCGACGCGGGCCACCGCATCCCCGATCACCGCAGCCAGTGCAGGAACCTGCACGGCCATCGCTACGTGCTCGAAATCACGCTGCGCGGCGATCTCGTCGATACCGAGGGCGCGCCCGACCGCGGCATGGTGATGGATTTCGCCGACGTGAAGGCGCTCGCGATGGAGCACCTCGTCAGCAAGTGGGACCACGCGTTCCTGGTCTATGCGCGCGACGACGTCGTGCGCTCGTTTCTCGAGCAGATGGCCGACCACAAGACGGTCGTGATCGACCGGATCCCGACCGTCGAGAACCTCGCGGCGATCGCGTTCGACCTCCTCGCGAACGTGTACGACGCGCACTACGGCGTGAACCTGCGCCTCGAGCGCGTGCGCCTGTACGAGACGCCGAACTGCTGGGCCGACGTCGAGCGCCAGCCCGGCCGCTGATCCTGCCTGCCCCCCCCGGCAGCCCCGCCGTCCGGCGCGGGCTGCCCGTCACCGCGTCTGGCGGCGTCGCTTCCCTTGGTCCTGCGCCGGCACGGCTTCCCCCGTCTGTTCCCGCATCGAGCACCCGCCGCGCTATGATCGTCGTGCGGCACCGAAACGCGCTCGCGTGAGCCATCGCGCGGCCCGCGCTGTCAGATCGGCCGTCCCGCCCCGACTCACGTTCTCCGGCGCGCGGTCTGCCGCCGCCGCCGTGCTTCGATTGCCCGGCGGGGTGCGTTTCGCCGCGCCTGTTGCTTGTCCCGTTCGATTGCCGTTCCGTCCCGGAGGCCGTATCGATGAGCACGCTCACCAATTCCCTCAAACAACGCCTGCGCGACGGTGACGAGCCGCTGTACGGCCTGTGGCTGTCGCTCGGCAGCGACTCGGCCGCGGAAGCGCTCGCGCATGCCGGTTACGACTGGCTCTGCATCGACATGGAGCATGCGCCGAACGACAGTCGCGACGTGGCGTCGCAACTGCGCGCGATCGCCGCGGCGCATCTGCCGAGCGAGCCGGTCGTGCGCGTGCCGGCGCGCGAGCCGTGGCTCGTGAAGCGCGCGCTCGACGCCGGCGCGCGCACGCTGATGTTCCCGTGTATCGAGACGCCCGACGACGCCGCGCACGCGGTGCGGCTCACGCGCTTCCCGTCGCCCGAATCGCCCGACGGGCTGCGCGGCGTGGCGGGCATGGTGCGCGCGGCGGCATTCGGCATGCGCCGCGACTACCTGCAGACGGCGAATGCACAAGTCGCGGTGGTCGTGCAGGTCGAATCGGCGCGCGGCGTCGCCGAAGTCGAGCGGATCGCGGCGACGCCCGGCGTCGATTGCCTGTTCGTCGGCCCGGCCGATCTCGCGGCGAGCCTCGGGCATCTCGGCGATATCCGCCACCCGGACGTCGAAACCGCGATGGCGCGCGTGCTCGCGGCCGGCAAGCAGGCGGGTGTCGCGGTCGGCATCTTCGCCGGCGATACGGCGGCCGCGCGCCAGTATCGCGACGCCGGATACCGGATGATCACGGTATCGGCCGACGTGAGCTGGCTGTTGCGCGCGACGCGGCAGGCGTTGCAGGAGGTACGGTCATGAACGGAGGAGGCGCTGTGTGCCGCAGGCGAGTGCGGATCGGGGCGATGGTCGGGCTGTGGACCGTGTGGGCGGCGGCCGCTGCGCAGGGCGCGCCGCAAGCGAAGCCCGATCCGTCGCACGAGACGCAATCGGCGGTCGCCGACTACAACGCCGGCGACTATCGCGCGGCGCTCGTGCAGTTCCACGATGCGGCGGAGCGCGGCGATCGCCTCGCGCAGTTCAACTACGCGATGATGCTGCTGACGGGCGAAGGCGTGACGGCGAACGTCGACGAAGGACTGCGCTGGCTGAAGCGCGCGGCGGAAGCGAACATGTCGCATGCGCAGTACGTGTACGGCCGGATGTTCGACGACGGCGAGTTCGTCGCGCGCAACCCGACTGAAGCGCATCGCTGGTTCCTGCGGGCCGCGAAGCAGGGGCACGTGCAGGCCGAGCTGTCGCTCGCGAACCAGTTCCTCGACGGGCGCGGCACGCCGCGCGACAACCGGCAGGCGTTCGTGTGGTACAAGCAGGCCGCCGACGCGGGCGAGCCCGTCGCGCAGTACGTGACCGCGTCGTTCTACGAGCGTGGCGGCGACGGCGTCGCGCAGAACCTGAACATCGCGCGCGCGTATTACGCGGCGGCGGCCGCGCAGGGCGACGAGACGGCCGGGCTGAAATTCAAGGAGCTGAGTGCGCGGCTGAAGGCGCCGACGCCGGCATCGGGCGCCGGCGCGGCGCAGCAAGGCAAGGCGCACGCGCCGCCGCAGTAAGCGGCCCTCGCCCAATGAAAAACGGCGCCGGGGCGCCGTTTTCGCGTATCGCGGTGCAGGCCGCGCGGTCAGCTCTTCATCAGCCGCCGCTGCCGCCCGACGCTCATGATCATCCCGATCGCGATGCCGAGCGTCGTGAGCGCGGTGCCGCCGTAGCTCATGAATGGCAGCGGCACGCCGACGACCGGCAGCACGCCGCTCACCATCCCGATGTTGACGAACGCGTAGACGAAGAACGCGAGCGTGAGCGAGCCCGCGAGCAGCCGGCCGAACTGCGTCGCGCCCTGCGCGGCGATGTAGAGGCCGCGCGCGATCAGCGCCATGTACAGCGTCAGCAGCACGAGCCCGCCGGCGAGCCCCCATTCCTCCGAGAACACCGCGAAGATGAAGTCGGTGTGCTTTTCCGGAATGAATTCGAGGTGCGCCTGCGTGCCTTTCAGGTAGCCCTTGCCGAGCGCGCCGCCCGAGCCGATCGCGATCACGGCCTGGATCGTGTGGAAGCCCTTGCCGAGCGGGTCGGACGTCGGGTCGAGCAGCGTGCACACACGGTGCTTCTGGTAGTCGTGCATCAGCGGCCACTGCACTTCGGGCTGGCAGATGCGTTCCTCGAACACGGCGATCGAGCCGACCGCGATCACGCCCGCGACGAGCACGGGCACGATCAGCTTGAACGACAGGCCGGCGAGGTAGATCACGAAGAAGCCGGCCGCGAACACGAGCAGGCCCGTGCCGAGGTCGGGCTGCTTCGCGATCAGCCCGACCGGCACCATCAGGATCCCGAACGCGGCGACGAAGTCGTACCAGCGCAGCCCGCCTTCGCGGCGCTGGTAGTACCACGCGAGCATCAGCGGCGTCGCGATCTTCAGGATTTCCGACGGCTGGATCACGACGCCGACGTTCAGCCAGCGCTTCGCGCCCTTCTTGGTCATCCCGAACAGCGCGACGGCAATCAGCAGCGCGACCCCGAACGTATAGAGCGGGACCGCGAAGCGCATCAGCGTGGTCGGCGGGATGTTGGCGATCACCCACATCAGCACGAACGTCAGCAGGATGTTGCGCAACTGGTCCTCGACGCGGCCCGGCACGTCGATCGACGCGCTGTACAGCGTGACGATGCCGACGCACAGCAGCAGGAACACGATGAGGGCGAGCGGGCGGTCGAAGCCCGCGAACATCTGCTTGATCTTGTCGAGCCAGGCGCGCTTGTCGAATTGCATGCCTTTCTCCGTTAATGAGCGGTGCCGGCGTCCGCCGCTTTCGCGGGGGCCGTCGCACGGTGGTTGTCGTCCCGCGGCGTGGCGACGGCCGGCTGTGCGTCGCTGGCGGACCGGCGCGGCCGGTGCGGTCGCCGGATCGGCGGCAGGCTCGCGGCCATCGGCGCCGCGGCGCTCGCGTCGGCCGGCGCGGTGGCGCTGGCCGCTCCCGAGGCCCCCAACGCCCCCGACGCGGCCGATGCCGCGTCGGCCGCGCTGGCCGGCGACGGCACGACCGGCTGCGGCAGCGCGGTGAAGCCGGCCGCGATCGTGGCCGGCTTCGACGTGTCGCCGACCACGGGCGCGCTCACCGGCTCGGTGGCCGATGCCGCGGCGGCCACGGCCGCGGCTTCGTTCTTCGGGTTCTGGCGCTCGACCAGGTAGTAGTCGAGCACGCGGCGTGCGATCGGGCCGGCGGCCTGCGCGCCCCAGCCGCCGTTCTCGACGACCAGTGCGATGGCGATCTGCGGATGGTCGACCGGCGCGTACGCGATGAACAGCGCGTGGTCGCGCAGGTGTTCGGCGAGCAGATGGCCCTTGTAGTTCGACCCCTGCAGCGAGAACACCTGCGCGGTACCGGTCTTGCCGGCCGCGAGGTACGGCACGCCGCGGAACACCTTGTACGCGGTCCCGGACGGGTTCTCGATCACGTTCTCCATCCCGCGCTTCACGACGTCGATGTCGGCCGCCTTCAGCGGAATCACGTCGCTTTCCTTCGGCACGGTCAGGTGGCGCGCCCGCGAGATCGGATCCTCGACTTCCTTCACGAGGTGAGGCTTCATCACGACGCCGTTGTTCGCGAGCGTTGCCGTGGCATGCGCGAGCTGCAGGATCGTGAACGAGTTGTAGCCCTGGCCGATCCCGAGGCTGATCGTCTCGCCGTCGAACCACTTCTGCTGCGCCGCTTTCTTGAACGCCTTCTTCTTCCAGTCGGTCGACGGCAGGATCCCGCGCGCCTCGCCCTGGATGTCGATCCCGGTGATCTGGCCGAAGCCGAACGGCTTCATGAAGTTCGCGATCGCGTTCACGCCGAGGTCGCGCGCGAGCATGTAGAAGTAGGTGTCGTTCGACACCATGATCGCCTTGTTCATGTCGACCCAGCCCTGGCCCGAGCGCACGTCGTTGCGGAACGTATGGCCGCCGAACGTGAAGTAGCCGGGATCCTGGAAGCCCCAGCCCGGCGTGCGCTTGCCGAGCGTCAGGCCCGCGAGCGCCATGAACGGCTTGTACGTCGAGCCGGGCGGATAGGTGCCGTGCAGCGGGCGGTTCAACAGTGGCTTGTCGGGCGAGTTGTTCAGCTCGTCCCAGGTCTGCTGGTCGATGCCGTCGACGAACGAGTTCGGGTCGAAGCTCGGCGACGACACGAACGCGAGCACGTCGCCCGTCTTCGGCTCGATCGCGACGAGCGCGCCGCGCTTGCCGGCGAACGCCTGCTCGGCGACCTGCTGCAGCCCGATGTCGAGCGACAGCACGAGATTGTTGCCGGGCGTCGCCTGCGTGCGCGACAGCGTGCGCACCGGCCGGCCGCCGGCGGTCACCTCGACTTCCTCGAAACCCGTCAGCCCGTGCAGCTCGGTTTCGTAGCTCTGCTCGACGCCGATCTTGCCGATGTAGTCGGTGCCCTTGTAGTTGTTCGCGTCGCGTCGCGGATCGTAGTGCTCCTGATCGCTGTCGTTGTCGTCGCTGATCGCGTCGATGCGATCCTGGTCGCGCTTGGAGATCCGGCCGATATAGCCGATCACGTGCGCGGCCGTCATGCCGAGCGGGTACTGGCGGAACAGCCGCGCGCGCACGTCGACGCCGGGGAAGCGGAAACGCTGCGCGGTGAAGCGCGCGACTTCCGCGTCGGTGAGCCGCGTGCGGATCGGCAGGCTCTCGAAGTTCTTCGAGTCTTCCTGCAGCTTCTTGAAGCGGCGGCGGTCACGGGCGTCGATCGGGATGATCTCGGACAGCTTGTCGATCGTGTTGTCGAGCGTGTCGTCGAGCTTCGACGGCGTGATCTCGAGCGTGTACGCCGAGTAGTTCTTCGCGAGGATCACGCCGTTGCGATCGGTGATGATCCCGCGGTTCGGCACGATCGGCGCGACCGAGATGCGGTTTTCCTCGGCCTGCAGCGCGTATTTGCCGTGCTGCATCAGCTGCAGGTAGAAGAAGCGGCTCGCGAGCAGCCCGAAGCAGACGAACACGAACACGCCCGCCGCCGCGACGCGCAGGCGGAACCTCGAGAGCTGCTGTTGGGTGTCGTTGAATTCGGTCATTTAAGGGCAATCTGGCCCGCGCGCGGGCGCGGGCGAGGTGCCGCCCCGGAGCGCGGCGCGCGGCGGGCGTGGGGGCGGCGGGTATTCAAGGTCGGTCCGGCTCAGATCGGGCGCGTATCGTCCGGGTCGACCGGGCGGCGTTGCGGCATCAGCAGCAGGTGGCTCGCGATCGGCCACAGCGCGGCTTCGACGAAACCGTCGACCAGATAGCGCCAGCCGGGGAACGCGGCGCCCATCAGCAGGCGGATCACGAACGGCACGAGCTGCGCGGCGACCAGCAGCGGCGTGACGTACAGCACCTGCACGCCGATCGGCATCCACAGCACGCGGCGGTGGATCGTGATCGCGCCGTACGACAGCAGCGTATAGGCGAGCGCGTGCTCGCCGAGCAGCCCCGCGTCGTGCACGTCCATCAGGATGCCGAGCGCGAACGCGACGCCCATCCCGACCTTGCGCGGCTGGTGGATGTTCCAGAACAGCAGCACGAGCGCGACGAAGTCGGGCACGCCGGGCAGGCGGCCCCACGGCATCAGGTTCAGCAGAAACGCGGCGGCCAGGCTGAAGACGATGAAGTACGGATTGACCGGCTGCAGGATGTATTGCGGGCGGTTCATCGCTGCGCTCCTGATTGCCCGGCGGCGGGCTTCGCGGGCGCGGCGGCCGGTTGGACCGGCGCGGCAGGCGCAGCGGGCGCCGGCTTCGCGCCGGGCTGGGCCGCGGCGGCCGGCTTCGCGTTCGCGTCGGCCTTGTCGGTTTTCTCCGCTTTCTCGCCCTTCGCGGCGGCTTTCGCGCCCTTCTTGCCCTTCGCGTTCTTCTCGGTCGCGGGATCGGGCTCGGCCGGGCGCGGCGGGATGTCGTTGCGGTAATGCAGCACGAGCATCTGGCGCGCGCCGCGCACGGCCGCGACCGGTGCGCAGGTCACGCGGGCGAACGCGGTATCGGCCAGCTTGTCGACGCGCACGACCTTCGCGACCGGCAGGCCGGGCGGATAGACGCCGTCGAGGCCGCTCGTGACGAGCTCGTCGCCGGCGACGAGATCCGCGCTCGTCGGCACGAAGCGCAGGTCGAGCGAGTCGCCCTTCGGCGTGCCGTAGATCACGCTGCGCAGGCCGGTGCGCAGCACCTGCACGGGAATCGCGAGATCGCGGTCGGTGACCAGCGTGACTTCGGATTGCAGCGGGAACACGCGCGTGACCTGACCGATCACGCCGTCCTCGCTGACGACGGGCGAGCCGTCCTGGATGCCTTGCTGCGAGCCTTGGCCGACCACGATCTTCTGCGTGAACGGATCGCTCGTGTCGTACTGGATCTCGACCGGCGTCGATTTCGTCGCGATGTGCTGGCGCAGCTCGAGCACAGCGCGCAGATGGACGTTCTCCTGCGCAAGCACCGCGGCCTGGTTGGCCTGCGTGGACAGCTGCAGGTTGCGTTTGCGGAGGTCGTCGTTCTCGTGGCGCAGCGACGCGCCGGTGACGGCGATGTCGGCCGCGCCCATGAACAGGTCGCGCGGCACGAGCGCCGCGCGTTGCAGCGGATAGAGCACGGTGCCGAGCACGCCGCGCACGATTTCGAGCGTGCTGAAGCGCGCGTCCGACACGAGGAGCGCGATGGCGAGGGCGACGAAGAAGATGAGCCGCGCGAGCGCGGGCGGACCTTGCTTGAAGAGGGGCGGCGGACTGTATTCCATGGTCGGCGCCGGGCGCGTGTGATCGGTTAAATAATGCTCAGACGCGCAAACGGCGCGGCGGTTCGTTCTGAACGAGCGATCCGGCCACGCCGCGGGTGCGTCATATCAAACGGGACTGCTTAGGCGATCACTCGTACGAGAAGATGCTGCCCAGCTTGTCCATGCGCTCGAGCGCCATGCCCGAACCGCGTACGACGCAGGTGAGCGGATCTTCGGCGACGAGCACCGGCAGGCCGGTTTCTTCCGCGAGCAGGCGATCGAGGTCGCGCAGCAGCGCGCCGCCGCCCGTCAGCATCATCCCGCGTTCGGCGATGTCGGCGCCGAGTTCCGGCGGCGTCTGTTCGAGCGCGATCTTCACCGACGACACGATCTGGTTCAGCGGATCGGTCAGCGCTTCGAGGATTTCGTTGCTGGAGATCGTGAAGCTGCGCGGGATGCCTTCCGACAGGTTGCGGCCCTTCACTTCCATTTCCTTGACTTCGGAGCCCGGGAACGCGGAGCCGATTTCCTTCTTGATCGCCTCGGCCGTCTGCTCGCCGATCAGCATCCCGTAGTTGCGGCGGATGTAGTTGACGATCGCCTCGTCGAACTTGTCGCCGCCGACGCGCACCGAGCCTTTGTAGACGATCCCGCCGAGCGAGATCACGCCGACTTCGGTCGTGCCGCCGCCGATGTCGACGACCATCGAGCCGGTGGCTTCGGACACCGGCAGGCCCGCGCCGATCGCGGCCGCCATCGGCTCCTCGATCAGGTAGACCTGCGATGCGCCGGCGCCGTGCGCGGCTTCCTTGATCGCGCGGCGCTCGACCTGGGTCGAGCCGCACGGCACGCAGATGATGATGCGCGGCGACGGCGAAAACATGCGCGATTCGTGGGCCGTCTTGATGAACTGCTTGATCATCTGCTCGGTGACGGTGAAGTCGGCGATCACGCCGTCCTTCATCGGGCGGATCGCCTCGATGTTGCCCGGCACCTTGCCGAGCATCTGCTTGGCTTCCTTGCCGACCGCCTGGATCGTCTTCTTGCCGTTGGGGCCGCCTTCCTGGCGAATCGACACGACGGACGGCTCATCGAGGACGATGCCCTTGCCGCGCATGTAGATCAGGGTGTTTGCGGTGCCGAGGTCGATCGCGAGATCGTTGGAGAAGTAGCTGCGCAAAAAACCGAACATTCAGAATCCTGTTTCGCTCTGGGCCGGCCCTGCATAGCGAGCGCTGAGGGCGGCAGCGGAAAAAATAACAGCCTCGGGAAGCGTGGCGGAAGCGGCCGCCGCGGCGCACGAAGCTGCGAGTGATGTCTACCGGGGATCGCACGAAGCACGCACGGCTTGCCGAAACAAGGCGAAACGGTGCGGGAAAAGGCTGCCGGGTTTGGGTCGAACGCGTAATGATACCTTATAATTTCACGGTATTTGAATCGAAACGGGCGGTATTTTTGCCGCTTCGGCCCCGATTTTTGAGGGTGGGATCGCACCCTCCAACCCCCCGCCGCAGTGCTGCCGTCGACGCACTGCGCAGTCTTGTTTTTCCGGTGATCGCATGGCCCTGACCCTGACCGATGTGAAACGCATCGCGCACCTGGCGCGACTCGAAATGGCCGACGCCGACGCCGAGCACATGCTCGGCCAGCTCAATGAATTCTTCGGCCTCGTCGAGCAGATGCAGGCGGTCGACACCGCCGGCATCGCGCCGCTCGCCCACCCGATCGAACAGATCCAGGAAGTCGCGCAGCGCCTGCGCGACGACGCCGTGACGGAAGTCGTCGTTCGCGACGACAACCAGCGTCCGGCGCCGGCCGTCCAGGACGGCCTCTATCTCGTGCCGAAGGTGATCGAGTAAGCGTTCGATGACAAGCGCGCCGGCCGTCCAGCGCCGCGCGCGACCCAGAATTCCCAGGAAAACCACTCAATGCACGCAAAAAGCCTGACCGAACTGCGCGCCGCGCTCGCCGCCAAGGAATGCTCGGCCGTCGAGCTCGCGCAGCACTATCTGAAACGGATCGACGCCGCGCGCGACCTGAACGCGTTCGTCCACGTCGACGCCGACCTCACCCTCGCGCAGGCGAAAGCCGCCGACGCCGAACTCGCGCGCGGCGCGGGCGGCGCGCTGACCGGCCTGCCGATCGCGCACAAGGATGTCTTCGTCACGCGCGGCTGGCGCTCGACCGCCGGCTCGAAGATGCTCGCGAACTACGAGAGCCCGTTCGACGCGACCGTCGTCGCCCGCCTGCAGGCGGCCGGCATGGTCACGCTCGGCAAGACCAACATGGACGAGTTCGCGATGGGCTCGTCGAACGAGAATTCGGCGTTCGGCGCGGTGAAGAACCCGTGGGACACGAACGCGGTGCCGGGCGGCAGCTCGGGCGGCAGCTCGGCCGCCGTCGCCGCGCGCCTCGCGCCGGCCGCGACCGGCACCGACACCGGCGGCTCGATCCGCCAGCCCGCGTCGTTCGCGGGCGTGACGGGCATCAAGCCGACCTACGGCCGCGTGTCGCGCTACGGGATGATCGCGTTCGCGTCGTCGCTCGACCAGGGCGGCCCGATGGCGCAAAGCGCGTCCGACTGCGCGCTGCTGCTGAACGCGATGGCCGGCTTCGACGAGCGCGACTCGACGAGCCTCGAGCGCGACGATGAAGATTTCACGCGCCACCTCGGCCAGCCGTGGGCGCCCGGCAACGACGCGGGCAAGCCGCTCGCGGGCCTGCGCATCGGCTTGCCGAACGAGTATTTCGGCGCGGGCCTCGCCGACGACGTGCGCGCGGCGATCGACGCGGCGCTCAAGCAATATGAAGCGCTCGGCGCGACGCTCGTGCCGGTGTCGCTGCCGAAGACGGAGCTGTCGATCCCCGTGTACTACGTGATCGCGCCGGCGGAAGCGTCGTCGAACCTGTCGCGTTTCGACGGCGTGCGCTTCGGCCACCGCGCCGCGCAGTACGGCGACCTGCTCGACATGTACAAGAAGTCGCGCGCCGAGGGCTTCGGGCCCGAAGTGAAGCGCCGGATCCTGGTCGGCACGTACGTGCTGTCGCACGGTTACTACGACGCGTACTACCTGCAGGCGCAGAAGATCCGCCGCATCATCGCGAACGATTTCCAGGAAGCGTTCAAGTCCTGCGACGTGATCATGGGCCCGGCGTCGCCGACGGTCGCATGGGATCTCGGCGCGAAGGGCGACGATCCGGTGCAGATGTATCTCGCGGATATCTACACGCTGTCGGTGAGCCTCGCGGGCCTGCCCGGCATGAGCGTGCCGTGCGGCTTCGGCGCGGGCGCGAACGCGAAGCGCCCGGTCGGCCTGCAGATCATCGGCAACTATTTCAACGAAGCCCGGATGCTGCAGGTCGCCGACGCGTTCCAGCGCGCGACCGATTGGCACAAGCAAGTTCCGGCGGGGGTGTAAGCATGACTCAATGGGAAGTCGTTATCGGTCTCGAGACGCACGCGCAACTGTCGACCGTCTCGAAGATTTTCTCGGGCGCCTCGACGCAGTTCGGCGCCGAGCCGAACACGCAGGCATGCCCGGTCGACCTGGCGCTGCCGGGCGTGCTGCCGGTGCTGAACCGCGGCGCGGTCGAGCGCGCGATCCGCTTCGGCCTCGCGATCGGCTCGACCATCGCGCCGCGCAGCATCTTCGCGCGCAAGAATTATTTCTATCCTGATCTGCCGAAGGGCTATCAGATCAGCCAGTACGAGATTCCGGTCGTGCAGGGCGGCCAGATCACGATCCAGGTGCCGGCCAACGAAAAGGCCGGCAAGGCCGCGTACGAGAAGACCGTCAACCTGACCCGCGCGCATCTCGAGGAAGACGCGGGCAAGTCGCTGCATGAAGACTTCGCCGGGATGACCGGGATCGACCTGAACCGCGCGGGCACGCCGCTGCTCGAGATCGTCACCGAGCCGGAAATGCGCAGCGCGGCCGAGGCCGTGGCCTATGCGAAGGCCCTCCATGCGCTCGTCGTGTGGCTCGGCATCTGCGACGGCAACATGCAGGAAGGCTCGTTCCGCTGCGACGCGAACGTGTCGGTGCGCCCGGTCGGCCAGGAGAAGTTCGGTACGCGCGCGGAAATCAAGAACCTGAACTCGTTCCGGTTCCTCGAGGAAGCGATCAACTACGAAGTGCGCCGCCAGATCGAGCTGATCGAGGACGGCGGCGAAGTCGTGCAGGAAACGCGCCTGTACGATCCGGACAAGCGCGAGACGCGTTCGATGCGCAGCAAGGAAGACGCGCACGACTACCGCTACTTCCCCGATCCCGACCTGATGCCGCTCGTGATCGGCCAGGACTGGATCGAGCGCGTGCAGTCGGGCATGCCCGAACTGCCGGCCGCGATGCAGCAGCGCTTCGTCGACGAGTACGGCGTGTCCGCGTACGACGCAGGCGTGCTGACGTCGAGCAAGGCGATGGCCGCGTACTTCGAGTCGGTGGTCGCGAAGGCCGGCGCGGCGAACGCGAAGATCGTCGCGAACTGGCTGATGGGCGACGTGTCGTCGCAACTGAACCGCGACGGCATCGAGATCGACGCGATTCCGGTGTCGGCCGCGCAGCTCGCGCTGTTGCTGCAGCGCATCGCCGACGGCACGATCTCGAACAAGATCGCGAAGGAAATCTTCGCGACGATCTGGGACGAGAAGGCGACCGACGAAGGCGCGGCCGACCGCATCATCGACGCGAAGGGCCTGAAGCAGATCTCCGACACCGGCGCGCTGGAAGCGATCATCGACGAAGTGCTCGCGGCGAACGCGAAGTCGGTCGAGGAATTCCGCGCGGGCAAGGAAAAGGCGTTCAACGCGCTGATCGGCCAGGCGATGAAGGCGACCAAGGGCAAGGCCAATCCGCAGCAGGTCAACGAACTGCTGAAGAAGAAGCTCGGCTGAGCATGCGTGCGCGCCTGAACCGCGCTTGACGACGGGCCGCTCCGAACCAGTTCGGGGCGGCCCGTCGCGTTTGGTGGATGCGTTATCGTATGCATCGCACCGTCCAACGGAGGAACGAATGCCGAAACAACCGTCGCTCGACGATTTCCGCGTGCCGTACAGCACGCGCGACAAGGAAGCCGCCGCATTCAAGCTCGACGCGTTCGACCCGGCCGCGAAGCCGTTTTCGTCCGGCTCGAAGGAGGCCGACCGCGAGCGCCTGTCGGCCGTATCGACCGAACTCGACGTCCAGCAGGAGCGCCTGCACACGCAGCAGAAGAAGCGCGTGCTGCTCGTGCTGCAGGGGATGGATACCAGCGGCAAGGACGGCACCGTGCGTGCGGTGTTTCGCGAGGTCGATCCGCTCGGCCTGCGCATCGTGCCGTTCAAGGCGCCGACGCCGATCGAGGCCGCGCACGACTTCCTGTGGCGCGTGCATGCGCAGGTGCCGGCGGCGGGTGAACTCGCGATCTTCAACCGCAGCCACTACGAGGACGTGCTGGTGCCCCGCGTGCTCGGTGCGATCGACGACAAGGAATGCGAGCGCCGCTACCGGCAGATCCGCGATTTCGAGACGATGCTGTACGAGAACGGCACGACCATCGTCAAGTGCTTCCTGCACATTTCGAAGGACGAGCAGCGCGCGCGGCTGCAGGCGCGCATCGACGACCCGACCAAGCACTGGAAATTCGACATCTCCGATCTCGACGCGCGCAAGCACTGGGACGCGTACCAGTCCGCGTACCGCGACGCGCTCGCCGCGACGTCGGCCGAGCATGCGCCGTGGTACGTGATCCCGGCGAATTCGAAGACGCACCGCAACGTGATGATCGCCGAGCTGCTGCTGCGCACGATGACCGACATGAAGCTGGAATTCCCGCCGGCGAAGCCCGAGCTCGAAGGCGTGAAGATCCGCTAAGCTGCCCCCCTGTAAAAACATCGAACTGAACGGAACCCGACATGATGCGAGTGATTACCGCCAACCTGAACGGCATCCGCTCCGCCGCGAAGAAGGGCTTCTTCGACTGGCTCGGCGAACAGAACGCCGATTGCGTGTGCGTGCAGGAAATCAAGGTGTCGGCCGACGACCTGCCGGCCGAATTCGTCGAGCCGCACGGCTTCAAGAGCTATTTCCACCACGCGGAGAAGAAGGGCTACAGCGGTGCGGGCGTGTACAGCCGCCGCGAGCCCGACGACGTGATCATCGGCTTCGGCAGCAGCGAATTCGATCCCGAAGGGCGCTACGTCGAGGCGCGCTACGGCAAGCTGTCGGTCGTGTCGGTGTACGTGCCGTCCGGCTCGAGCGGCGAAGAGCGCCAGCAGGCAAAGTACCGCTTCATGGCCGAATTCATGCCGCACCTCGCCGCGCTGAAGAAGAAGCGCGAGGTGATCCTGTGCGGCGACGTGAACATCGTCCACAAGGAAATCGACATCAAGAACTGGAAGAGCAACCAGAAGAACTCCGGCTGCCTGCCGGAAGAGCGCGAGTGGCTCACGAAGCTGTTCGACGACGTCGGCTACGTCGACGTGTTCCGCACGCTCGATCCGCGCCCGGAGCAGTACACGTGGTGGAGCAACCGCGGCCAGGCATACGCGAAGAACGTCGGGTGGCGGATCGATTACCAGATCGCGACGCCGGGTGTGGCCGGTACCGCGAAAAGCACGTCGATCTTCAAGGACATCAAGTTCAGCGATCACGCGCCGCTGACGATCGACTACGACTACCAGAAGTGATGGTCGGCGCTACGTGGTGCGCGTAGCCGCCAAATGCAAAACGGGCCGCATGTCGAACATGCGGCCCGTTTCGTTTGGGGCGGCGCTTACTGCTTGAGCGACGCCATATCCACCACGAACCGGTACTTCACGTCGCTCTTCAGCATCCGTTCGTAAGCGGCGTTGATCTGCTGCATCGGAATCGTTTCGATATCGGACGTGATCCCGTGCTCCGCGCAGAAATCGAGCATTTCCTGCGTTTCCGCGATCCCGCCGATCAGCGAGCCCGCGAGGCGGCGGCGCTTGAAGATCAGGTTGAACACCTGCGGCGACGGATGATCGTGCTCCGGCGCGCCGACGAGCGTCATCGTGCCGTCGCGCTTCAGCAGGTGCAGGAACGGGTTCAGGTCGTGCTGCGCGGCGACCGTGTTCAGGATGAAGTCGAAGCTGTTCAGGTGCGCGTTCATCTGCGCTTCGTCCTTCGAGATCACCACTTCATGCGCGCCGAGCCGCTTGCCGTCCTCGATCTTCGACGGCGACGTCGTGAACAGCACGACGTGCGCGCCCATCGCGCGCGCCAGCTTCACGCCCATGTGGCCGAGGCCGCCGAGCCCGACGATGCCGACCTTCTTGCCGGGGCCGACGTTCCATTGCCGCAGCGGCGAGTAGGTCGTGATTCCCGCGCACAGGAGCGGCGCGGCGCCGGCCGGATCCAGCGTGTCCGGTACGCGCAGCACGAACGCCTCGTCGACGACGAGCTGCGTCGAATAGCCGCCGTACGTGATGTCGCCCGTCACGCGATCCTGGCCGTTGTAGGTGCCGACGAAGCCGTTTTCGCAATACTGCTCGAGGCCTTCTTCGCAGCTCGCGCAGGTGCGGCACGAATCGACGAGGCAGCCGACGCCGACCAGCTCGCCGACCTTGAAGCGCGACACCTGCGGGCCGGTCGCCGTCACGCGGCCGACGATTTCATGGCCCGGCACGACCGGGTAGATCGTGTTGCGCCATTCGTTGCGCGCCTGATGAAGGTCCGAGTGGCAGACGCCGCAGTAGAGAACGTCGATCTGGACGTCGAGGTCGCGCAGCGCGCGACGCTGGAATTCGAACGGGGCGAGCGGCGACTGCGCATCGGTCGCCGCGTAGGCATAGGTTGTGCTCATGCAATGGGCTCCTTGTCCGGAAAACGTCCGGTGAAACAGACTGCCGCCGCACCCTGTGGCGATGCGGCGAGACAGGACCTCATCGTAAGGAGCGCGGCGCCGCGGCGAAATACATGAAGGTCTTGAAGGTTTGCCTATTCCTCTCGAATTGCGCGCGAACGCCCGTCAAAACGCGTCCAAGGTGCTAAATTGCGAGCCAGATTCTCTTGCCGGACAGGACCACGCAGATGAGCTTCCAGCCCCTTTTTGCCGACTCGGGCGACCACGTGCAGCGCCGCATGATCGAGCTGCACACGCGCCTCGCGCCGAACGAGGGCGACACGCTCGCGGCGCTCGACGGCGTGCGCTTCTTTCGCGTGAGCCGTCCCGCGCCGCGCATGCCCGTGCTGTACGAGCCGAGCATCATCGTCGTGTGCCAGGGCCGCAAGCTCGGCTATCTCGGCGACCGCTCGTTCGTGTACGACGCGCAGCAGTATCTGGTGCTGTCGGTGCCGCTGCCGTTCGAGTGCGAGACGTTCGCGAGCCAGGACGAGCCGTTTCTCGCGATCTCGATCCGCGTCGATCTCGCGGTGATCGCCGAGCTTGCGATCCTGCTCGACGAGACGCTCGGCGCGGCCGTCAGCGAGCCGCTCGGCGTCTATTCGACGCCGCTCGATGCGCCGCTGGCCGACGCGGTCGTGCGCCTCCTCGAAGCGCTCGCGTCGCCGCACGATACGCGCGTGCTGGGGCCGGCGATCATGCGCGAGATCGCGTATCGCGTGCTGACCGGCGAACAGGGCGACGCGATGCGTGCGGCGCTCGTGCAGCAGCATCATTTCGGCCGCATCGCGAAGGCGTTGCGGCGCATCCATGCGGAGCTGAGGGCCGATCTCGACGTCGAGACGCTCGCCCGCGAGGCCGGGATGAGCCTCGCGGTGTTCCACGCGCAGTTCAAGCACGTGACGGCCACGTCGCCGATGCAGTACGTGAAGACCGCGCGGCTGCACCAGGCGAGGCTGATGATGGTGCGCGACGGCGTGGGCGCCGGCGCGGCGGCCGCGCGGGTCGGCTATGCGAGTGCGTCGCAGTTCAGCCGCGAGTTCAAGCGGCTGTTCGGCCGCAGCCCAGGGGACGAAGTGCGCTGGATGCGTGACAGCGGCGTGCGCCCGGCAATGGCTGACGCGGACGCGTAGTGGCCGGCGTCGCGCGGCGGCTCAGCGCCGCACGATCTTGCGCCGCTGCGCGCTGATGCCTGCGTAGTCGGGCAGCGATTCCACGCGTTTGCCCGTCGCTTTCGCATAGAGCGGCATCAGGTCCGGCAGCCGGTTCAGCAGATCCTGGCGGCGCGCGGTGCTGTACGGGTGCGTGTAGATGAAGCCCGACGCCTTGTTCGCGCGCGTCGCGACCGCGAGCTTGTCCCATAGCGTGATCGCCGCGCGCGGATCGAAGCCCGCGCGTGCGGCGATGTCGCCGCCGATCACGTCTGCCTCGGTCTCGTCGGTCGGATCGTAGTGGAGCGACTGCAGGCGCTCGCCGAGGTTCAGCGCCTGCGGCAGCGGATCGCCGACGCCGAACAGCGGCGGCAGCGCGGCCGCACGCAGCGACGTCTGCGAGGCCACGCTGAAGTTGCTGCGCGCGTGTTCGCGCAGCGCGTGCGCGATGCCGTGCGCGAGCAGCACGCCGAACTCGTCGTCGTTCAGGCGCACGCGGTCGAGCATGCCGCCGTACACGAGCACCTTGCCGCCCGGCAGGCAGGTCAGGCGGATGTCGCGCGAGCGGATCGCGTTCACGTCCCACGCCCAGCTTTTCACGCGGTCGTTCCACTTCACCGAATACGGCGCGAGCTTCGCAACGATCGCGCGCAGGCGCTTCACGCGCGGCTGGTTCGCGGGCAGCAGCCGGTTGCTGTCGGCGGCCGTCTGTACGATCTGCGCGTATTCGTTCGCGGTGAGCTGTTCGAGCAGCGGCGACGGGATCAGCGTGCGGAACGCGATCGCGTTGCCGTAGCGGACTTGCGGCGGCGTCGGCGTATAGGCCTTCGCCGGCGCCGCGGCGCCGGTCGGCTGCGCGCCTTCGGCGGACGGCGGGACGGGCGCGGCGGAGGTTGCAGCGGCGGGCGGCGCGGCTTGCGCGGCGGCCGGCGCGGAGCCGGCCGCGGTCGCGCCGGTGTCGGTCGCGTGCGCGACCGTGGCGGCCAGCGCGGCGGCGCCGACGCTCAACGCCACCGCCGCGTGTGCGAGCCGATGCGGGCGGTTACCGCGCACGGCTCGCCTCGCCGTTGCGCGCGGTACCGTTCCACGGCGCGATCCTGAACAGCAGCAGCATGCCGGGAATCGCGAGCGCGGTACACACGATGAAATAGTCGTACCAGCCGATCTTCGCGACGACGAAGCCGCTCGCGGCCGACGCGAGCGTGCGCGGCACCGACGCGAGGCTCGTGAACAGCGCGAACTGCGTGGCCGTATAGCGCGGGTCGGTCGTGCTCGCGATATACGCGACGAACGCGGCCATCGTCAGGCCGGTCGTGAAGGTTTCGAAGCCATAGACGATCGCGAGCGCGACCGTCATCGGGCTGAATTGCGGCGTGACGGCGATGCCGAACACCGACAGCACGGACGCGATCGCGTGGCTCGTCGACACGGTGAAGTCGTAGAGCATCGCGAGCACCGGCGAGCCCGGGCCGAGCTGCGCGAGCCACGCGAAGCCGAGCGTCGACACCATCTGCAGCGCGCCGAAGATCCACAGCCCGCGGCCGATGCCGATCTTCACGAGCCAGACGCCGCCAATGATGCCGCCGGCGACGCTCGCGACCAGTGCGGTGGTTTTCGCGACGATGCCGATCTCGGTGCGCGTGAAGCCGATGTCGAGGAAGAACGACGTCGACAGCGTGGTGGCCATCGTGTCGCCGATCTTGAACAGGAAGATGAACGCGATGACGAGCAGCGCGCCGGCCCAGCCGTCGCGCTGGATGAATTCGCGGAACGGCAGCACGATCGCGTCGCGCAGGTTGCGCGGTGGCGCGCCGACCACTTCGGGCTCGCGCACGACGAGCGTCATCAGGATGCCCGGCAGCATGAACGCGCCGGTGATCGCGAACACGGCATCCCACGGCAGATGATCCGACAGGATCAGCGCCAGCGAGCCGGGGATCAGCGCGGCGAGCTTGTACGCGTTCACGTGCACCGCGTTGCCGAGGCCCTGCTCGGTGTCGCGCAGCAGCTCGCGGCGGTACGCGTCGATCACGATGTCGGCGCTCGCGCCGAAGAATGCGACGAGCGTCGTGAGCGCGGCGACCGTCCAGATCGAGTCGCGCGGCGACACGAAGCCGAGCGCGGCGATCGCACCCGCGACCAGCAACTGCGTGAGCAGCAGCCAGCCGCGCCGGCGGCCTGGCCGCCAGCCGGGCAGGCGCGGGATGTAGCGGTCCATCAGCGGCGCCCACAGGAACTTCCACGTATACGGGAACTGGATCAGCGCGAACAGGCCGATTTCCTTCAGGTTCACGCCCTCGGAGCGCAGCCATGCCTGCACGAGGTAGACGAGCGTGAACAGGGGCAGCCCCGACGTGAAGCCCAGGAACACGCAGATCAGCATGTGCGTGTTCAGATAGGCTCGCCAGCCGGGGTGATCCTCGTGAGCGGTGAGTGCGGGCGCCTCGTGTGGCGTTTTCGACATGGGCTGGAACTGGGTAGCGTTGACTGATGGCGGCGGCAGCGCAGGTGGCGCGGACGGCGCAGGAGGGGCGGCCGCGCGCGTGGGCGGGCCGGATCTTCCGTCAACGGCTCCCCGGCTCAGCTGCGCTTGACGCGATAGACAGCAAGACTACCACGCCAGTTCGCTCCCCATCGAATCGGCTGGCCTTCGTGCAGCACGACGCGGTCGAGGATCGTCACGCCCACTTCGGGCGCCAGCGCCTCGAAATCCTCGATCGTCAGCACCCGCACGTTCGGCGTGTTGTGCCATTGGTAAGGCAGCGACTTCGATACCGGCATCCGGCCGTTCAGCACCGACAGCCGGTGCGGCCAGTAGCCGAAGTTCGGGAACGACACGATGCACTCGCGGCCGACGCGCGCCGTTTCGCGCAGGATCGCGGCCGTCTGGTGGATCGTTTGCAGCGTTTGCGACAGGATCGCGATGTCGAAGCTGTGGTCCTCGAACAGGCGCAGGCCGTCCTCCAGGTTCTGCTGGATCACGTTGATGCCGTTCTTCGCGCTCGCGAGCACGCCCGCGTCGTTCAGTTCGATCCCGTAGCCGGTGACGTCGAGCTCCTCCATCAGCAGCGCGAGCAGCGAGCCGTCGCCGCAGCCGAGATCGAGCACGGTCGAACGCGGCTCGACCCAGCGCGCGATCGTGCGGAAGTCCGCGCGCGCGGACAGGGAATTCAGCGCTTGCTGGTTCATGCTCCCACCTCGTTGGCGATTCGTTCGTAATACGCGCGGATCAGGTTGTGATAGCGCGCGTCGTCGAGCAGGAATGCATCGTGACCGTGCGGCGCATCGATTTCCGCGTAGCTGACCGTGCGCTTGTTGTCGAGCAGCGCCTTCACGATCTCGCGCGAGCGTGCGGGCGCGAAGCGCCAGTCGGTCGAGAAGCTCGCGATCAGGTACTTCGCCTGCGTGTGCGCGAGCGCGGCCGTCAGGTTGCCGTCGAACGCCTTCGCCGGATCGAAGTAGTCGAGCGCGCGCGTGATCAGCAGGTAGGTGTTCGCGTCGAAGTAGTCGGCGAACTTGTCGCCCTGGTAGCGCAGGTACGACTCGACCTCGAACTCGACGTCGAAGCTGAAGTTGTACGCGTCGAGCGCGCCGTCGGCACGGCGCAGCGCGCGACCGAATTTCTCGGCCATGTCGTCGTCGGACAGGTACGTGATGTGGCCGATCATCCGCGCGACGCGCAGGCCGCGCTTCGGCTTCACGCCGTGCGCGTAGTAGTCGCCGCCGTGGAAATCGGGATCGGACAGGATCGCCGAGCGCGCGACCTCGTTGAACGCGATGTTCTGCGCGGACAGCTTCGGTGTCGACGCGATGTCGATGCAGTGCGCGACGCGCTCCGGATACATCAGGCTCCACGCGAGCGCCTGCATGCCGCCGAGGCTGCCGCCCATCACCGCGGCGAAGCGCTCGATGCCGAACGCGTCGGCGACGCGTGCCTGCGCATGCACCCAGTCCTCGACGGTCACCACCGGGAACTTTGCGCCGTACGGCTTGCCGGTCGACGGATCGATGCTCATCGGGCCGGTCGAGCCGAAACACGAGCCGAGGTTGTTCACGCCGATCACGAAGAAGCGGTTGGTGTCGAGCGGCTTGCCCGGGCCGACCATGTTGTCCCACCAGCCGGTGCTGCGCGGATCGTCCGCGTAGACGCCGGCGACGTGGTGCGACGCGTTGAGCGCGTGGCACACGAGCACCGCGTTCGAGCGCGCGGCGTTGAGTTCGCCGTACGTCTCGACGACGAGCTGATAGTTGCCGATCACGCTGCCGCTTTGCAAGCGCAGCGGTTCGGCGAAGTGCATGGTCTGTGGAGCGACGATGCCGATCGATTCCATTCGTTCCGCCTTATGCCATATGACTGGGCGGCTAAACGGTGTCGGCGGGGCGCGGAGGCGAAGGTGCGCGGCTGACGACCTCTTTAGCCGCATTTGTAGTGAACCGCCGGGCCGCACATCCACGCCCCGGCCGGTTCGCGCGCCCGCAATCGAGTCAGCAAATCGGCGCGCTTCCGACCTGCCGCCAAGGGGCGGCAAGTCGGACGAGTATAGCGGAAATTGCGGGACCCGGATTCGGGAGGTGCGCGGGGTGGCCGGCGGTCCGGCCCTGCGGATCCGCCGGGCCGGCCGGAACGGCCTGCGCGGGAGCAGGCGGCACCGGCCCGCGCCCCGTCACCAGTGGTACTTCGCCGCCAGCTCGCCCTTGACCACCGCATAGTCGGACAGGTTCGCCTCCACCCCGAGGCCCGCCGATATCGCGAAGCGCTTCGACACCTGGCCTCGTGCGCCGACCCGGAACGCCGCGCGGTCGCGCGGGACGCTGAACGAGAAAGCATTGCGGTCGAGCGTCAGCATGCGCGAGCCGGGGCCGTGCCACCAGTTCGCCTCGATGAACGGGCGCAACTCGCGGCCGTGCGACATCGCGGTCACGCCGTGCACGCGTACGCCCAGGCGGGTGAGCACATCGGTGGCGCCCTGGCCGTCGAGGCGGCCGCCGGCGGTGCCGTGCGCGTCCGCGCGATAGTCGGACACGACGAGCTGCGCTTCGGGCTCGACGAAGAACCGCGTGTCGCCCCGCTCGTAGAACCCGAGTGAATAGCCGGTCTCGATCGAACCGGTCACGGTGCGCGACCGATACGAATCGGCCGCGAGGCTGCCGCCGACGCTGTTCGCGTAGGCGCCGTACATGAACCACGCATCGACGTAAGGGCCGGTCAGGATGTCGCGGCTGCCGTACCAGGTGCCGTACACGCCGACGTTGTAGCCGGCCACGCTGCCGCGCGCGGTGGCGTTCATGACGCGTCCCTCGATCGGGTTCCACAGCGGGCGTGTCGACCAGTTCGTCTGGCTGCCGTACATGCCCATCGCGCCGATGCGCACGCTGCCGCCGCGGCCGTCGTCGAAGCGGAGCAGGTCGGCGCCAGCGTGAATCAGGCGGCCGTTGCCCGACACGCTGCGGTGGCCGCCCGACATCGACGTCATCTGGCCCTCGGTGCGCAGCCACACGGCGCCGTCCAGCGGGCCGGTTGCCTCGGCGCGTAGCGAACGATCGTCACGCTGATGCAGCGAATGAATCGCCATCGTCGCTGCGGCGTCTGCGTTTGCCAGATACGCGTCGGGTTCCGGTGCGGCGGCGCGCGGCGGAGGGGGGACGACTTCCGGCACGATCGGCGGATCGGGCTGGACCGGCGGCAGTGGCTTTGCCGCGGAAACGAGATACCAGTCTTCCACCTGCCCGCCATCGCCGCCACGTTTGAGCATGTAATCGTAGCCGCCTGCCGACAACGTACCGAAGCCGTTCCGGTAGCCGTCCGATGCCGCATCGAGCGTGAATGCCGATGCATCGGTCGTGCCGCCGTTGCGGGTTTCGACGAGCGGGATGCCGACGGTCGTCGCCGCGCCGTCGCCGCCCGCGCGTTTCACGACGATGCCGGTATCGCCCGATGCGTGGCCGCCGTCGATCACGAGGCGGTCGCTGGGCGACGCGTCGTCCTGCAGCGTCGTATGGAGGACGAGCTTGCCGTTGCGGGCCGCATAGTCGCCCGTCACCACGAGCGTGTGCGGTGTCGGCGCGCCACGGGCCGCCGGCGCGTCGAATGCGATCGTCGAATCGTTCAGCGCGACGGAGCCGACCGACGAATCCGCGGTGACGGTCCAGAGACTGTTCGTGTCCAGCGACAGCGTGCGAACCGCGTCGGTCGCGCCCGTCCACGCGGACGCGTTCGTGAGCGCGACGTCCGTCACCGCGTGCGCCGGACTGCCGTCGTCGGTCGGGTGGTTGACGATGTCGCCTGCGGCATGGGAGCGCTCGTCGAGCGTCAGGCGTACCGGCGCACCCGACTCGGCATGGACGGACAGCAGCTTGCCGTTGCCGCCGATCGCGCGCGTGCCGTTTTTCAGCGTGACCGCCGCATCGGATGCGTCGATCGCGCCATGGCGCTCGCTGACGAGCGTGCCGTCGTCGATCGTCAGCGTGCCGCCATGGACGGCCGCCCCATACGCGTCGGCGCCGGTCGTGCGGGCGTCGCTGCGCAGCAGATCGACCGTGCCGCCGACACTCGCGTACAACGCGGTGGCTTCGGCGCCGTGCGTTTCGACGCTCGTATCGGTGAGCGAGGCGACGGAGCCTGCGCCGGCCGACAGCACGCCGCGCGCGCGTTCGCCGCTCGTCACGATGCCGCCGCGTGTCATCGCGACCTTGCCGCCGAGCCGGGCGATGGCGCCGATCGCGCCCTTGCCGTCGGTCGTCACCTGCGTATCGGTGGCGTCGATGACGGGCGTGTCGGCGTACTCCTTCGACGCGTAAAGCCCGTGCGAACTGATGCCGTGCGTGACGACGCGCGTGCGTTCGAGCCTGACGCTGCCCTCGCGGGTATCCACGCCGAGCGCCGCATATCCGCTTGTTTCGAGATGCGAGTCGCTGAAGGTGACGGTGGATGCGCCCGGCATGTACAGCACCGACGCATAGTCGCCATCGGTGCGGATATCGGTGCGCTTCAGCGTGGCCAGAATGCCGCCGTAGCTGAGGGACAGGCCGGTGCCGAACAGGCCGCTGGTGCGGATCAGCGTGTCGGTCACGTCGAGAGTGCCGCCCGGAACCAGGATCGTCGCGATGCCCGACGCCTCCTTGCCGCGTGTCACGATCACGCTGTCGGAGAGCGATAGCCGCCCGTTGGCGCCGTCGATGTATGCGCCGTGCGCGTAGTCGCCGTCGGTATCGATGGAGATGCGCTCGGCGGCTGCGCCGCCGCCGTGACGAAGATCGATGCCTGCGCTCGAGTCGCCGCGCGTACGGATTTCCGTATCGCGCAGCGCGACGCGCGACCCGGTACCCCACGCGGACGCGCCGGCCGTGACGTTGCCGGTCGTGAACACGCGGGTCTTGCCGAGGGTCGTCAGCGTGCCGCCGTTGACGGCGGAAAGTACGGCCGTGCCGGATGCGGTTGTCGAATAGTCGCCGGGGGCGATCTCGAGCGCGATGCCGTCCGCTAGTTGTGGTCCGCCGCCGACGACTTGTGCCATTGACGCCCACGGCATCGCCGCGCTGGCGAGCAGTGCGGAATGCAGGACACGCCGGCCGATGCGTGCATGAGAAAAAGAAAAATGACTGCAGTTCACCTGATCACCTTGACTTCTCCTGAATAAGGTAATGTGATCTCGTGAAGGATATTTTTAAATTGGACGAGTTCGAATTTTGGCGGTTGCTTCGCGTCCGGCACGGACACGCCGAAATGCGGGGGTCTTCCGACGCGTGATTCGATCGGCCGTGATTGCCTTCGGGGGTATTCGACGTGAGCGGATGGTGTACTGGACGGACGCACGCGATCGGGCGTGTATGTTCGAGCCAATTGGAGGGGGAGGGCAAAACGAATGGTGCGCGGTGCGGTCCGCGCGAGTGCCGAACTTGTCCGGGCGCGAATGGACGGCCGCCGAGCGACTGTGTGCGTACGGCAGCCATCGGCAAGCCGGGCGCGCTTCCTGCCGCGCACCCGGCAACAAACCGGCGCGCGGGACGCGCGCCGGTTCGCCGTTTCTTTTACTGATACATGATCGAGTACATCACCGACGTATTCACCGTCCCTTGGCCTGCAGCGCCGCCCGTTGCGACGTATTGTGCGTAGTACGGGAGTTCCGCGGCGCCGTTCGACAGCGCGACCGCCTTCGAGTTTTCATCGGCCTTGCCGACCCCGATATTGCTCGTATCACCGTTGAGCAGGCCGATCTCGACGTTCTTCGCGGTGCCCGATGCGTTGAGCAACTGGCCGGTCGTCGAATTGACCGTGGTGCCCGGCTCGAAGTGCGTGTAGACGTTGCCCGTCGACGGCGAGCAGTTCTTCAGGCTGATCTTGAACGACGTGCGGCCGGCCGTCGCTCCGCCCGTGGCAAGCGACGACGTGGACACCTTCGGCAGCGCGACGGTGAAGTCCTTGCCGCCGGTGCCGTTGCCGTCGATCGTGCAGGTCTGCGTGCCGATCCTGCCGTTGATGGTGATCGTGCCGTCCGCGGCATGCGAGACGGCCGGCAGTGCTGCCGCGGCAGCGACGGTGAGAGCGGCGATGCTGGAGAATGCGAGTTTCATGTCAATTCCTCTAGTACTAGGAGATGTAAAAACGGACTCCGCCGTCGAGCCGTCCGCATGCCGTAACCGGCCGTACGGGCGACACCCGACTTCGTCCGTCAATGACCTTCCGATGCAATCCAATAGGACTGCAAAACAGAAGTTTGTTGCGGTCATCGATCGAGCGATGACCGACTTAGCACACCTGCCGTTTGCGATTGCCTGGCGACCGGCGCGCTATCGAATCACTGAGCTATCGAGCGCAGAACGCTCACTGGTAGCTCATCGTGAACGTCGCGACACCCTTGACCTTTCCGCCGGATACCGGCCCGGTCGCGATGTACTGCGCGGACAGCGGAATGCTGGTCGTTGTCGCGGACGGCCCGACCAGCCATTGGTTGGTATTGCCAATGGCGATGGAATCCGGACCGTAACCGACGGGCTGCCCGTTTCTCAGGATGCGAAGCTTCACGCCTTTCGCCGACGAATCGGGCGTGAGGGTCAATTGATTGCCGGTATTGCCCTGGTCGGTCAAATCGGTCAGTGTCACGTAAACGTTCGAGCCGGATTTGCAATTCAGCCCGATATTGAATCCCGCATCGCCTGCGGTCATGCCGACGGTATTCAGTTGGCTTGCCGCGACGGGCGGTAGTTTCACGTCGACCGACGGTGTGGTGACCGTGCAGGTGTTAGGCATGACGATAAGTTTGCCGACGGACTCTTTCCAGGCTAGGTTCCATTGGGCCGCGCCGTATTTGCCATCAGGTCGACTTCGTATATAGATACTAAGTGGCGCGGTGGCATTCCTCGGGAGCGATGAGTTATATATATTGTCGTCGACCTTTATCAATTCGATTTTGAGTGGCACTGTGCCCTCAATCGGTTTGGTCGTCGGGTTGGGCGGCGCGAAAGGCACGAGGTTTCCGCCGGGGCTGATGATCGCTCCAGTCTCAGCATTGCTGATACGCAACCCTAATCCTTTGTAGTAGTTTCCTGCAGCAACGGATGCGACTCCGGGGATACTAGATTCCCATAGGGAGACCATCGCCATGGCCTCATATCCTCCGGGCGGGTTCGGGTTGGCATTGCATTTATAGCTCATCGGCCGATTCACTGTTGCTGTCGCAAGAACGGCACCATTCGGGGTGTCGTAGGAGACAAGCACATTGCCGAAACTGTAAAGGCGAACGTAATCTCCGGTGTTGTTTCCACTGGGGTAGGTGCAATAACCACTAGCTTGTGCAAGGCTGGGGTTTGATTTCAATAGGGTTGTGGTGTAAAGCATGAAAATAAGCAGATATTTAAATTTCATGTTTTCATGTTCCATTTATCGAAATCTGGATTGAATTCGATTCATTGAAAGGCGGCGCTCAGACGCGAGTCATCGATCGAGCTGGCCGGAGTGATGCCGGCTTGATTGGAATCGGTGAAATGCTGACGCGCATCTTTTTCGGCAGCGTCTTGCGGGCGCGCATTCGCCGGCATGGTGCGTGCGCATATCGCATCGACACGCGCGTACACTTCGGCCTTGTCGTGCTTGGTCGGCAAGCGGTAGTTAAGCGAGCAGACCTCGGTTGCACGATTGCCCCATTTCGCGGTCAGCACGCCGGTTTCGCTCAGGCCGCGGGCGAACAACATGCCGCCCTGCCCGGACACACCGACGGTCTTGCCCTGCGCATCGGCAACGGTGCTGCCGAACGGCACCGGCGTGCCGTCCGGCTGACGCATCGTCATCAGCACGGGGCGGCCGGTCACCGTCTCGAACTTCAGCTTGACCACCGAATTCGCCCGCGGCGCGACCTGCTGGCTGGTCGACAGCATTTCGACGTCGGTCGGGATGCCCTTCGGGTCGAGTTCGATCGTGTTCATCTGGTAGGGCGTCAGGTACGGGAGCACCGCATAGCCGCGCCGGTCGATCCGGATGTCCGTGCCGTTCGTGATGCGTGCGCCGATGGCGTCCTTTGCCTCGATGATCGCGGCGGTTTCGCCGAGATCATTCGCGAGCGTGAGGCCGCCCGCATGGCCGACGACCGCGCCCGACACGCCGACGGACACGCTCGAGTAGCCGCTGCCGCCGCTCGCGCTGCCGGAGAGCGTCGCATACGGGCTGCGGTACTGGGCATTGCCGCCGCCGGACGTCGCACTCCCGCCAGTGTTGACGTTCACCCCATACGAGAAGGCATTGGACTTCCCGACAGAACCGGTGAGCGACATTTGCCCGGTCGCACCGCCGTGGCTGTCGTGCGCGACGCTCGCGGACAGTGTCGGCGCGTACGACCGCCGGCCGAGTGGAATGGTCACGTTTGCGTACATCTGGTTGTTCAGGCGGCCCGTGTAGCCGTCGCGCTGCCGCGAAACGGACAGGTTGTAGCTCAGGTTGAGGCCGCCGATCCGCAGGCTGTTGTTGTAGCCGACCTGGAACTGCGTCGTCGTGCCCTTGCGATTCCAGTAACTGGACGTCGAGCCCACCGCGAACAGGCTGCCGCGCCCTTCACCGAGCGTCTGGTTCAACGTCAGCTGAACCTGGTTGCGTTGCCGGTACGCGTCGTTCGGATTCGCGCCGGCAGCCGCCCGCTCGCGGGCGTACATCGCGTCGCGCAGCTCCCAGTAGCCGCGGGACGAGTAGCGATACGCGGCGACCGCGATGTTCGTGCCGGTCGCCTCCACGGACTTGCTGTAGCTCACGCGCACGCTCTGCCCGCTCGTCGCCGACACGCCCGGGATGCGGGCGCTGGCGTGCGTGACGTCGACGGCGAGCGCGCCGAGCGGCGTGTTGAACGCCGCGCCGACCAGCCCGGCCAGATAGTTTTCCGCGACGATCGCGCCGACGTAACCCGTCATCAGGTTGCTGATGCCGCGCTGATACGTAGCCTGAGCAAAGTTCGGATGACGATCGAACTGCGGCTCGCGCAACTGTCCGAGCGCGACGCCGAAGCGGGAGACGCCAGGGCGCAGCGACTGCGCGACGGCCGCATACGGCACGGTGAAGCTGTGCTTTTTGCCGTCGGCCTCGGTGACGGTGACGAGCAGGTTGCCGCCGTAACCCGTTGCGTACAGATCGTTGATTTCGAACGGCCCCGGCGCGACGTTCGTTTCGTACAGCACGGCGCCGTTCTGCGCAACCGTGACGTGCGCGTTGCTGGTTGCGACGCCGCGAATCATCGGCGCATAGCCGCGCATCGAATCGGGCAGCATGCGATCGTCGGTCTCGAGCGTGACGCCGCGCATGCCCACGCTGTTGAACAGCGTGCCGTCGGTGTACGTCTCACCGATCTTCAACTGGCTGCGCCAGGCGGGCAGGTCGCGTTGAACGTACGTGTTCAGCGCTTGATAGCGGTTCTCGCCCTGCGATTGCGACGCATAGGAGCCGTTGTGCCGGAAATGCCAGTTCCCGACGTTCACACCCGCATTCAGCCCCACGTACGCCTGCGTGCTTGCGTAACCTGACGACGCGTTGCGGTACGCGTTCGCGTTGTACTTGAGCGTCGCGCTCGGTACGCCGTCGTCCCACAGTTCCGGGCTCACGTAGCCGCGCGGATTGCGCAGCAGCGCCGCTTGCGGGACGCTCACGTTCAGGCGCAGTTCCGACATGTCGAATTCGACCGTCGCGTCGGCGACCAGCTTGTCGACGTCCGTGCATGCTCCTGCCAACACGCGGGCCAGTTCGGCGCGTCCGGTGTCGGTCAGCGCCTGATCGTCGAGGCCCAGCCGGGTCACGAGCGCGCGATCGAAGCATGGCGTCGCGGTGTCCGCGCCCTGGGCCGCGCTGAAGCGTACCGTCGAACGGCCGTTCCACGTGCCGTTGACGTAGAGATCGACCAGATAGTCGCCCGCCGGAACCGGATTGCCTTTCGAGAAACGATCGAGGTCGAGTCGCTGACCGCGCGGCTTCATCATCAGCGTGTCGTTGAACTGAACCTGCGCGACGTCGAAACCGTCCGCCGGTGCGGCGAGCGTGTCGGCTGCCCAGTTGCCGAGCGCCGCCATGACGAGCAGATATCCCGGCTTGAGCGGGAAGCGCGCCGGTGCCTCGAGGGTTCGGCGTTGATAAATTGTTCGCATGAATCAGATGTATTAATGCCGCATCTTCATGATGCGAACGACGGATTGCCTGCGCCGATGCGATTGCCGCGTCGGCGGGCCAGCGAGAGTTGAATCAGGGAGGGGGAGTGGCGTCAGTGCGCTTTTCTTGGCGCGTAGCTGCCTTCGACGCCGCCGCCGTAGTCGTTGAGGAACGTGTAGTCGACCTCGATTGGTCCGCCCGGCAGCGACGGCACGTTGCCGACGTCGAACTGTTCGGTGGCGCCGGGCTTGACCATGCCGCCCTTGTCGTTGTTCCACGTTGCGCCGCCGGACTTGACGGTCAGCTTGGTGAACGTCACGTGGAAAGGCGTCGGGTTCTTCGCCTGCAATGCATAACCACCGTCGACCTTCGGTGCGAAGTTCCAGGTCACCTTCTCCGCGGACTCGTCAGCCACGCCTCGCAGCGCGGCAGGACGGAAGAACAGCTTGATGCGCGAACGGAACGCGAGCTGCAGCAGGTTGGGGGCGTCCGGATCGTCGGTGGCCTGCGGCGGAACGTCGAGGACGTTGAGCCAGTAGAGCGTTTCCTTGTCCTGCGCGAGCGGCTCCTTCGTATAGATCAGCCTCAGGCTCTGGCCTTTGTTCGGATCGAGGCGGAACAAAGGCGGCGTCAGCGTGAACGGCACCTTCGAATCGTCAGGCAGCGCGTTTGCGTTGCCGTCGTCCACCCAGGCCTGCACGAGTGACGGCCGGTCGCCATTGTTGGTCAACTTGACCGTGACTTCGCGCTCCTTTTCCGGATAGATCACGCGCGTCCCGCTGATGACCACGCTCGCGTCCGCCGCGCCCATGCCGGACAGCGACGCGACCAGCGCCGCGGCGCCCACGCTCGAGCGCCAGTTGATAGACATCCCCATCGCCGATTTCTCCTTGTAGATAGACAGATCACATACCGTCGGCCGGAGGCGGCCCGTGCGCCGCCATGACTTCGCGGGCCCGGGCCGCCGATCGCGACACCGGATTACTGGTACGAGACCGAATACATGACCGACGTGCCGACCGTGCCGGCCGAGGCAGAACCGCCGGTTGCGACGTACTGCGCGTAGTAATCGAGCGTTGCCGCGCCGCCCGAGATCGGAACGACCTGCGAGTTCTGCTGAGCCTGGGCCGCGCCGAGCTTGATGTTCGAGCCGTCCTTGTTCAGCAGGCCGACCTCGACGTTCTTCGCGTCACCCGTTGCGTTGAACAGTTGACCCGTCTGCGCGTTGACGGTCGTGCCCGGCTCGAAGTACACCGATGCGTTGCCCGGGTTCGGCGAGCAGTTCGACAGGGCGATGCGGAACGGTTTGCGGCCGGCCGTCGAGCCAGGCGCGCTCAGCGCCGACGTCGACACGTTGGGCAGCGTGACGGTGAAGTCCTTGCCGCCGCCGTCGCCCGAAATGTTGCAGGTCTGGGCGGTGATTTCGCCGGTGATCGTGATCGTGCCGTCGGCTGCTTGGGCCGACGAAGCAACGGCCAGGAGACCTGCTGTCGCCATCAGAATGGGAAGTGCTTTTTTGGACATGAAAGTACCCGTTAGTAAGGAGTCCTGCGTCGAATGACGACGCACTGACGTTTCCTGAACGCTGTCTGTCGACGTCGCCGAAACGAACTGAAGCGGCGGCAGGAAACAGGCGATATTGTCGATTTCTAAGGGATTTGAAGGAATGGGATGATTACTAATGTGATTGGGTTTTTACTAGTTCAAGTACTAATTTCTTTTAAAAAACGTCAGGCATACGAACTCGGTGCTCATCGTCGCTGAGCGCGGATGCAGTCGGAGCGGAGGGGGATGCTGTGGCGCTGAGAGGGGCGTTGCGAACGCCCGAGCGAGTGGCGGCGGATGCTGACGAAATGTGACCGTGAGCGGGTACCACAGGTGCATGTTAATGAAAAGGCATCCTGATCATGAGTGGGGCCCGTTCATGTGTGTGGCTGCATCGGTTCGTTCGTTTGCCGTGTCGATCGTCACAAGGGCAGACGATGCCCGGGCAAAGTGCGCGTGGATGGGCGTGGCCTGCACCGGGCCACTCAAACCGGAAATGGCGCGTGATTCGGTGGTGGGCGGCCGTTACGCGGATGAGCCGGATCGTGCGTCGATTTGCGCGTGCGCGCCGCGCATCACTGCAGGATCAGCCGCAAATGCGCATCGGCCTGCTCGCCCGGCGGCTTCTGGAACCCGCCTTTCGCGAAGCGGTGCCACCGGCCGATCACATAGCTGACGAGCAGGCTCGCGCGGGCGCCGGGATCGTAGTCGGCAGGCAGCACGAACGCCGTCGCGCCGTCCTGCGGCGCATTCGCCTCGGTGCGCGCGACCCGCAGGCACTGCTTGACGGTTGCCTCGATCCGGTCGAGCAATTGGTTCACGCGCTCGGTCAGCCGCTCGTCCTCGCCGACCAGCGCCTCGCCGGTCAGCACGCGCGTCATGCCCGGGTTCTTCGCGGCGAAATTGAGCATCGTCAGCGCGATCGTGCGGGCCTGCAGCACGCCGTTCGGCTCCTTCGCGACGATCTGGTTGACGAGCCCGAACAGCGCCTGCTCGATGAACTCGATCAGCCCTTCGTACATCTTCGCCTTGCTGGTGAAGTGCCGGTACAGCGCGGCTTCCGACACGTCGAGCCGGGCCGCGAGCGCGGCCGTCGTGATTTTCTCGGGTTTCGGGGCCTCGAGCATCGTCGCGAGGGTCTGCAGGATCATCACGCGGCGCTCGCCCGGCTTCGGGCGCGGGCGAGCAGGTGTGGTCTGGCCTTCGGTTACGGCTTGGTCCTGCGGGTAAGTCGGCTGCATTTTTGTCGCCCCGATCGTGTGCCCAGTCGCAGCGATTTTAACGAACGAATGCGCTGGTCGACATAAAGTGGGCGTCCGGTGCCTGGCAGGTGGCCGGGCAGGTGGCCGGTGATCCACACCGTGCCGATGCCGAGGCGCTTGTAGCGCTTCAGGTGGCCGAGCGTATCCTCGACGAGGATCGCATCGGACGCACGGGCATGCACGGCGCGCAGCGTACGGCGCAGCATCGTGTGATCGGGCTTCGCGCGCCACGTGCGGCGGTCGCGCATGTGCTCGATCGCGATCACGCGTTCGAACAGCCGCTCGATGCGTAATTCGCGCAGAACCGCGCGCGCATAGTTCTCGGGCGCATTGGTCAGCACGAACTTGCGGCCCGGCAGCGCGGCGATGATGTGCGCGAGGCCGCGCTCGGCGCGCACCATCGCGGGAAGATCGGCGAACGTGTGGACCACGCGCAGGAAGTCGTGCGGATCGATCGGGTGATGGCGCGTGAGGCCGAGGAGTGCGGCGCCGTAGCGCTGCGTGTAGCCGGTGCGCAGGCGGTCGGCTTCGGCGCGCTCGACCTGCAGCGTGTCGATGATGTATTGCGTCATCGCGCGGTTGATCTCCGGAAAGATCGCGTGCGATGCGTGGTGCAGCGTGTTGTCGAGATCGAACAGCCAGACGGGCGAGCCGGCGCGCGGCCGGCTGCGGGAGATGCGCCGGCGTCGCAGCGACGCCGGCAGGTCGGGGCTGGAGGGTTTGCGGCGCGCGCTCAATGCGAGCGGATCATCGTGCCGAACGGCTGCTCGGTCAGGATTTCCAGCAGCACCGAATGCTCGATCCGGCCGTCGACGATGTGCACCGACTTCACGCCGCTCTTCGCGGCGTCGAGCGCCGACGAGATCTTCGGCAGCATGCCGCCCGAGATCGTGCCGTCCTCGAACAGCGCGTCGATCTCGCGGGCGGACAGGTCGGTCAGCAGGTTGCCGTCCTTGTCCATCACGCCGGGGATGTTGGTCATCATCAGCAGCTTCTCGGCGTTCAGTACCGTGGCGAGCTTGCCCGCGACCAGATCCGCGTTGATGTTGTACGACAGGCCGTCTTCACCGAAGCCGATCGGCGAGATTACCGGGATGAACGCGTCGTCCTGCAGCGCCTTCACGACCGCCGGGTTGATCGCCTCGACTTCGCCGACCTGGCCGATGTCGATGTACTGGCCCGGGTTGTCGCGGTCCGGCATCAGCAGCTTGCGCGCGTGGATCAGGCCGCCGTCCTTGCCCGTCAGGCCCACCGCGTGGCCGCCGAAGTGGTTGATCAGCATCACGATGTCCTGCTGCACTTCGCCGCCCAGCACCCATTCGACGACTTCCATCGTCTCTTCGTCGGTGACGCGCATGCCCTGGATGAAGGTGCCGGCCTTGCCGATCTTCTTCAGCGCGTGATCGATCTGCGGACCGCCGCCGTGGACGATCACCGGGTTGATGCCGACCAGTTTCAGCAGGATCACGTCGCGCGCGAAGCCCTGCTTGAGCCGCTCTTCCGTCATCGCGTTGCCGCCGTATTTGATGACCACGGTCTTGCCGTGGTAACGGCGGATGTACGGCAGCGCCTCCGCGAGGATTTCTGCTTTCAGCGTGGGGGCGATCTGCGAGAGGTCGATGGGCTCGGACATGGCGGCGGCTCTGGCTGGGAACGGTTGAAACAGGCCGAATTGTACAGGAGTGGCGCAGCGCAGCATCGGGTTTTTGGGCCGGGCGGAACACGGTCGGCGCGACGCGGCATCGCACGCGGCGGCCCGCCGGCTATGGCGCGGCGCGATTCGGGCGGCACCGTGCGGGTGCCGCCGACGGGCGGGCGCGCGCGTGTTTGTGCCGCACCTCGGCCGTGTGGCCGGCGTGCAAAATCCCTGCGCCGCGCTATGCTTGTCGCGTGGGGCGATGTCCCGCCCGTTTCCGCGATTGCGCCATGACCGATTCCGCCGCCGACGCCCGTTCGGCTCCGCGCCGCGCGCGTTGCCCGCACTGCGGGCGCGGCTTCGACTGCGGTGCCGGCACGCAGCCGTTCGACTGCTGGTGCGCGTCGATGCCGGTGCCGCCCGGCGGTACGCCGCCCGCGGCCGGCGCGCGGTGCCGATGCCCCGAGTGCCTGGCCGACGAGATCGCGCAGCGCATGGGCGGCGCGGCCGGTTGACGGTGTTGCGCCATGCACGCGCGTGGGTCGTTCGTGTGCACGGATCCGGCCCCGCTGGAGGCGCCGGGCGCTAAACGGGTAAACTGCCCGGATGCAACGAATCACCACCACCGGCCGCGTCAACCTCAGTCACCTGTTCTGGCTCCGCAATCTCGCGATCATCGGCCAGCTCGTGACGATCGGCGTCGTGCAGACCTATTTCGGCGTGCACCTGCCGTTGCCGGCGATGCTGATGGTCATCGCGCTCGAGATCGTTTTCAACGCGCTGACCTGGGTACGCGTGCTGCGTGCGCGGCCCGAGACCAATTTCGAGCTGCTCGGCCAGCTGTGGGTCGACCTCGGCGCGCTGTCCGCGCTGCTGTTCCTGTCGGGCGGGACGACCAACCCGTTCGTGTCGCTGTACCTGCCGTCGCTCGCGATCGCGGCGGCGGTGCTGCCGTGGCACCTGATGATCTGGCTCGCGGCGTTTGCGGTCGCCTGCTACGCGGCGCTCGGCTTCGACTCGGTGCCGCTCAACATGGACAACCCGGCGAACCTGTTCGATTACTACCGTACCGGCATGTGGGCGAACTTCATGGTCAGCGTCGGGCTGATCGCGTGGTTCGTCGCGCGCATGTCGAACGCGCTGCGCCAGCGCGACGCGGCGCTCGGCGAGGCGCAGCAGCATCTGCTGCGCGACGAGCGGGCCGTCGCGCTCGGCGTGCAGGCCGCCACCGTCGCGCATGAAATGGGCACGCCGCTGTCGACGATCGCGATGCTCGCCGAGGAGTTGCGCGACGCGGCGCGCGCCGATCCGGGGCTCGCACGTTACGAGGCCGACCTGAAGGTGCTCGAGGAACAGATGTCGCTGTGCACGTCGGCGCTCGCGCGCCTGCGCAGCCGCGCGAGCGCGCCGGCGAGCCGCCAGCCGGTGGACGACTGGCTCGACACGTTCGTCGAGCACTGGCGCCTGCGGCATCCGCACGTACAGTTCGAGCTGCTCGGCGCGCGCCCGGCCGGCGTCGCGCTCGACGATACGGTCGCGGCCGGCCAGATCCTGACGATCCTGCTCGACAACGCCGCGCGCGCGAGCCCGCAGCGCGTGACGCTCGCCGCGAAGGTCGCGCATGGCGGCACGGCCGACGAAATCGAATTCGAGGTATGCGACGACGGGCCCGGCATTCCGGCCGCGCTGCGCGAATCGCTCGGCGCGATGCCGGTCGACAGCACGCAGGGCGGGCACGGCGTCGGCCTGTATCTGGCGTTCAGCGCGGCCGCGCGGCTGGGCGGCGAGATCGAACTGTCCGACGTCGCGCCGCGCACGGCGGGCGGCAACGGCCGGGCCGGCGGTGCGGCGAATGGCCACGCAGCGGCCGCATCGGGACAACGCGCGGGTTCGCGCACGGGCGCACATGCCGCCGAACGGCCGGCCGGCACGCCGGACAGCCGCCCGGCCGGCGCTCCGGCAGGGCGCGGCACGCGGGCCGTGCTGCGCCTGCCGGTCGTGCGGGTCGCGCTGCCGGCGGCCTCAACCAACACGTAGACGGAGAAACCACATGAGCGAGAACAATTTCCTGGTGATCGACGACAACGAGGTGTTCGCGGGCACGCTCGCGCGCGGCCTCGAGCGCCGCGGTTACGCGGTCCAGCAGGCGCACGACAAGGAAGCGGCGCTGCGGCTCGCCGCGGGCGGCAAGTTCCAGTTCATCACCGTCGACCTGCATCTCGGCGAGGATTCGGGGCTGAGCCTGATCGCGCCGTTGTGCGACCTGCAGCCCGATGCGCGGATTCTGGTGCTGACCGGCTACGCGAGCATCGCGACCGCCGTGCAGGCCGTGAAGGAGGGCGCGGACAACTACCTCGCGAAGCCGGCGAACGTCGAGTCGATCCTGGCCGCGCTGCAGACCAACGCGACCGAAGTGCAGGCCGACGAGGCGCTCGAGAATCCGGTCGTGCTGTCGGTGGACCGGCTTGAATGGGAGCACATCCAGCGCGTGCTGGCCGAGAACAACAACAACATTTCGGCGACCGCGCGTGCGTTGAACATGCACCGCCGCACGCTGCAGCGCAAGCTCGCGAAGAAGCCGGTTCGGCAGTAAGCGGCGCAGCAACGAAAACGGGCGGCCCCCGGCGAAAGGGGCCGCCCGTTTTTCATCCGGCGCCGCGCGCGTTACAGCACATAGCGCGACAGGTCTTCGTCCTGCGCCACTTCGCCGAGCGCGCGGTCGACATACTTCGCGTCGATCGTCACGCGCTCGCCGGCGTGGTTGCCGGCCGAGAACGACACTTCCTCGAGCAGCTTCTCGATCACCGTGTACAGCCGGCGCGCGCCGATGTTCTCGGTTTTCTCGTTGACCGCGAACGCGATCTCGGCGAGGCGCCGGATGCCGTCGTCGGCGAATTCGAGCTGCACGTCCTCGGTCGCGAGCAGCGCCTGGTACTGCTTGACGAGGCTCGCGTCGGTCGCATCGAGGATCGCCTCGAAATCTTCGACCGACAGCGAATCGAGCTCGACGCGGATCGGGAAGCGGCCTTGCAGCTCGGGAATCAGGTCGCTCGGCTTCGCGAGGTGGAACGCGCCGCTCGCGATGAACAGGATGTGATCGGTCTTCACCATCCCGTACTTCGTGTTGACCGTCGTGCCTTCGACGAGCGGCAGCAGGTCGCGCTGCACGCCCTGGCGCGACACTTCGCCGCCGCTGCCTTCGTTGTTGCGCGACGTGATCTTGTCGATCTCGTCGAGGAACACGATGCCGTTCTGCTCGACGTTCTGCACGGCCTTCGTCTTCACTTCCTCTTCGTTGAGCATCTTCGCCGCTTCCTCGTCGGTCAGCAGCTTCAGCGCTTCCTTGATCTTCACCTTGCGGCGCTGCTTCTTGCCGCTGCCGAGGTTCGAGAACATCGAGCGGATCTGCTCGGTCATCTCTTCCATCCCGGGCGGCGCCATGATGTCCATGCCGACCGACGGCTGCTCGAGGTCGAGCTCGACTTCCTTGTCGTCGAGCTGGCCTTCGCGCAGGCGCTTGCGGAAGGTCTGACGGGTCGCGTTGTTGTCGTCGTTCGCGTGCTCGGCATTGCCGCCGAAGCCCACCGCGCGCGGTTGCGGCAGCAGGATGTCGAGGATGCGGTCTTCGGCCTGGTCGGTCGCCTTGCTGCGGACCTTGCGCATTTCGGATTCGCGCGTCTGCTTGACCGATATCTCGATCAGGTCGCGCACGATGCTGTCGACGTCGCGGCCGACGTAGCCGACTTCGGTGAACTTGGTCGCTTCGATCTTGATGAACGGCGCGTCGGCGAGCTTCGCGAGGCGGCGCGCGATTTCGGTCTTGCCGACGCCCGTCGGCCCGATCATCAGGATGTTCTTCGGCGTGATTTCCTGGCGCAGCGGCTCGGCGACCTGCTGGCGGCGCCAGCGGTTGCGCAGCGCGACGGCGACGGCCTTCTTCGCCTTCGCCTGGCCGATGATGTGCTTGTCGAGTTCCGAGACGATCTCGGCAGGGGTCATGGTGCTCATGGGGCGGTCCTTACTCGATCGTTTCGATGATGCGGTTGTGGTTCGTGTAGATGCACATGTCGCCGGCGATCCCGAGCGACTTCTCGACGATCTCGCGCGGGGACAGATCGGTGTTCTCGACGAGCGCGCGGGCCGCGGCCTGCGCATACGCCCCGCCCGAGCCGATCGCGCAGATCCCGCCTTCCGGGTCGAGCACGTCGCCGTTGCCGGTGATCACGAGCGTGGTGGTCGCATCGGCCGTGATCAGCATCGCCTCGAGGCGGCGCAGCATCCGGTCGGTGCGCCAGTCCTTCGCGAGCTCGACGGCCGCGCGGGTCAGGTTGCCCTGGTGCTTCTCGAGCTTCGCCTCGAAGCGGTCGAGCAGCGAGAACGCATCGGCGGTGCCGCCCGCGAATCCGACCAGTACCTGGTTGTTGTAGATCCGCCGCACTTTCCGCGCGCCACCCTTCATGACGATGTTGCCGAGGGTTACCTGGCCGTCGCCGCCGAGCGCGACCTGGTCGCCGCGCCGGACTGAAACGATGGTCGTGCCGTGAAATTGCTCCATCTGCGTTCCTTGAGAAAAACGGGGAAGAGTCGGGCGGCGCGATGCGCCGCCGCGTGAATCCGCAGTGCGCCGGGGAGCGGCCCGGCGCGCGTCCGTTTCATTTTAGGGCGGGCGCCGGGATATCAAGAGGGGATGGCAAATCGGCCGGCGGCCGGGAACCGGCGCCGGAAAAACAAAAAGCGCGCGGCAGGCCGCGCGCTTTCGGGAAGCAGCGTGTTTGAGCGGAACGCCGCCCGATCAGTCGCCGAACAGCTTCTGGCGCAGCTCGCGGCGCTCCTGCGCCTCGAGCGACAGCGTGGCGGTCGGACGTGCGAGCAAGCGCGGAATGCCGATCGGCTCGCCGGTTTCCTCGCACCAGCCGTAATCGCCGGAATCGATGCGGGCGAGCGACTGCTGAACCTTCTTGAGGAGCTTGCGTTCGCGATCGCGCGTACGCAGCTCGAGCGCGTGCTCTTCCTCGATCGTCGCGCGGTCGGCGGGATCGGGGACGATCACCGTCTCGCGCAGGTTCTCGGTCGTCTGGCCTGCATTCTTGAGGATGTCCGCCTGCAACTGTTCGAGCCGATTTTTGAAGAAGGCGAGCTGATCCTCATTCATGTAATCCTTGTCGCTCATCTTCAGGATTTCGGCTTCGGTCAAGAGTTTCTTCGTCATCTGCTTGCTTCTTCAATGTGCGGCAAATCGAGAGATATTGCCTGCACTTTGGGATTACCCGCAACCGCGTTTGCATTCATTTGCGATTTGCCGCCGCGGGGCCGAAAGCCTCTGGAAACCGGTTCTCAAATACCAGGATAGGCCTGGCGCGGAGTTGTGCGCGCTGCGAACCGGTGTGCTGCGCGGCACATCGCATCGGCCGCGGCCGGGAGGCGGATTGGCGATCCGGCGCGGTTGCGATGCCCGGAAAACTGGTTCAGCAAGAACCGGGCCTGTTTGTTGCCGTACTCCAGCGGGCACGTATTGTAACTGAATCGCAAGCGGGCGCCGTATCGGGTCGATCCCCGTCGGCTGCGCCAATATCTAGAAAATATAACGCGCAAATCGCGAAAAAGCGATGACGGCGAAACCCTGCCCGAAAAAGGCGCCCCGGGGCGGCCGCGGCCGCCTGGGCTGGCGGCCGCGCAGCGGGGCGCGGCGGGCGCCCGCGCGGGTCAGGCGAGGCAGGCGTCGAGGCCGTCGGTGATCAGGTCCTGCGGCAGGTCGACGCCGATGAACACCATCTTGTTGGTCTTCTTCTCGACCGGCAGCCACTTCGCCGCGAGGTCGCTGCCCATCATCTGGTGCACGCCCTGGAACACGACCTTGCGGTCCACACCCTTCATGTACAGCACGCCCTTGTAGCGCAGCATCCGCTCGCCGTAGATCTGGAGGATGCCGCCGAGGAAGTCTTCCAGCTTGTTCGGGTCGAACGGACGGTCGTTGCGGTACACGAACGACTTGATCTTGTCGTCGTGGTGCGCGTGGTGGTGGTGGTGATGGTGGCCGTGATCGTGCGCGCATTGGCCGTGATCGTGATCGCAATTCGCGTGATCGTGACCATGGTCATGATCGTGGTGATCGTGCGCGTGATCGTCCTCGGCGAGGAAATCGGGATCGATCTCGAGCTTCGCGTTCAGGTTGAAGCCGCGCAGGTCGAAGATTTCCTTGATGTCCGCTTCGCCGAAATTCACGACCTTGATCGCGGCCTTCGGGTTCATGTGCATCAGTCGGTGCTTGAGGCCCGCGACGGTCTGGTCGTCGACGAGGTCGGACTTCGTGATGAACAGGCGGTCGGCGAAACCGACCTGGCGCTGCACCACCTCGTGCTCGTCGAGCTGCGCGTTCGCGTGCTTCGCGTCGACCAGCGTGATGACCGCGTCGAGCAGGAAATCGTCGGCGATTTCGCTGTCGATGAAGAACGTCTGGGCGACGGGGCCCGGGTTCGCGAGGCCGGTCGTCTCGATCACGATGCGGTCGAAATCGAGCTTGCCTTCGCGCTTCTTCGCGGCCAGATCGCCGAGCGCGCGGGCGAGGTCGCCGCGGATCGTGCAGCAGATGCAGCCGTTGCTCATCTGGATGATCTGCTCGTTCGAATCCTGCACGAGGATTTCGTTGTCGATGTTCTCTTCGCCGAACTCGTTCTCGATCACGGCGATCTTCATGCCGTGCTGTTCGTTCAGGATGCGCTTGAGCAGCGTCGTCTTGCCGCTGCCGAGGAAGCCGGTAAGGATGGTGACGGGAGTGGCCATGTCGGTCGCCTGTGGTTCGTGAATCGGGGTCAAAACCAGGATGTGCGTCGCGCCCTCGCGCTGCGAGCCGGGGCGCACAACCATCCATTGAAACATACCTGTCAAGTCCCCGCCCGTCGTCCGGACGACAGACGAAAGCGCGGGCCCGACAGGCGGGGCCGGCGGACCGGAGTGTCCGCCAAGATCGGGGCGATCAGACGATTTGCAACAGCAGGCCCTTCAGATATTCGCCTTCCGGGAACGCGGCGAGCAGCGGATGATCGACGCCCGCGCCGAGCCGCTTCAGGATGCGCGCGTCGACCTTCGCGTCGGCGGCCGCGCCCGCGACGATCTTCTGGAACAGGTCCATGTCGATCGCGCCCGAGCACGAGTACGTGAACAGCAGGCCGCCCGGGCGCAGCAGCCTGAAGCCGCTCAGGTTGATGTCCTTGTACGCGCGCGCCGCGCGATCGACGCTGTCGCGGGTCGGCGCGAACTTCGGCGGATCGAGCACGATCAGGTCGAAACGCTCGCCTTCGTCGACGAGGCGGCGCAGCGTCTTGAACGCGTCCGCGTCGAGCCAGGTCGCGCGTTCGGCGTCGAAGCCGTTGGCGACGACGTTCTGCTGCGCGAGCGCGAGCGCATCGCCCGACGAATCGATGGACACGACGCGTTTCGCCCCGCCCTTGAGCGCCGCGAGCGAGAAGCCGCCCGTGTAGCAGAAGCAGTTGAGCACGTCGCGGTCGGCCGCGTACTGCGCGACGAGCGCGCGGTTGTCGCGCTGATCGACGTAGAAGCCCGTCTTGTGGCCGTTCGGCACGTCGACGTGATAGCGCACGCCGTTTTCGTTCGCGATCAGCGTCGCGGGCGGCGCATCGCCGGCCAGCACGCCGGTCGTCTGTTCGAGCCCTTCCTTGTCGCGGATCGACACGTCCGAGCGCTCGTACACGTTCGGGCAGCCGGTCGCGCCGGTGAGCGCCGCGACGATCGCGTCCTTCCATGCTTCGACGCCCGCGGCCATGAACTGGCAGACGAGCTGGCCGCGCGGCGCCGCGCCGGCTTCGGCGGTGTCCGCGACGTAGTAGTCGACGATCAGCCCCGGCAGCCCGTCGGCTTCGCCGAACACGAGCCGCACCGCGCCCGTGCCCGACACCATCGTCGTGCGGTGCGCGACCGCGCGCTGCACGCGGCGCTTGAAGAACGCGTGATCGATCGGCTCGTGCTCGTCGAAGCTCCATACCCGCACGCGGATCTGCGACTGCGGGCTGTACGCGCCGCGCGCAAGGAAGCGGCCGTCATGGGCGCGCACCAGTACGGTCGCGCCGGGCGCGGGCTTGCCGTCGACGCGGTCGATCGCATTGGCGTAGATCCACGGATGGCGGCGCAGCAGCGATTTTTCCTTGGACGGCTTGAGGGTGACGGTTTGCATGATGAGATCGAAATGGGCTGCGCGCGACGCCGGCCGGTGCCGGCCGCCGCGCACGGCGGGTAACACGGGACGCGCGTCAGTCGCGCTTCTTCGCGCGCGGATGCGCGCTGTCGTAAATCTTCGCGAGATGCTGGAAGTCGAGCGACGTATAGATCTGCGTCGCGGCGACGCTCGCGTGGCCGAGCAGTTCCTGCACCGCACGCAGGTCGCCGCTCGACTGCAGCACATGCGTCGCGAACGAGTGGCGCAGCACGTGCGGGTGGACGTTGGCGGGGATGCCGGCGGCCAGCGCCGCGCGCTTCACGCGCTCGCGCACGACGCCCGGCGACATCCGGTTGCCGCGCACCGACACGAACAGCGGATGCGGATCGTGCTTCACGAATTCGCCGCGCACCGCGAGCCACGCGTTCAGCGCGTCGATCGCCTTGCGGCCGACCGGCACCTTGCGCTCCTTGTTGCCCTTGCCGCGCACGGTGACCTCGGCTTCGGCGAGATCGAGCCAGCCGGCCGAGCGATAGCCGTCGGCCTGCGTGTACCTGACGTCGAGCCCGACCAACTCGGCGAGGCGCAGCCCCGACGAATAGAACAGCTCGAGGATCGCGTGGTCGCGGATGCCTTCGGTCGTGTCGGGCAGCGGCGTATCCATGAGCGTGACCGCATCGTCGACCGACAGCGCTTTGGGCAGCGATTTCTCGCGTTTGGGCGCGCGTACCCCGGCGACGGGGTTCGCGGGCATCTCGATGCGCTGCGCGAACCAGCGATAGAACGCACGCCACGCGGAAAGCCGGTGCGAGATCGAGCGCGCGGACAGCCCGGCCGCGTGCCCGCGCACGACCGCGCCGCGCATGTCGGCGGCGGTCAATGCTTCGAGCGGCCGGCCGGCCGCGAGCTTCTTCAGTTCGTCGAGTTCGTGCGTGTACGCGCGCAGCGTGTGTTCCGACAGCTGCCTGACGTGCTTCAGGTTCGACAGGTAGGCGGCGATCGGATCGTCGGTCATCGCGTGCGGCGGATCAGTGCGGCAGCAGGCGCGTGAGCGCGGCGCTCGCGAGCGTCGCGATCTGGGCGAGGAAATCGGTGGCCATCCCGTCGTGGAAGCGGCGCGGATCGGGCGAGCCGAGCACGAGCAGGCCGAACGCGGGCGCGTCGTTGCCGGCGAGCGGCGCGCGCAGCGCGAGCAGCGCGACCGACGCGGCCGCACCGTCGCCGGCCGGCGCGGCTTCGGCGCCTTCCGCCGCGCTCGCGGCCGGGGCGGCGAGCGCGGGTGCGAGCCACTGCGCGGCCTCGAAGCCCGTATTCGCGCCGCAGTACGGCGTCGACAGGCCATTCGCGAACAGGCGCACTTCCTCGCCGACCTGGCGCGCGAAATCGGCTTGCGCGTAGGTGTCGGCGACGTCCCACACGCGCAGCGCCGTCTGCGGCACGTCGAACACGTCGGCGATGCCGTCGGCGATCGTGCGCGGCAGCGCGTACGGATCGCGCTCCGCGATCACGCGCGCGGTCCAGCGGCTGAACTTCGCGGACAGGCTGTCGTTCTCGTGGCCGTAGCGCACGAGTTCGGCGAGCCGGCGCTCGAGATGCTTGTTCTTGTCGCGCAGCATCTCCATCTGCCGCTCCTGCAGCGAGATCGCGGCCTTGCCGTGCGGGTTCGCGAGACGGATCGTCGCGAGCAGCTCGGCGTGCTGCGCGAAGAATTCGGGATTGGCGAGCAGGTAGTCGGCGACTTCGCGATCGTTCATGTGGCTGGCGCGTTCAGTTATCAAGGACGTTGCAGGGTCAGGCGTTCAGGTCGATCTCGCCTTCGAACACGGTCGTGGCGGGGCCGGCCATCATCAGCGCGGCGGCTTCGTCGCGCGCGCCGTCCCAGCCGATCGTCAGCGTACCGCCGTGGGTGTGCACGGTCACGGGCGAATCGAGCAGGCCGCGCCGGATGCCGGCCGCGACCGCCGCGCACGCGCCGGTGCCGCACGCGAGCGTCTCGCCCGCGCCGCGTTCGTATACGCGGAGCTTCACCTCGCGGCGCGACACGATCTGCATGAAGCCGGCGTTCACGCGCTGCGGGAAGCGCGCATGGCGCTCGATCAGCGGGCCTTCTTCCAGCACCGGATACGCTTCGACATCGTCGACGATTTGCACCGCGTGCGGGTTGCCCATCGATACCGTCGAGATCCAGCGCGTGGCGCCGCCGACGTCGAGCGGCCACAGCGTGTCGTGGCCCTGCGTGCGGCCGTCGAGCCCCGACGCGTCGAACGGCACCTGCGCCGGCGCGAACACGGGCGCGCCCATGTCGACGACGACTTCGCCGTTGTCCTGCAGCGTCAGCGTGATCAGGCCCTTCATGACCTGCACGCGCACGCTGCGCTTGTCGGTCAGGCCGCGGTCGCTGACGAACTTCACGAAACAGCGCGCGCCGTTGCCGCAGTGTTCGACCTCGCCGCCGTCGCAATTGAAGATCCGGTACTTGAAATCCGCGCCGTCGACGGTCGGCTTCTCGACCAGCAGCAACTGGTCGGCGCCGATGCCGAAGTGGCGGTTGGCGAGTGCGCGCACCTGCGCGTCGGAGAGCGGCGGCAGCGCGCGCGAATAGCCGTCGAGCACGACGAAGTCGTTGCCCGCGCCGTGCATCTTGGTGAACGAGAGTTTCACTGGGTCCGGAATTCCATGGCGAACGAGGCGGTCGGCACGACGGACGCGGCGTGCCGTCATGCCGGGCGTCGTCGTTCGTCGTGCGGATCTCAGCCGTAAATGATACATGCAGCCGACAGGGGCGTCCTGCGCGGGTGGGCTGCGCGTCTGTCATGGAGATGGAAGGGGGGCGCTATCTGCCGATCGGCCGACTGGTCGTGCGAATGATGAGCGGTCGGATTGACGGGGGCGTGGCGGGCGCGCAGAAGGTGGCGAGGGCGCGGGCCCGCGCATGACGGCGCACCCGCGAACGTCTCGCGGCAGGGTCAGTACAGGCTCGGCTCGCCAGGCGGGCGCGTCTTGAAGCGCTTGTGCACCCAGTAGTACTGCTCGGGCATCAGCGGAATCTGTTCTTCGAGGAATGCGTTCATCCGCCGCGCGTCGAGATCGTCGTCGCCGGTCGGGTAGTGATCCCACGGCTTGAATACCTTCAGACGGTAGCCCTTGTAGTTCGGCAGCACCTCGCCGATGAACGGCACGACCTGCGCGCGGCCCGTCTTCGCGAGCCGGCCGACGGCCGTCAGCGTGCACGCCGGCACGCCGAAGAACGGGACGAACGTCGAGTTGCGCAGCCCGTAGTCCATGTCGGCGCCGAGCATCACCGGCTTGCGGTCGCGCAGCCAGCGCAGCACGACGCGCGCGCTGTCCGCGCGGCCGACCATCTCGGCGTCGAAGCGTCCGCGCGCCTTCTTTGCTTCTTCCTCGAGCACCGCGTTCGAGAACGGCTGGTAAAGCGATCCGCAGCGGCGGTGCAGCGAACGGTTCAGCCAGATCGAGCCGGCCTCGATGCCGACGAAGTGCAGGCCGAGGAACAGCGTCGGCGGCAGGTCGGGATCGTCGAGATCGACCGCGCTGTCGACCTGGATCAATTTCGCGAGCTTCTTCTCCGAGCCGAACCACTGGACGCTGCGCTCGACGTAGCTGCGGATCGCATGACGGAAATGCTGGCCGGCCACTTCCTCGCGCCGCGCGTCGCTCCAGTCGGGGAAGCAGAGTTTCAGATTCGTATGTACGATGCGCTTTCGCCGGCTGGGGATCTGATACAGCAGCCAGCCGAGGCCATCGCCGAACCGTGCGGTCAGACCGTATGGCAGCAGGGCGAGCAGCTTCAGCAAGCCGATGGCGAGGTGCGTGCCGAGGCGGCCTAGCATGCGGAATCTCCGTAGGGCCGGCTGGCCGGCACGTTGCGAACAGGGTGGTAAGACAGCGGAAGATGCAGCACGGGCGGCGCTCTGTGACAATTCATGAAAGCCGCTATAATACGGGCTTCGCCGAGTTAACTGACAACTTGCGGGGCGAAGCCGGCTGGCGCGACACACGCCGCCCGGTCCTGGTAATCCGCTAAAGCGTCGCCGCTTCAGGCCCAACGAAGCTGGCTACGTGAAACCAACCGTAACCACACAGGAGCCTGAAAAAGTGGCAAACGATTATCTCTTCACGTCCGAATCCGTCTCCGAAGGCCATCCGGACAAGGTCGCGGACCAAATCTCGGACGCGATTCTCGACGCCATCCTCGAGCAGGACAAATACTCCCGCGTTGCGGCCGAAACGCTGTGCAACACGGGTCTCGTCGTGCTGGCCGGTGAAATCACCACGACCGCCAACATCGATTACATCCAGATCGCGCGCGATACGATCAAGCGCATCGGCTACGACAACACCGACTACGGCATCGACTACAAGGGTTGCGCGGTGCTCGTCGCGTACGACAAGCAGTCGCCGGACATCGCGCAGGGCGTCGATCGTGCACACGACGACAACCTCGATCAAGGCGCGGGCGACCAGGGCCTGATGTTCGGCTATGCGTGCGACGAAACGCCGGAACTGATGCCGCTGCCGATCTACCTGTCGCACCGCCTCGTCGAGCGCCAGGCCAGCCTGCGCCGCGACGGTCGCCTGCAATGGCTGCGTCCGGACGCGAAGTCGCAGGTCACCGTCCGCTACGTCGACGGCAAGCCCGATTCGATCGACACCGTCGTGCTGTCGACGCAGCATGCTCCGGACATCGAGCTGCCCGCGCTGCGCGAAGCGGTGATCGAGGAAATCATCAAGCCGACGCTGCCGGCCGACCTGATCAAGGGCGACATCAAGTTCCTCGTGAACCCGACCGGCCGGTTCGTGATCGGCGGCCCGCAGGGCGATTGCGGCCTGACCGGCCGCAAGATCATCGTCGACACGTACGGCGGTGCCGCACCGCACGGCGGTGGCGCGTTCTCGGGCAAGGATCCGTCGAAGGTCGACCGCTCGGCTGCGTATGCCGGCCGTTACGTCGCGAAGAACATCGTCGCGGCCGGCCTCGCGTCGCGCGCGCTGATCCAGGTGTCGTACGCGATCGGCGTGGCCGAGCCGACCTCGGTGATGGTCAACACGTTCGGCACGGGCCGCGTGTCGGATGCGGTGATCACGAAGCTCGTGCGCGAGCATTTCGACCTGCGTCCGAAGGGCATCATCAAGATGCTCGACCTGCTGCGCCCGATCTACGAGAAGACGGCGGCTTACGGCCACTTCGGCCGCGAAGAGCCGGAATTCTCGTGGGAAGCGACCGACAAGGCGCTCGTGCTGGCCGAAGCGGCCGGCGTGGAGCCGACGGCACGCGTCGCGTAAGCGTCGTCCGCCTGAAATGAAAAACCCCGGCCTGGCCGGGGTTTTTTTATGGGTCGAGCGCCGAGGCAACGGTGGCGATCGGGCGGACAACGCCCGCCGGGCACACGCTCAACGCGCGCCGAACCCGAACCAGCCGTTGCTGGCCGCGAGGCGGCGCGGGCGGTTGATGCGGCGCTGCGGGCCGAGCTTGCGGCGCAGCGCGAGCGCGCGCAGCGACGACGGTTTTTGCAGCAGCGAGCGCAGGCCGGCGCGGCGAGCGAATGCCTGCGCGCTCATCATCGAGAAAAACGCGTGGAACCACGCACGGATGCCGTCCAGCCGGCTGTGCGCGTGCGTACGTTCGGCCAGCGCCTGCGTCCGTGCGCGGTGATGGCGCAGCGAGCGGGCGGGAGCGGACGGCACGACGCGCTTCGCAGCGCGGTTGAAACGGGAAGTCAGACGGAATGGCATGTGAACGATGCTTCGCTTGTATGGTGGCGCCCTGCAGAGCGCACTGGTATGAACGGCCTCGGATGACGCAACGGATCTTATCGAAACCCGTTGCGCGCCGCGCCCGCCAGAATTGACAGGCCGCGTCAGGCTACAGGGGATTCGTGACGGGCAAAAGTCGCGATAAACCCTTGTGCCGCAAGGCGTGTGCCGCCTACCGCCTGTCGCTGAGGCAGGCGCCGCGCCGCACAGTTCCCTTGCGCTGGATCAAATCCGCGATTGGCATGCCCCTGCGCACGACAATGGCGCTGTTCGCGGTATCCGGCGCCGATTTACAATCGTCACATTCACACAATAAACGTCTGGCATCCCATGTCGTCTCCATTGCAGTCGGAATCGATCCGCGCGCAAGTCGCGGAATTGCGCGAGCGCGGCTTCGTCGTCGCGCGCGGCCTCGTCGGCGAAGCGCAGTGCGCGGCGCTCAGGCAGATCGCGGAGCGCCAGTTGCGGGAGGCCGCCGAGCCGATCGAGTTCGAGGCCGACCTGCGCTATCCGGGCGCGCCCGAGTCGAAGCATGCGCCGGGCGGGCATACGGTGCGACGGCTGCTCGATGCGTACTCGCGCGATCCGGCGTTCGCCGAGCGCGCGATCGCGCCTGAAATCGGCGCATGGATGCGTGAGTATTTCGGTGAAGAGCCGGTGCTGTCGCGCGCGCATCACAACTGCATGATGACGAAGCACCCGGCGTACGGCAGCCTGACCGGCTGGCATCGCGATTTCCGCTACTGGGCGTTCGAGCGTCCGGACATGGTGTCGGTGTGGCTCGCGCTCGGGCCCGAAACCAACGAGAACGGCGCGTTGTGGCTCGTGCCGGGTTCGCATACGGCCGAATTCGGGCCGGAAGCGTTCGACGACGCGAAGTTCTTCCGCAGCGATCTGCCGGAAAACCGCAGGATGATCGACGCGGCCACGTGCCCGTCGCTGCAGACGGGCGACGTCGTGTTCTTCCACAGCAACACGCTGCATTCGGCCGGGCAGAACCGTTCCGACCAGGTGAAGTTCTCGCTCGTGTACACGTATCACGGCGCGAGCAACCGGCCGTTGCCCGGCACGCGCTCGGCGTCGAAGCCGGAAGTGCAGTTCTAGGCGCCGGGCAGCCGGCGAAGCGGCCGCGATCACGTAATGCGGCGCATCGCGGGCGAATGAAGCAACGGGCGGCCTGGCCGCCCGTTTCGTTTGGTGCGACCCGCGCGCGTGGCGCGGGCTGGATGTGCGTCGCGATGCGTCTCGATCAGCGCTTGCCGCCCGGCATCGCGAGGCCGATCAGGCCGACGAACGACGCGACGGCGCCGCCGACGATCAGCAGGATCGTCTTCGTCGCCGGCGAGCCGGTGAAGAAGCGCGACACGTTGTCGTTGATCGAATGGAACGACTGGCCGCCGAAATACAGCAGCACGACGCCGCCGACGAGCAGTGCAACCGAGATGACCCGGGACATACCAACCTCGCTGAAACGGTGATTCGAGACGCCGCAGTGTAGGCGAGCGCCGCGGTCGCGTCCATCGCCGTGCCGCCGTGCATGATCCGGCCGCTTTCGCTACCATAGTCGTCGTATGACTTCTTCGCCGCCGTCGCGCCATGGGCGCGGCGGGCGCGCGTCCCTTCCCCCGATGTCCTGACGGAACAGACTCATGGCCTACGAAGCAGCTTCCGAACGTTATGCCGGCATGCAATACCGCACCTGCGGCCGATCCGGGCTCCAACTGCCCGCCCTGTCGCTCGGCCTGTGGCACAACTTCGGCGATTCGACGCCGATCTCGACGCAGCGCGAGATCCTGCGCACCGCGTTCGACCTCGGCATCAACCACTTCGACCTCGCGAACAACTACGGGCCGCCGTACGGCAGCGCCGAAACCAACTTTGGCCGACTGCTGAAGGAGGATTTCCGGCCGTATCGCGACGAGCTGCTGATCTCGACGAAGGCCGGCTGGGACATGTGGCCGGGGCCGTACGGCAGCGGCGGCGGATCGCGCAAATACGTGCTCGCGAGCCTCGACCAGAGCTTGCAGCGGATGGGGCTCGACTATGTCGACATCTTCTACTCGCACCGTTTCGACGCACATACGCCGCTCGAGGAAACGGCGGGCGCGCTCGCGTCGGCGGTGCAGCAGGGCAAGGCGCTCTACATCGGCATTTCGTCGTACTCGGCCGCGAAGACGCGCGAGATGGCCGCGCTGCTCGCGCAATACAAGGTGCCGCTGCTGATTCACCAGCCGTCGTACAACATGCTGAATCGCTGGATCGAAGAGGATCTGCTCGACACGCTCGACGACGTCGGCGCGGGCAGCATCGCGTTCACGCCGCTCGCGCAGGGCCTGCTCACGTCGAAGTACCTGAACGGCGTGCCGGCCGACGCACGCGTGAACAAGCCGGGCGGCGGCTCGCTGAAGCAGGATCACCTGAGCGCGGCCAACCTCGAGCATGTGCGCAAGCTCAACGCGATCGCCGAACGGCGCGGGCAGAGCCTTGCGCAAATGGCGCTGGCGTGGGTGCTGCGCAACGGCCGCGTGACGTCCGCGCTGATCGGCGCGAGCCGGGCGGAGCAGGTGCGCGAGAACGTCGGTGCGTTGAGCAACCTCGAATTCTCCGCTGAGGAACTCGCGGAGATCGATCGTTACGCGACGGAAGGCGGCATCAATCTGTGGGAAAAGCCGTCCACCGATCAGGCGATCTGACCGGAAGGCGATACGGGATGCGAAACATCGCGTGCCGTATCGCCCACGCGCAGGCCGTCCGTCGCCTCGCTGCGGTGCAACGAGGCACGTCACGCGCGGATGATGGCGCTAGATCAGCGCAGGCAGGCCTTCAACGAGCAGCACCGCGACGCCGACGCCCAGAATGACGCCGAGTACGCGCAGCAGGTTGTGACGGAACTGAGTGGCGCACGGCACCGCGCCGAGAAATAGCGCTCCGGCCAGCGCCATCGGAATCAACAGGATGAAGTCGCCGATCGTGAAATAGGTCGTCATGCGTGTCTCCAGTGTCGGCCGAAGTGGGCGCGTCAGCGCTTGCCCGGGCTTCATCCTTGCCGGATGTCGGCCGAAGTCCGGCGCACGTTCGCTCACCCCGGTCCCATGCCGGGCGTTTCTAGTTGGTCCGGCCCGTCGTGCGCAGGCCGGTCAATTCGAGTATAGGCAACCGGCGGCGTTTTTCGCTATCCGAACCATTAAAAATCAGCGGAAAGCCCCGGGAATCGCGCGTTTTTCATGCAAACAAGACGAACGCCTTGCGCGTATCTTTCCCGTTCCTTTCGGTTTTCGCGGAATCGTCGTATGTGTCCGATGCGGGCCGCCGCACCCGCGCGCGGCGGCCCGCCCGCTTACGCGCCGTCGGGTTGCGGGCGGCCGGCCGGCGCGCGGAACACGAGCGCGAGCCCCGCGATGATCGCGCCCATGCCGGCGAGCGCGAGCGGCTCGGGCCGGTTGCCGAGCCACGCGGCATCCATCAGCGTGGTGACGACGGGCACGAGATAGAACAGGCTCGTCACGTTGACGAGATCGCCGCGCTGCATCAACCGGTAGAACAGCAACTGCGCGATCACCGAAATCACGATGCCGAGCCACAGCAGCGGCACGACGAACGCCCAGCTCATATCGAACGATACCGGCCGGAACGGCACGATCGCGACGCACAGCGCGAGGCCGATCGCATTCTGCAGCGGCAGCACGTCGGCGGGCGCCGCGCGTACGCGCTTTTGCAGCAGCGACCCGACGGTCAGCGCGACGAGCGCCGTGAGCGCGCACGCGATGCCGGCAGCCGACAGGCCACCCGTCCCGCCGCTCACGCCGCGGCCCACGACGAGCGCGAGGCCGGCGAGCGACAGCGCGAGTCCCGCGATGCGCACGGGCTGCCAGCGACGCTCGACGATCGCGAGCGTGAGGATCGGCTGCACGCCGAGGATCGTCGCCAGCACGCCGGGCGCGATGCCGCGCTCGAGCGCGAGCAGGTAGAAGATCGAATAGCCGCCCATCATCAGCAAGCCGGTCAGCGCGGCCATGCGCCGCTCGCCGCGCGGCGGCAGCCAGCGTTTGCGCATGAAGGCCAGCGCGAGCAGCACGAGCGATGCGAGCGCGAAACGGGCAGTGAGAAAGGCGAACGCGGACGCGTGACGCAGACCGAGTTCGGCGAAGATTGCGCCGCTGCTCCACAGCAGCACGAAGAGCGACGTCGCGCCATGCGCGGCGAGCGCGCGTTTGAACGAAACCATGTGAATCCACCTGTCGAACGGATCGAAACGTTCCATTCGCGCGCACGGCTACACGCCGCGCGTCATGACGCACGTACCCGCAGCCAACGGAGCGAATGGAAGACGAAAACGGATGCCGGCGAGTCAGCCGGCGCGTGCCGCCGAAGGGGGCGGCGCGGCGCAGACGAGCGGCGGTGCGACAGGGGGAGGAAGGACCGACGGATGCACGCACGCCTGCGGCCGCGAGTCGAACTGCGGCCGGGATTTTGCGAGGGCGGACGTGAGCGGATGCATCGTGTCGGAATGCGGTTGAACGCGAATGAAAGCCAAAGGTACAGCAAGGCAGCGGTCGAGCGCAACTGCTGTCGGCGGCTGCGCATCGCGGGCGATGGTGTCGTGTCGATGCAGGCCGACGCCGGGGCGCCGGCCGCTGCGCACGCAAGCATTCGACGAACGGAAGAAAGCGATCGCCATGCGACGCGCGCGATGCGATGTCGGCGTGGTCGACGGGCGTGCCCCGATGATCCCGCACGGGCGATGCGAAGCGGTACGTCTATTGCGTCGATCACATGCGCGCGGCGGCGCCGGGCGGTTTCGGTGGGCAGTCACATTCGACAGGGTATGATGGGGGTAACCGGGCGGGCAAGTGCGTGTCCGGCGCAGTGGTTGATTGGAGACATTCGACGAATTCGCGGCACTTCGCCTGCTTCTTCTTCTTTTCGCGCTTCGATAAACCGTGAACAATGGGATCACGCGCAACGCTCCGCCGAGAGCGGCGCGGATCGCGCATTTGCCGGCTCGCCAGCGGGCCGGGTTTCAAGATTCAAGAGTGGGGAACCATCATGCATATCGGGTCGATTGTCTGCACTACCCATATCGCGGTGCCGAAGGGCGCGCGCGGCATCGTCCAGCGCATCCTGGGCGACATGGCCATGGTGACCTGGTACGCGGGCGTGCCGGGTGAGTCGAAAGAACTCAACACCGAGCCGTTCTTTCTCGAGGACCTGATCGACACCGGCGAATCCGTTCTGCCGGCCGGCGCGGCGCTTCACTAGGGCTGTTCACGCGAATAGCGGGCTTGCGAACGCGCCTTTCCGCCCGTCCCCCAAGGAGACTTCCTTCGGGCGCAGGCAAGAAGAGAGGAGGCGCAATAGTCGTAGCTATTGCAGCGACGAACGACGCCGCCATGCGGGCGCAAAGGCGCGTTCCCCTGTTTGGAAAATTCGTTCGTGGGGCCAGCGCAAGCTCGTCATTTGCGTGAACAGGCCCTGGCACATCGCACCGGACGCTCGTCTTTCGGTCCGGCTGGCGGCACAATGCGGGGCATGACAGACGCCACTTCCGCTCCCGCTTCTCCCGCCAGCCCGCCGTTCGCCGGCCTCACGCCCGAATGCGTGCTCGACGCGCTCGACAGCGTGCTGATGCCGGCCGGCCTGCGCACCGACGGGCGCCTGCTCGCCCTCAACAGCTACGAAAACCGCGTCTACCAGGTCGGCATCGAAGACGGCCCGCCGGTCGTCGCGAAGTTCTATCGTCCGGCGCGCTGGTCCGACGACGCGATCCTCGAAGAGCATGCGTTCGTCGCCGAACTCGCCGCGCGCGAGATTCCGGCGGTGCCCGCGCGAGCCTTCGACGGCCGCACGCTGCACGCGTTCGACGGCTTCCGTTTCTCGATCTTCGAGCGGCGCGGCGGCCGCGCACCCGATCTCGACCGCAGCGACACGCTCGAATGGCTCGGCCGCTTCATCGGCCGCATCCATGCGGTCGGCGCGACCGAGCCGTATGTCGCGCGCCCGGTGCTCGACATCGGCACGTTCGGCTACGAGCCGCGCGACTACCTGCTCGCGCACGATTTCATTCCGGATGACGTAAGACCGGCGTACGAGACCGCGGTCGCGCTGGCGCTCGAAGGCGTCGAGGCCGCGTTCGCGCGCGCCGGAGAGATTCGCCTGCTGCGCACGCACGGCGACTGTCATCCGAGCAACGTGCTGTGGACCGATGCCGGCCCGCATTTCGTCGACTTCGACGACAGCCGGATGGCGCCGGCCGTGCAGGATCTGTGGCTGCTGCTGCCGGGCGATCGCGAAGGCGCGTCGCGCGCGCTGGCCGACCTGCTCGCCGGCTACGAGGATTTCTGCGAATTCGAGCCGCGCGAGCTGCATCTGGTCGAAGCGCTGCGCACGCTGCGGCTGATCCACTACGCGGCGTGGCTCGCGCGGCGCTGGGACGATCCGGCGTTTCCGGCCGCCTTCCCGTGGTTCAACACGCATCGTTACTGGGAAGCGCGCGTGCTCGAATTGCGCGAGCAGATCGGCGCGATGCAGGAAGGGCCGCTCTGGCCCGTGTGACGTGTGACGGCTGCATGCGCGGCATCCATGCCGCGCGGCAGGTTGGCCTGGGCCGCGGCGCGACGCGCACGGCCCGTTCCGCTCAGAACTTCAGCATCAGCTTGATCAGCGCGGCGAAGCGCTTGCCGTACGGCGGCGCGAGCAGGTTGCGCGCGTTCAGCCGCGCCTGCGTGAGCACCGGCTTCATCTTCGAGAACGTCACGAAGCCGTCGTAGCCGTGATACGCGCCCATGCCGCTCGCGCCGACGCCACCGAACGGCAAGCTGCCGCACGCGATGTGCATCAGCGTTTCGTTGACCGTGACGCCGCCCGAGACCGTTTCGCGCATCACGCGGTCGATCGTGCCGCCATCCTCGTCGAACAGGTACAGCGCGAGCGGACGCGGGCGCGCGTTGACGTACGCGATTGCTTCGTCGAGCCGCTCGTACGGCACGAGCGGCAGCAGCGGCCCGAAGATTTCCTCCTGCATCAGTTGCGACGCGGCCGGCACCTGTGTGACCGCGCACGGCACGAAGCGGCGCGACGCGGGATCGGACTGCGCGTCGGACAGCGGATGCAGCTGCGCGCCGGCGGCCTGCGCCTCGCTCGCCAGTTGCTGCAGGCGCGCGTAGTGACGCGGCGACACGATCGTCGTGTAGTCGCCGTTGGTCGACAGGTCCGGATACAGCTTCGCGAAGCGGGTCCGCGCGCGTTCGATGAACGCGCCTTCCATGCCGCGCGGCAGCAGCACGTAGTCGGGCGCGATGCAGGTCTGGCCGGCGTTCAGCGTCTTGCCGGCGACGATCGCGTCGACGGCCGCGTCGAAGCGCGCATTCGGGCCGACGATCGCCGGCGATTTGCCGCCAAGCTCCAGCGTGACGGGCGTCAGGTTGTCGGCGGCCGCGCGCATCACGTGGCGGCCGACTTGCGTCGAGCCGGTGAACAGCAGATGGTCGAACGGCAGCGCGCTGAACGCGGCGCCGACTTCCGCGTCGCCGTTCACGACCGCGACGTGGTCGCGCGTGAAGGTCTTGCCGATGAGCTGCTCGAACAGCGCCGACGTGCGCGGCGTCAGTTCGGACATCTTGATGATCGCGCGGTTGCCGGCGGCGAGCGCGCAGATCAGCGGGCCCGCGGCGAGCAGCACCGGGTAGTTCCACGGCACGACGATGCCGACCACGCCGAGCGGTTGCGGCATCACCTTCGCGCGCGCCGGGCGCAGCCACTTGTTCATCGGCTTGCGGACCGGCTTCATCCAGCGCTTGCCGTGCTTCAGCGCGTCGTCGATCTCTTCCTTCGCCATCCAGATTTCCGACAGCAGCACTTCCTGCTTCGCGCGATGGCCGAAGTCGGCGCTGATCGCGTCGGCGAGCGCATCCGCGTGATCGATCAGCATCGTGCGCAGCGCGCGCAGGTGCTGCGCGCGCGTGTCCCATGCGGGGTACGGTGCGCGCAGGTACGCCGCGCGCTGGTCGTGCAGCAGCGACGTCAGCGCATCGACCGACGGCAGTGCTTGCGGGGCCAGTTCGGGCAGGTCGTTCTTCATGTCGTCTCCTCCAGTTGGGCCTGGCCGATCGGCCGGCCGTCACGCCGCGCGCGCACGCTCGGCGAGCACGGCGACGCGGATCGGGTGATGCGTGTCGCACGGCGCGGGGCCGGATGCGACGGGTACGCGAAAACCGGTTTCAGCACGTGGCAAGCGTCGTATCCGCGCGACGGTGTCCGCGTCGGAACGTCGTGCCGCCCGGCATGCGCATACGAGCCGATACGGTGACGCGCGCGCACGCGATGCCGTCTTGCGATCGTCTGCCGGTGCACCGCGGCAGCGCAGCGCGACAGATCCGCGACGGCGCGGCGCCGCGCATCGTGCGGCGGCGGCGACACACCGTCCAAACGGTCGGCGACGACACGTGCCGTTCGATTTCGACCGACTGCGCGCATGACGCCGTGCATCGTCGCGCGGGCCGTCGTTTGAAATGAAATGCGAACCGCGCGCGCGACCGCCGGATCATCCGGCCGGCACGCGGCGTGCAGGCGCTGGCGCTGCATCGTCGTTCCTCCCGTTTCGCGACGAATCGGCTTCTCGTGGTCGGTGCATCGCGCGACGCGACTCGATACATCTTAAATTTAGTTCACGCGGGCGTTTAGAGGAATCGCTCTTGAATCGGCGCGCCGCGCACGGGACGGCCATTCCTACAATGCCCGAACACAAGAGGAGACGCGGTCGCGCGGCGGTGCCGGGCGCCTTCCATGACACGACGGAGACGTGACATGCAATACGACTACATCATCGTCGGCGGCGGCTCGGGCGGCTCGAGCCTCGCCGGCCGTCTCGCCGATGCCTGCCCCGATGCGACGATCGCGCTGATCGAGGCCGGCTCGCATACGGAGCGCAACCTGCTCGTCAACATGCCGGTCGGCATCGCGGCGCTGGTGCCGTTCAAGCTCGGCACCAACTACGGCTACGAGACTGTGCCGCAGCCCGGCCTTGGCGGGCGGCGCGGTTACCAGCCGCGCGGACGGGGGATGGGCGGCTCGAGCGCGATCAACGCAATGATCTACACGCGCGGCCATCCGGGCGACTACGACGAGTGGGCGCAGCTCGGCGCGACGGGCTGGGGCTGGCAGGACGTGCTGCCGTATTTCCGCCGCGCGGAAGGCAACGAACGCGGCGCGGACGCATGGCACGGCGCGGACGGCCCGCTGTCGGTGTCGGATCTTCGCTTTCGCAATCCGTTCTCCGAACGATTCATCCAGGCCGCGCACGCGGCCGGCTATCCGCTGAACGACGACTTCAACGGCGCGACGCAGGAAGGCGTCGGCTTCTATCAGGTCACGCATCGCGACGGCGCGCGCTGCAGCGTAGCGCGCGCGTACATCTACGGCCGCAACCGGTCGAACCTGCACGTGGTCCCCGATGCGACGGTGCTGCGCGTCGGCTTCGACGGCAAACGCGCGGTCGGCGTCGTCGTGTCGCGCAACGGGCGCGTCGAGACGCTCGGCGCGCGCGCGGAAGTGGTGCTGTCGGCCGGCGCGTTCAATTCGCCGCAATTGCTGATGTGTTCGGGGATCGGCCCGGCCGAGCAATTGCGCCGGCACGGGATCGCGGTCGTGCACGATGCGCCGGACGTCGGCGCGAACCTGATCGACCACATCGACTTCATCATCAATACGCGCGTGAATTCGTCGGAACTGGTCGGCGTGTGCCTGCGCGGCATCGCGAAGATGACGCCGGCGCTCGTGCGCTATTTCTCGCGCCGCACGGGGATGATGACGAGCAACGTCGCGGAGGCCGGCGGCTTCATCAAGAGCGATCCGTCGCTCGCGCGTCCCGACCTGCAACTGCATTTCTGCACGGCGCTCGTCGACGATCACAACCGCAAGATGCACTGGGGCTTCGGCTATTCGCTGCACGTGTGCGCGCTGCGGCCGTTCAGCCGCGGCACGGTCGCGCTCGCGAGCGGCGATGCGCGCGACGCGCCGCTGATCGACCCGCGCTTCTTCAGCGATTCACGCGACCTCGACCTGCTGGTGCGCGGCACGCAGGCGATGCGCCGCATCCTGTCGCAGGCGCCGCTCGCGTCGCACGGCGGGCGCGAGCTGTACACGCGGCCGGACCAGAGCGAAGCGGAGCTGCGCGCGACGATCGTCGCGCATGCGGACACGATCTATCACCCGGTCGGCACCTGCCGGATGGGCTCGGATGTGCGGGCGGTCGTCGATCCGCAACTGCGCGTGCGCGGCGTCGACGGGCTGCGGGTGGTGGATGCGTCGGTGATGCCGACGCTGGTCGGCGGGAACACGAATGCGCCGTCGGTGATGATCGGCGAACGCGCGGCGGACTTCATCGTCGCCGCGCGCAGGGGCGGTGTGCCGCGCGGCGAGGCGGCCGCGGCGGTGCACGGCCGCTAGACGCGGCGCGCGCACGGCAGCGGCCATGCTCAGGCAAACGTATCGACGAGGCCGGCGCGGCTCACGCGCGCGGCGACCGGTGCGGATTGCGCGGCGTCGACGGGTGCATCGACGGCTGACGGTCCGCCGTTCCCGCGTCGCGACGACTGGCCGCCGGCGAAGGCATGCTGCGGGTTTTGCTGCTGTTGCTGCGAAGCGAGGCCGCCGTCGCTGACGGTCGCGCTGCCGAGCCCGAGCCCGCCCGCTTCCATCGCTTCGCGCAGCTTCGGCAGCGCGGCTTCGACCGCGTCGCGCACCTGCGCGTGCTGCGACACGAACAGCGCGTGCGCATGGTTGTCCGCGACGCGCAGCACGACCTGCAGCGGCCCGAGATCGGGCGGGTTGAGCGTCAGCTCGGCGCTCTGCTGGTGCGCATTCGACAGGAACACCACTTTCTGGCTCAGTGCGTCCGTCCAGTCGGCCGTGCCGACGTGCGGCGCGAGCACGTGCGCGTTGGCGGCGGCGATCGCCCCGGCGGCTGGCGACAGTTGCAGGTTCGCCTGCGCGGCGGCGGTGGCCGCGGCGCCGGCGGCGAGCGTCGCGCTGGCGGCCGGGTCCGTCGCGTTGCCGGCCGCCGCGAGCGCGTGCTGGGCGCCGGACTGCGCGTTCGCGTCGGCCTGCAGCGTCTGCGCGGTGATCTGTGTCGGCGTCTGCTGGGTGGCGAGCGCGCCTTTCGCGTCGGCGAGCGTGCGGTCGAACGTCGGCACTTTCGGCGTTAGCGGCGCGGCGGCGTTCGACGTGGTCGTGGTCGTGGCCGGCGCCGTCGGCGTGGCGGCGGCGGCGGTCGCGCTGGTCGCGGGCATCGCAATCGCGTTCGCACCGCCCGTCAGCTTGGCGAGCGCCGCTTGCAGCGCGTCGCGGCTCGATGCCGGGTCGGTCGGTTGGGCGGCCGCCTCCTGGGCTGCATGATTGGCGAGCGTCGCCGTGGCGTCCGGCTGGCCGGACACAGCTGTCTTTTGAGTCGCGGTCGCGGCAGCAACGGCCGCAGCGGTCGCCGCGTCGGCCGGCGTCGCGATGTCCGGGCGCGCCTGCAATTGCGCCTGAACGGCCGCGGCGGCCGCGAGTGCGGCGGCGTCGGGATTGGCGGTGGCGGTGTTCGCGGTGGTGTCGTCGGTCGCCGTGTCGTCGTCCGTGCCGGACGGCTTCGCACCGGCGGCCGGCTTCGACGCAGCCTGTTGGGTCGGTACGTCGGGCGTACCGGCGTCGGCCGTGTCGCCTCGCGTGGCGACGCTTTGCTTCAGCGTTTGTGCGAACGGCACGGCGCTCGTGGCGGCCGACGCATCGTTGGCGGCGGACGAACCCGAGCCGCGGGCGGCCTTGAGTGCGGCGCCGGCGGTGTCGAGCAGCGCGCCGAGCAGGGGCAGGGGAGGCATGACGGTTCTCTCGTTCGAATGCGGTGGTCGGTTACGACGAACGGGCCGCGTCGGCCCGCATGCGCAGGATCTTCGCGGCGTGTTCGTCGGCGTCGCGCTGTTCGCGCCGGGCGTCGCGCTTCGCTTCCTGCGCGACGCCGCGCGCCTGCAGGATTTCATACGAGCCGACGGTACGTTTCTTCTGCTGCCAGTTCGGGCGCGCCTCGTCGATGCGGACTTCGGCCGCGGCGAGCACGGTGCGCTGCTGCGCGATCGCGGCATCGAGCGTGTCGATGAACGCCTGGAAATTGCGCCAGTTCCCCGCCGGCATCCCGCTTTGCGCGGATTGCGCGAAGCGCGCGTGATATTCGTCGCGGTAGCGCAGCAGCGCGTCGAGCTGTTCGGCTGCCGCGGTGCGGTCGCGCTGCGCGGTACCGAGCTGCTTCGCGGCCGAGTCGAGGTCGTCCTGCGCGCGGTCGAGCAGCAGCTGAAGGGGAAAGCCGTGGGCCATCGGGATCAGCCTCCGTAAGCGTCGAACAGCGCATCGAGCGCAGTGAGGCTCGATGCGAACGGCGCGCATTCGCGAAAGCCCTGCTGCAGGAACGCCTCAATGCGCGGGTAGAGCGCGATCGCGCGGTCGAGCTGCGCGTCGCGGCCGGGTGCGTAGGCGCCCACTGCGATCAGGTCGCGATTGCGCTGGTAGCGCGACAGCATCTGCTTGAACTGCCGCACGTGGTCGAGGTGCGTTTCGTCGATCAGCGCCGTCATCGCGCGGCTGATCGACGCCTCGATGTCGATCGCGGGATAGTGGCCGGCCTCGGCGAGCGCCCGCGACAGCACGATGTGGCCGTCGAGGATCGCGCGCGCCGAATCGGCGATCGGGTCCTGCTGGTCGTCGCCTTCGGTCAGCACCGTGTAGAACGCGGTGATCGAGCCGCCGCCTTCGGGCCCGTTGCCGGTGCGCTCGACGAGCGCCGGCAGCTTCGCGAACACCGACGGCGGATAACCCTTCGTCGCGGGCGGCTCGCCGATCGCCAGCGCGATCTCGCGCTGCGCCATCGCGTAGCGCGTCAGCGAATCCATCAGCAGCAGCACGTGCTTGCCCTGGTCGCGGAAATACTCGGCGAGCGACGTCGCGTACGCGGCGCCCTGCATCCGCAACAGCGGCGACACGTCGGCCGGCGCCGCGACGACGACCGAGCGCGCGAGTCCGTCCTCGCCGAGGATCTGTTCGATGAATTCCTTCACTTCGCGGCCGCGTTCGCCGATCAGCCCGATCACGATCACTTCCGCGCTCGTGTAGCGCGCCATCGTGCCGAGCAGCACCGACTTGCCGACGCCGGAGCCCGCGAACAGGCCCATCCGCTGACCGCGGCCGACGGTGAGCAGCGCGTTGATCGCGCGCACGCCGACGTCCAGCACGTGGTGGATCGGTTCGCGATCGAGCGGGTTGATCGACGGCGCCGACAGCGGCGCATCGACTTTCGACGCGAGCGGGCCGAGGCCGTCGAGCGGGCGGCCCGACGCGTCGACGACGCGCCCGAGCATCTCCCAGCCGACCGGCAGCCGCTTCGCGCCCGCGAGCGGGTCGGCGACGGGCGCGCTTTCGCGCGGCCACACGCGTGCGCCGGGCAGCACGCCGGCGACGTCGGTGGTCGGCATCAGGAACAGGCGATCGCCGGCGAAGCCGACGACTTCGGCTTCCGCGTGCGGCAGCGTGCTGCCGGGCGGCAGTTCGATCGTGCATTCGGCGCCGACCGACAGGCGTAGCCCGATCGCCTCGAGCACGAGGCCGGCCGCACGCGTGAGGCGCCCGCACGGCCGCAGCGGCAGCGCGTGGCGGCTGCGCGCGGCAAGCCCGTTCAGATGCGTGCGCCAGTGCGCGAGATGCGGATTGTGCGGCGCGCGCGGGGCGGCGGCGACGCCGGCGGCCGCGGGGTCCGGCGCGGCATCGTGCGCGGCCGCCGGCCCGAACGACGCGAGCGCGAGCTCGCGTTCGAGCGGCGTCATGCCGTCGTGCGCGAGCGCGTCGGGTGAGCGCGTCACCACGTGCTCACCTTGCCGATCGCGGCGGCGACGCGCTGCCAGCGCGTGGGCAGCGTCGCGTCGACCTCGCCGGTCGCGGCGTGCGCGCGGCAGCCGCCGCGCTCGATCGACGCGTCGGTGCGCACGTTCCAGCCGAGCGTGTCGAGATCGTCCTGCAGATACGCTTCGACGACGGGCAGATCGGCCGGATTGACCGCGAGATGCGGCGCGCCGGACAGCGCGGGTTCGGCCGCGAGCACGTCGCGCACGGCGGCGACCAGCGCGGCCGGGTCGTGCTTCACGTGCTGGCGCACGACCTGCTGCGCGATGTCGAGCGCGAGCTGCGCGAGGTCGGACGCGAGATCGTGTTCGACGGTCGCTACGGCTTCGCGGAACGACGCGGCGAGCGCCGCGA
>NZ_LZXX01000087.1:0-183516 GCF_001729305.1 Burkholderia sp. A2 | reverse complement strand
CGCTACATCCCGAACCCCGACAGCACCGCTTCCCTTCCTCCCGCGCCGCGTTTCCGTTAGCGCGAAAGAGGCGTGATTCTAAGCAGCTCACGTCGTGAGTGCAAGGGGTTCGCAGCAACTTTTTTTACACACGCCGCAATTCGGCCGTCCGGCCATGCTTGGCCGCGAGACCGCTTATGGTGCAAAGAACGGACTAGAATGTGAGGTTCTTCGCCTCTTTCTATATACGTCTTTAATATGCGCCAGCGAATCGCCAAACGCCTCCCCCCCGATGCCGACAAACTGGTCGGTCTGTCACTTGCGCTCTTCGCGTCGGGCAGCCGCATCGAGGATCGCTTCTGGGAAGCGAAGCTCGATGCGCTGCTCGCCAAGATTGTCCGCAACGGCAATCAGACTACGCTCGACGCCGCGCTCGACCATCTTCAGCAGAATCATCCCGACGCCTACGGCGCGCTCGCCGACATGGCCGAGACGCACAGCGAGTCGATGGTGATCGAACATGACGGCCAACCGTACGATGCGCTGCTGGTCGCCGTCCCGGTTCTCGCCTGGACGCGCTACATGATTCCGTCGGGCCCGCTCAAGGCCGACGTTGCCGACGCGCTGCGAACGCACCTGCAGGCGCACGTACTCGCGAACGGCACCCTCGTCGGGCTCGCACCGTTCCTCTACAGCATCGACCAGTTGCCGCGGCACCATGTCGAAACCTACCGGCTGGCCCAGCAGCTGGCCCATGCGGCAATCGGGCAGCACGCCCCGAAGCTGAGCTTGGGGGACCTGCCGGAAACTTCGCCGATCCTGGCCGATCCACGCTTCCTGCTGGCGGTTGTCGCCGCGCCGGCCGGCGCGCCGCTGTTCCGCTGGCAGGAAGAAGAAAACGGCAGCCGGATCGAGCGCGGCCAGTGCCTCGAACAATGGACGGCCCAAGGCGGCCCGAACCTGTCGATCGCGCTGCCCGGCTGCGAGTTCGAATGCCTGCTTCCGGACGCGTACTACTCGGCTTGTCGCGATGCGGACGAACGCGTACGTCCGCACACCGTCCGAACGGCCATTCGTTATCTATTCGACACACTTGGTGCAGCGCCGCAAGAGCTGCGCGCGGTGGTCGCCGGCTTTGGCGAACGTCGTATCGACGAGTATCGCGTCGGCTTCACGCGACGTGCCAGCAACGACGTGATCTACGGTGTCGTGTGGCCGCTCTACGGCCGTGAAAACGGCGACGTATCGGTCGACAACGCGACGCTCGAAGGCGAAGCGCCGATCGAAGGGCCGCTCGAGGAAATCGTAAGCCTGCTGAAGGAATGCGGCGTAACCGACGTCCGGCGGCACGCGGGCCGCTTCGAACCCGAATACTGCGACGACTGCGGCGTGCCGCTTTACGCCGATCCGCTCGGCGAAATCGTCCATGCGGAAATGCCGGAAGACGCGTCGCCCGCCCAGCCACACTTCCACTGACCGCACCGCAGGCCCGGACAGCCTGCCCCGCTCAAAGCCGCTTTCGGTTCCTGCCGAAGCGGCTTTTTTCTTCTCCGATGCCCGGTCGCTCAAAATTTCGAACTTTTCCTAAGCCTTTCAGCCAAGCAGACATCGTGTAAGGTCTTTGTCATTATCGGGGCCAGCTTATCCCCGACGGCAATCAATGACTCACTTCACGGAGGTTGAATATGCGGTTCTTGGTACTTAACTCAGACGCCGAACGGCGTGACGGACTGAAGACCCTGTTGCGGCAGATCGACCGGCACGCCAGCATCAACGATGCGCCTGACGGTTTCCAGGCACGCCGGCTGCTGCGCACCCAGCGTTTCGACCTCGTCGCGATCGACTGGCTGGACGTGGGCCGGATCAGCGAGCTTCAGGCACTCGGCAACGCGTGCTCGCCGACACCGGTCGCCGTCCTGGTCGACGACATCTCGCCCGAAGCCATCCAGCGCTTCTTCAATTACGGCGTCGCGGGCGTGATCCCACATTCCACGAGGCCGCACCTGATCGTGCGTGCGCTCGAGATCGTCCTGCTGGGCGGGCACTACATTCCGCCGATCGCCCTCAGCCTGTTGCCGTCCACGGCGACGATGACGGCCCGCCACGACGCCCATTTCCAGACGCTCGCCGGCTCGCTGCCCCGGCGCCCGCCGAGCGGCCTCCTGTCGCCGCGGCAAGCGCAGATCATGCGGTTCGTCCACATGGGCAGCACGAACAAGATGATTGCGCGTACGCTCGGCATCAGCGAAGGCACCGTGAAGATCCACCTCGCGAGCATCTTCCAGCAGCTCGGCGCCGCGAATCGCGCCGCCGCGGTCGCGATCTACAACGGCTGGCTGTCGCCCCATCTCGAGGTGCTGCTGGCGAACCGCAACCGCGCCCGCAAACCGGTCATCGGAGAACACGGCCCGGCTCCGCTGCGTACACAACGGCATGACCGTCCGTACCCGTTACCCATCGCGAATACCGGCACGCAGGATCTGCCGCTCGCCGCCGAGCCGCCGGCACGATTCCGGCGCGGACGCTAGGCAAACAGTCTCGATATTGCGACGGTCGGGCATGTGCAGGCTCCCACCTTTGATGCTCAACGAGTAATATGGATGCATGGGTTTTCTTTTCACACCGCTTCCGCTCTGGGTTGGCGTCGGTGGCTGGATCGCCGCCATGGCCCTGCTCGCGCTCGCGATCTGGAATCGCCCCTTCGTACGCCTGCAAGACGCTACGCTTCAGCACGTGTGGCTCGCGCTCGTCACAGCGATCACGGTCCTGTGGGCCTCGAACGCATGGCTCGAAGATGGCATCGTCATGCATCTGCTCGGCGCAACGTTGCTCGTCACGCTATTCGACTGGACACTCGCCCTGGTGGCGATGGGCGCCGTCACGGCGATTGCCGCGGTCATCTTCGACGCGCCGTGGCAAGGCATCGGCCTGACCTATCTGATCTACGGTGCGCTGCCTGTCGGCGTGTCGGCGTTGCTGCAACGCGCCGCGCTCGCCTGGCTGCCGCACAACCTCGCGTCGTTCATCACCGGGCAGGGCTTCCTGTCACCCGCCATCGCGATCGTCGCGGTCGCCGCGGCGGCGGCCGGTGTCCAGCTCGCGCTCGCGGACGGCGTGCCCGTCGTGATTCCCGCCGGCTATCTGCTGAACACCGCGCTGCTCGCGCTCGGCGAAGCCTGGTTCACCGGCATGGCAACGGCCCTCATCGCCGTCTATCGCCCCGCATGGGTCACGACTTTCGACGTCCGCCGCTACCGCCTCGGGGGCCCGCGCGCCTGAATTTCCTCCGCATCGGCCCGGCGCACACCCATACCGGCGGCAGTTCCGCTGCGCGCGCCGAATGCGTCACCTACTGCCGCACAACTTTTTTACGCTAAGATTGAACTCCTGTTCTTCATCGGGCATCTATACGTGCCCGATGTCTTCTTCGCTCCTCACCAATAACCAGATGGACAGCTCACCTGCCTCGCTCCGGATTTTCCGGGCGCTCGGCAAGCTGGCAGCCTGTATCGCGGGCCTGTCGCTTGCGTTTCCCGCACCGGTATTCGCCGACCTGCTCGACCAGCGTTCCGAACTGATCAACAAATTCGTCAACGAGATGCATGCCGATCCGCTCGCCGCCGATTGTGCAGCGCACGGCAGCTTCATCGCCAGCACGTCGACGGCGTTCGATCGCGTCGACTTCGCGCCGAACGCATTCGACGGCGGCAACGCGACGATCACGCCGTGGAACGACTCGTTCGACCAGGGCAAGCAGCGCGTGAAAGTCGACAACATCGTCACCGTCGACGGGCTCGGGATCCACAGCGACGGCAGCGATCCGACGCCGCTGAAATTCCGTTGCGGCTATGTCGGCCAGCAAATGCTCGCGTTCAGCTGGAACGACCCGGTTCCGCCGCTGAAGCCGCGCGTCGAGCGCTCGTCGTCTTCGACGAAGAAGTTCAAGGGCAAGTCGCACCGCGGCAAAGCCAAGGCGAAGGCATCGGGGCGCACCGGCAGCAAGAAGGCCGTCGCGACGAAGAAATCAGGCGGCCAGAAAAAAGCCGTGAAGAAAAAAACCGCGAAGAAGTCCTGATACGGCGGAGCGGCGACGACAGCAGCAAAAAAGGCCGGTGCATCGCAAGATGCGCCGGCCTTTTTCATGCGACGACGGCTGCGCTTACGCGAACGTGTCGACGTGCACCAGGATCGCGGCCAGCATCGCCGCGCCGAGCGCCGCGCTACGCTCGCCGTTCCAGCCGACGCGTTCGTCGGGCAGGTTCGCGTTGTCCTTGAACGGCATTTCGAGCGTCAGCGACAGGCAGCCGAACTGATGACCAATGTACTTCGACGCGAGCTTCAGCGCATCTTCCTTGTACTTGCTCGCCGCGTAGCCATGCTCGGTCTGGAAGTCGGGGCTGGCGACCTTGAACGCGTCGATGAACGCGGCCTGCTCCTTGCCCTGCTGCTCGGTGAAGCTCGGCAGCATCTCCGAGCCGGCGACGAACACGTACGGCAAATCCTCGTCGCCGTGAATGTCGAAGAACATGTCGCAGCCGATCGCGTGGATCGCATCGCGCACGGCCAGCACTTCGGGGCTGCGCTCGGCATCGGGCGCCATCCACTCGCGGTTCAGGTTCGCGCCGGCCGCATTGGTGCGCAGGTTACCGTGCACGCTGCCGTCCGGGTTCATGTTCGGGACGATGTAGAACGTCACGCGATCGTAGAGCTTGCGCGCGACCGGATCGCCCGCCCAGTCGCCCCATCCGGCCAGACGCTTGACCACCCCTTCGACGAACCACTCGGCCATCGATTCGCCCGGATGCTGGCGCGCGATGATCCACACCTTCTTCTTCGGCGCACCATCGGTTTCCGGCGTGCCGAGCGTCAGCAATGACATCGGACGGCCTTCGACCGTGCGGCCGAGCTCGACGACGCTCGCCTGCGGCAACTGCTGGACCGCGCCGAGAAACGCCGCGTGACGCTCTTCCGAGTACGGTTCGAAATATGCGTAATAGATGCTGTCGAACTCCGGCGTATGGTCGATGGTCATCGTCTTGCCGTCGAACGTCGTCGGCACCCGGAACCAGTCGACGCGGTCGTAGCTCGCTACCGCGTGGTAGTTGCGCCAGCCCGACGGATACGCGCATTCGGCTGCGTTCTCGAACGTCATCACGCATCGTTCGCCGCGCGCACCCGTCAAGCGGTAGTAAAACCATTGCGCGAATTCCGAGCGATTGTCGCCGCGCACGCGCAGGCGGATAGCGTCGGGGCTATCGCACGACACGACGTCGATTGCGCCTGCGTCGAAATTACTGGTGATCGAAACGGCCATCTGTTTATCTCCTTTGTCGACCGGCGTTAGCGCTTTAACGCTTACGGCGGTCCCATGCAAAGCTGTCGACCGAATCAGGCGGCGTACCGTCCGTCCGGCCTCATGCATGCGCCGACCGTCTCGTGAACGGCCGGCTGGGTCACTCGCCGATGCGCCGGCGATATACGTAAGTCGAATCGTTCGACGCCGCCGCATCGAACGCATAGCCTTCGGTCGCGAATGCCTTCAGCGCCTTCGGGTCGGTGATGCGGTTCTCGACGACAAAACGCGCCATCAGCCCGCGCGCGCGTTTCGCATGGAAGCTGATGATCTTGTAGCGGCCGCCCTTCCAGTCCTCGAATACCGGCGTGATGACCGGTGCGGCCAGCAGCTTCGGCTTGACCGACTTGAAGTATTCGGTCGACGCGCAATTGACGAGCACGCGCGCCGCGCCGCTGCGCGTCTCGAGCTGCTCGTTCAGCGCCCGCGTGATGCGGTCGCCCCAGAACGCATACAGATCCTTGCCGCGCGCGTTCGCGAAACGCGTGCCCATCTCGAGCCGGTACGGCTGCAGCAGGTCGAGCGGACGCAGCAGCCCGTACAGGCCCGACAGCACGCGCACGTGCTGCTGCGCATAGTCGAGATCGGTCGGCGACAGCGATTTCGCGTCGAAACCCTCGTAGACATCACCGTTGAACGCCAGCACGGCCTGCTTCGCGTTGGCCGGCGTGAAAGTCGGCGACCAGTCGGCGTAGCGCTGGAAGTTCAGGCGCGCGAGCGGATCGGAGATATCCATCAGCGCCGCGATGTCCTGCGGCGACAGCTTGCGCAGGCCGTCGATCAGCTCCGACGCGTCGTCGACGAATGCAGGCTTCGTGTAAGACTGGACGTGCGCGGGCGTCTCGTAGTCGAGGGATTTGGCGGGAGAGAGAACGATTATCATAGAGGCTCGCTGGCACGCCGTGCCTTGCGGTCAGACGAAAACCACCGATTGTAACGAATGACCCGCTCTCTCGCCCCGCATGCCGCACATCGCGTCGTGCTCGACTCGAACGTCTGGATCGACATCCTCGTATTCGACGACCCCGCTACGCGCCCGATCCGGGCCGCGCTGGAGCGCGGCACGCTGGCCGCCGTGATCGACGGCCGCTGCCTGACCGAGCTCGAATACGTGCTCGACTATCCGCAGTTCCAGTCGCGCGCGATCGACAAGGCTGCCGCGCTCGCGACCGTTGTCCGGCTCGCAAGCCTCGTCGAACCGTCGCCCGTCGACGCCGACGCGCCGCCGCTGCCGAAATGCAAGGACCGCGACGACCAGAAATTCCTCGAACTCGCCCGCGCCGCGCAGGCCGAGTGGCTCGTGTCGAAAGACCGCGCGCTGCTGAAGCTCGCGAAACGCACCGCACGCGACTTCGGCTTCCGGATCGCGCAACCCGCGCCGTTCGTGGAAGCCTGCGCACTCGACGCCACGCCGTCCGCCACGGCGACGCCGGCCTGACGCCTCCCACCCGAATTCGACCGTATCGATGAACGCTCCTTCAGATATGCCAACGACTCCCGTTTTCCCGTCGCGCCTGCCGAACGTCGGCACGACGATCTTCACGGTCATGAGCGCGCTTGCCGCCGAAAAAGGCGCGGTGAACCTCGGCCAGGGCTTCCCGGATTTCGATTGCGATCCGCGCATCGTCGATGCGGTCGCAGCCGCGATGCGCAACGGGCACAACCAGTACCCGCCGATGGCCGGCGTCGCGCCGCTGCGCGACGCAATCGCCGACAAGATCGCGCAGGTGTACGGCCGGCGCTACGATCCGGGCACCGAAATCACCGTGACGGCCGGCGCGACGCAGGCGTTGCTGACGGCGATCCTGTGCGCGGTGCATCCGGGAGACGAAGTGATCGTCGTCGAGCCGACCTACGACAGCTACCTGCCGTCGATCGAGCTTGCCGGCGGCAAGCCCGTGTTCGTCACGCTGGACGCACCCGACTACACGATCCCGTTCGACCGTCTCGCGGCCGCGATCACGCCGAAGACGCGGATGATCCTGATCAACACGCCGCACAACCCGACGGGCACCGTGTGGCGCGAGGCCGACATGCGCAAGCTCGAGGACATCGTGCGCGGCACCAACGTGCTGATCCTGTCCGACGAGGTCTATGAACACATGGTCTACGACGGCGCGCGCCATGAGAGCGTCGCGCGCTACCCGGAGCTCGCCGCGCGCAGCTTCATCGTGTCGAGCTTCGGCAAGACCTATCACGTGACGGGCTGGAAGGTCGGTTACGTCGCGGCGCCCGCGGCGCTGACCGCGGAATTCCGCAAGGTCCATCAGTTCAACGTGTTCACGGTGAACACGCCGATGCAGATCGGGCTCGCCGACTATCTGCGCGACCCGGCGCCGTACCTGTCGCTCGCGGGCTTCTATCAGCGCAAGCGCGACTTCTTCCGGGCCGGCCTCGAGCGCACGCGTTTCAAGCTGTTGCCGTGCACGGGTACGTACTTCCAGTGCGTCGATTACTCGGCGATCAGCGACTTGCCCGAAGCGGAATTCTCGAAGTGGCTCACGTCGGAGATCGGCGTGGCCGCCATTCCGGTGTCGGCGTTCTATCACGAGCCGCACGAATCGGGCGTCGTGCGCTTCTGCTTCGCGAAGCAGGAAAGCACGCTCGCATCCGCGCTCGAACGGCTCGCCCGCCTGTAAGCCCGGCACGGGCGGCCACGCGCCGCCCGTCAGAAACGCTTACGAACGCACGACGTTCGCCGCTTCGACATACGCCTTGCGCTCGGCTGCCACGCGCTGCGCGGCAGGACGTTCACTGACCGTCTTCGCGTGCGCCTTCCAGTCGATGCCGGCCTCGAGCAGGAAGTCGCGCCCGAAGACGGCCTTCGTCGCCATGCCGATGACCGGCAGATGAACCCACGCGGCAATGTCCGCGAGGCCGAACGATTCCCCGAGCACATACGGCGAAAACCGCGTCATCTGCTTGAAGGCATCGATCGCGCGCGGCAGGCGCTTCTCGACGTGCGCCTTCATCCCGTCGCTCACCTTGCCGCCGAAAAACGCTTCCGTGTACACCTCGCGCGCCATCCATTCGAGATACAGCTCGAGCGTCTCGACGAGTTCGCGCACCTTCGCCGCCGCGAACGGGCTTGGCGGGAAAATGCCTTTATCGGGATAGCGAGCCGCCAGGTATTCGATGATCGCCTGCGACTCGAACAGCGCGCCCTCTTCGGTCTTCAGGAACGGAATCTTGCCGAGCGGCGAATCGGCAAGCTGCGCCGGATCGCTGATCGGCAGACCGCACACCGCTTCCTCGAACGGAATGTCATGCTCGAGCAGGACGAACTTCACCTTGTTGTAATAGTTGGACAACGGAATACCGCACAGCTGTAGCATCGGTGTCTCCTTCGTTGCTGAAGTGCGGCCGCATCGACCGCAGGCCGCATCGGGATTCATCGCGCTGAAAAGCACGTCCGTGCTAGTCTAAAGCAAGTTGTGCGTTCGTCACGACAACATTACCTCCGCTGCGGCGTCGGCTCTGTCCGTCCGCACGATACACGCGGCGTCGCCGCCGCGCCATCCGATGGAGACACGCTCGCATGAGTGCTGAACTGCTGGCCTCGCGTCCGCCCGAGAGCGAATCGACGCTCGTCCTCACGCTGTCCAATCCCGGCGCGCGCAACGCGCTGCATCCCGACATGTACGCGGCCGGCATCGAAGCGCTCGCCACCGCCGAGCGCGATCCGGCGATTCGCGCCGTCGTGCTGACGGGCGCCGATCGTTTCTTCTGCGCAGGCGGCAACCTGAACCGGCTGCTCGAGAATCGCTCGAAGGATCCGTCCTTCCAGGCCGACAGCATTGATCAGCTCGCGGCATGGGTCACGGCGATCCGCGCGTCGACGAAGCCGGTGATCGCGGCCGTCGAAGGCGCGGCGGCCGGAGCGGGCTTCTCGCTCGCGCTCGCGTGCGACCTGATCGTCGCCGCACACGATGCGAAATTCGTGATGTCGTATGCGCGCGTCGGCCTGACGCCCGACGGCGGCGGCTCGTGGTTTCTCGCCCGCGCGCTGCCGCGTGCGATCGCGGCCGAGATCCTGTTCGAGGGCAAGCCGGTCGCCGCGGAACGCCTGCATGTGCTCGGCGTCGTCAACCGGCTCGCCGCGCCCGGCACGGCCCTGAGCGACGCACTGGCTTGGGCCGACACGCTCGCCGGCATCTCGCCGAATGCGCTCACGCGCATCAAGTCGCTGCTCGACGACGCGACCGCGCAGCCACTGGACGCGCACCTCGGCACCGAGCGCGATCATTTCGTCGCGTCGCTGCATCATGCGGACGGGCTCGAAGGCATCACCGCCTTTCTCGAGAAGCGCCAGCCGCGCTACAAGCGCTGATCCGCCGCGTCGGCCTTCGAACCGACGCCGCGCCACGCCGCGTCCATCCGATGCGGCCCGTCGACGCCGCGCGCCACGCCGGCAGCGATCTCCGGCCCGGCCGCGCATGCCCGTCGGCACGCGCGTTTCGGTCGCCAGCAGCCGGTGTCGATCCATGCTCTAATGACCGCCTGTCGCGGCGCCGCCGGCGCCGTTTTCGCGCATGCCACACAGGAGTTGACGATGATCGACGTCTATAGCTGGGCGACCCCGAACGGCCACAAGGTGCACATCATGCTCGAGGAAACCGGCCTCGCGTATCGCGCGCATCCGGTCGATATCGGTGCCGGCGACCAGTTCGCGCCCGAGTTCCTGAAGATCAGCCCGAACAACAAGATCCCCGCGATCGTCGATCCGGACGGCCCCGGCGGCCAGCCGATCTCGCTGTTCGAATCGGGCGCGATCCTGATCTACCTCGCGGAGAAGACCGGCAAGTTCCTGCCGACCGATCCGGCCGCGCGCTATGCGACGCTCGAGTGGCTGATGTTCCAGATGGGCGGCGTCGGCCCGATGCTCGGCCAGGCGCACCACTTCCGGCTGTATGCGCCGGAGAAGATCGAGTATGCGGTCAACCGCTACACGAACGAAGCGAAGCGCCTGTACAACGTGATGGAAAAGCGGCTCGGCGAATCCGAGTATCTCGCGGGCGACACGTACACGATCGCGGACATCGCGACGTTCCCGTGGACGCGCTCGTGGCAGAACCAGGGCATCGTGCTCGACGCGCTGCCGAACGTGAAGCGCTGGCACGAGGCGATCGCCGCGCGACCAGCCGTGCAGCGCGGCGTCGAGGTGCTCGCGTCGATGCGCAAGGCGCTGCAGGACGACAAGGCACGCGAGGTGTTGTTCGGCGCAACGCAATACGCGAAGCACTGACGAGCGTGCGACGAGCGGAGCGGCATCCGTGCATGCCGCTCCGTGCTTCAGAAGTAATGCAGCGTGATGAACTCCGCCGCGCATACCGGCAGTGGCGCATCGGGACGCTCGACCTGCATCGATACCGACCACGTCGCCTGGATGCCGCCGCGCGCGGCGTCGGCGGTTTCCTTCACCGCGAACAGCGCACGCACGCGCGCCCCGACCGGCACCGGCTTCAAAAACCGCACGCGGTTCAGCCCGTAGTTCACGCCCATCTTCTGCTCGAAGCGCATCGCGTCGGTCATCAATGCAGGAATCAGCGACAGCGTCAGGAACCCGTGCGCGATCGGCCCGCCGAACGGCGACTCGCGCCGCGCACGTTCGGGGTCGACGTGAATCCATTGATGATCGCCGGTCGCGTCGGCGAACCCGTCGACGCGCGGCTGGTCGATCTCGATCCAGCCGCTCGCGAGCGGCTCCGCGCCGACCCGCGCCTGCAATGCCTGCGCCGAGGCGATCAGCGGCAAGGTCACGTCGGTCATGGGTTCGCGCCCCCCGGATGGCGCAGCCCGAAAATCACCTTGGTATGCACGGAGATCACCGTCTCGCCGGCTTGGTTCACGCCGATCCATTCCGTCGACACGATGCCGCGGTCGGGCTTGCTCTCCGACACGCGCTTGTCGTGCACCTTCTGGTACATCGTGATCGTGTCGCCGGCGCGCACCGGCTTCAGCCAGCGGATCGAATCGATGCCCGGCGAGCCCATGCTGGTCGAATCCGGCCCGAGCTTCTGGACCAGCAGGCTCATGAACACCGAGCACGTATGCCAGCCGCTCGCGACGAGCCCGCCGAAATGCGACGCCTTCCCTGCTTCCTCGTCGACATGGAACGGCTGCGGATCGTAGCGCTTCGCGAACGTCTTGATGTCGTCCGCCTCGAACGTGTAGCGGCCCACTTCGGTGGTACTGCCGACCACCAGGTCTTCGTAGCTGATGCCCACTGATAAGTCTCCTTGTCTGGCGCGCTCGCGCGTCGCCGTCATGCTACGTCGGTCTGCGCGAAATCGGGCAGCGCCGCGATGCGGGCGAGGTGATGATCGGTATCGCCGAGCGTCGTCTCGATGATCGACAGCCGCTTGAATAAATGCGCGGCGGCCACCTCGTTGGTCACGCCCATGCCGCCGTGCAGCTGGACCGCCTGCTGGCCGACGAAGCGCGCGGCCGCGCCGACCCGCGCCTTCGCGGCCGACACGGCCTTGCGCCGCGCATCGGCATCGCCGTTCGCGTAGCGCACCGCCGCGAGATAGGTCAGCGAACGCGCCTGCTCCGCATGGATCAGCATGTCGACCATCCGGTGCTGCAACGCCTGAAAACGCGCGATCGGCACGCCGAACTGCTCGCGTGTCTTTGTGTATTCGACCGTCGCGCGATTCAGTTCGTCGAGCGCGCCGACTGCTTCCGCGCACAGCAGGAAGGTCGCGTAATCGGCGATCTGCTCGAGCGCCGCCGCGTCGCGCGCCCCACCCGTCAGTAGTCGGCCCGGCGTGTCGTTGAACATGATCGTCGCGGCGCGCTGGCCGTCGATGGTCCGGTAGTCGACCACCTTCGCGTTGGCCGCATCGCATTCGACGACGAAGAGACCGATGCCGCCGCCGTCGACCCGCGCAGGCACGATCCACGCGTGCGCCTGGGCGCCGTGCTGAACCACCGACTTGGTGCCGGTCAGCCGGTACGTGCCGCCCTGCCCGCGCGCGTGCGTGTCGAGTTCGTACAGGGCGTAGCGCGCGTGTGGTTCGTGGAATGCGACCGCCACGCGCTTGTGCCCCTGCGCGACCGCCTCCAGCAGCGCGGCATCGTCGCCCGCGCCAGAGCCGGCGATCCGCAACGCCTCGACACCAACCGCCGTGGCCCAGTACGGCTCGACCACGAGCGCACGGCCGAGCTCCTGCATCACGACCAGCATGTCGACCGGCCCACCGCCGAAGCCGCCCTGCGCGTCCGGCACGGGCAACGCGGTCAAGCCCAGTTCGATGAATGCGCTCCACTGTGCTTCCGACACGCCGGTATCGCCGTGCACGATCGCCTGGCGCGCGTCGAAGCCGTATTGCTCGCCGAGATACCGGCGCAGCGCGTCGGCGAACTGCTGCCGCTCATCGGTAAAGCTGAAATCCATGGTTGTCTCCGTTCCGTGATCACAGCCCCAGAATCATCTGCGCGATGATGTTCTTTTGGATCTCGTTCGATCCGCCGTAGATCGACGTCTTCCGGTAATTGAAGTAGTACGCGGCGAGCGGCGCCGCATCGTCGTCGCCAGCGATGCTGTGTTCGCGCTCGCCGTCGAGGAACGGCACGTCGAACGGTGCGGCCAGCGGACCGATCGCTTCGACCATCAGCTCGGTGAGCGCCTGCTGCACCTCGGTGCCCTTGATCTTCAGCATCGACGCCTCGGGGCCGGGCCCCTTGCCGCTCGTTTCGCGGCTGACGACGCGCAGCACCGTCACTTCCAGCGCCATCAACTCGACTTCGAGCGCCGCGACCTTCGCGGCAAACACGGGATCGGCGAGCAACGGCTTGCCGTTCTTGCGCTGGTTCGATGCGACGCGCTTCAGGAACGCGAGCTCCCGCTTCGACGCGCCGACGCGCGCGATGCCGGTGCGCTCGTGGCCCAACAGGTATTTCGCGTAGGTCCAGCCGCGGTTCTCGTCGCCGACGAGATTCTCGACGGGAACCTTCACGTCCTCGAAGAACACCTCGTTGACTTCGTGATCCTCGTCGAGCGTGATGATCGGGCGTACCGTGATGCCGGGCGTCTTCATGTCGATCAGCAGGAACGAGATGCCTTCCTGCTTCTTCGCGGCCGGATCGGTGCGCACGAGGCAGAACATCATGTCGGCGTACTGGCCGAGCGTCGTCCATGTCTTCTGGCCGTTAACGACGTAGTGATCGCCGTGACGTTCGGCACGCGTGCGCAGCGATGCCAGGTCCGACCCGGAGCCCGGCTCCGAATAGCCCTGGCACCACCAGTCGGTGCCGTCGAGAATGCGGGGCAGATAGTGGCGCTTCTGTGCTTCGCTGCCGTATTTCATCAGGACCGGCGCGACCATCGACACCCCGAACGGCAGTACGGTGGGCGCCCCGATCCGTGCGCACTCTTCGTCCCAGATGTGCCGCTGCGTCGCGTTCCAGCCCGGGCCGCCGTATTCGACCGGCCAGGCGGGCGCGGACCAGCCGCGCTGGCCCAGAATCCGGTGCCAGCTCGCGAAATCCTCGCGGTCGAGTCGTTTGTGATCGAGTACCTTGGCGCGCAGTGCGTGAGGCAGGTTGGCCTCGAGCCAGGCGCGGACGTCGGCGCGGAACGCGTCGTCGGCGGGGGAGTAATCCAGATCCATGCGCAGTGTCTCCTGTCCGCGGCCGTCCGGCCCGGCCAAGGACACACTGCGTACGTCATTGCAGCGGTTCTTTCAGCGCGGCAGGAATCGGCAGCGGCATCACGTCGATGCCTTCTTCGACCAAGGACTGCGCATCCTCCGGCGTCGTGACGCCGCGAATGCTGCGTGCCGGCGCCTCGTTGTAATGAATGCGCCGCGCTTCCTCGGCGAAGCGCTCGCCCACGTTCTCGGTCTTCTCCAGCACCTCGCGCAGTGCGCGCATCACCTGCGCCTGCAGCGCACGCGGATCGGCCGGCTGCGCCTGCGTCGCGCCCGACAGGTTCAGGCGCGGCGCCGACGGCATCCGGTTGATCTCCGTCGTTCCGCATACCGGGCATTCGACCAGCTTGCGGGACAACTGCGCTTCGAATTCATCGGCGGAAGCGAACCAGCCTTCGAACCGATGACCGTGCGGACACTGTAAATCGAGAACCTTCATGCTGAATCAGGGCGTGTGACGAGTGTAGCGCAAAAAGCCGTTTTGTGAACGGTCGTGCTAAATCCGGATCGCGCGGCGCGAACGCACCGCGTCACCGGATTGTAACGCGGCACCCCGCCCGCCGCTGACGCCGTGCTCAGGGCGTGACGACCGGCCCGAGCGGCCACGTGCCGGACAGCACCTTGTCGAGCCACATCGTACCGATGATCGTCTTCACGTCGGAGATCTGGCCCGTGCGCACCCATTCCTGCAGGTCGGCCAGCGTCGCGGTGAAGGTTTCGAGGAATTCGCCTTCGTCGAGCTTGCGCTCGCCGGCCGTGAGCCCGCGCGCGAGGTACAGGTCGATGAATTCGGTCGAATAGGAAATGATCGGATGAATGCGGGCCAGGAACACGTATTCGCGCGCCGTGTAGCCGGTTTCCTCGCGTAGTTCGCGCGCCGCGCACGCAAGCGCGCCTTCGTTCGGGTCGAGTTTGCCGGCCGGGAATTCGGCCATCACCTTGCCGATCGGATAGCGGAACTGGCTCTCCATCAGCACGCGGCCGTCGTCGAACAGCGGGATCACCATCACCGCGCCTGGGTGCTGCACGTATTCGCGGGTGGCCTTCTTGCCGTCCGGCAGGCGGACGGTGTCGCGCTTGAGCTTGAGGAACGCGCCTTCGAAGATCGCCTCGCTTTCGAGGCAGGTTTCGGTCAGTGCGGCGTCGTGATTGGGTAGTTCGGCCATCGGCGGCTCCTGAATGAGCACGACGGACGGCCGAAGCCGTCAGCGTCGTTTGACGAGATACTGGAACGTGAAGCCGGGAAACGCGAACACGACGAAGAGACTGAACGTGATCGCGTAAAACTGCCAGCCCTGTTCGAAGCGGTTGCCGGCGCGCGACTCGAGCCAGAAGCCGAGCGCGCCGACGATGAAGTACAGCACGATCAGCTCGCCGATCCGCACCCACGCGTTCTTCTTCGTCGCGCCGAACGGCACGACGGCGAAGAGGCGTTGGTTCAGGAACGGCAGGTTGGCGCAGACGAGCGCCAACAGCACGATGAACCAGCCGGCTGCCGACATTACAGCGGCAGCGTGTGACGGATTGCCTGCAGGCAGGCGGTCAGCAGCGGGCTCGGAATGAGGCCGAGCACGACGACGGCCAGGCCGTTCAGCACGAGGATCGTGCGCTTGCAGAAATCGCCCGAGATCGGCGTCGAATCCTGCGGCGCATCGAAGTACATCAGCTTCACGATGCGCAGGTAGTAGAACGCGCCGAACAGCGACGTGATCACGGCCAGTACGGCCAGCCACGTGAGACCCGCGTTGACGGTCGCCTCGAGCACGGCGAGCTTCGCGTAGAAGCCGACGGTCGGCGGGATGCCGGCCAGCGAGAACATCATGACCATCATCACGAACGCGAACACCGGGCTGCGCTTGTTGAGGCCCTTGAAGTCGTCGATCGTTTCCGCCTCGAAATCGCGGCGCGCGAGCAGCATCACCACGCCGAACGAGCCGAGCGTCGTGATCAGGTAGACGATCGCGTAGAACATCGCCGAGCTGTACGCGTTCGCCGGTGCCGTCGCGTCGCCCTTCACGATGCCGGCGAGCAGGCCGAGCAGCACGAAGCCCATGTTCGAGATCGCCGAGTACGCGAGCATCCGCTTGATGTTGCGCTGGACGATACCGGTGATGTTGCCGACGATCAGCGACAGCGCGGCGAGGATCACGAGCGCGGTCTGCCAGTTCTGCGCGAGCGGCAGCAGGCCCATCACCAGGAAGCGCAGACCCCACGCGAACGCGGCCACCTTCGGGCCGCCGCCGACGAACAGCGTCATCGCGGTCGGTGCGCCCTGGTAGACGTCCGGCACCCACATGTGGAATGGCACGGCGCCCAGCTTGAACGCGATACCGGCGACGATGAAGACCACGCCGAACATCAGCACGGCCGCGTCGGTGTTGCCGCCGACGGCCTTGTACACCTCGCCGAGCTCGAGCGAGCCGGTCGCGCCATAGAGCATCGAGATGCCGTACAGCACGAAGCCCGACGCGAGCGCGCCCAGCACGTAGTACTTCATCGCGGCTTCGCTCGACTGGGCGGCGTCGCGGCGCAGCGCGATGACCGCATACAGCGACAGCGACATCAGTTCGAGGCCGAGGTACAGCGTCAGGAAGTTGTTGCCCGACACCATGACCAGCTGACCGAGCAGCGAGAACATGCCGAGCAGGAACACGTCGCCGCGGAACATGTCGCGGTCTTCGAGGTACTTGCGCGAATAGACGAGCGACACCGCGAAACCGAACGACACGACGGCCTTCATCGTGCTCGCGAACGAGTCGACGACGACCATCTTCGAGAAGAAGTAGTACTGCTGCGGGTCGAGCGCCTGGACCGAGAACCACACGCCGGCGACGACCGACGAGACGACCGCGATCAGATAGGTCAGGCGGCGGCCGGACGCACCGGTAAAGGTGTCGTTCAGCCATGCGACGACGATGGCGGCCAGCACCAGCGCGTCAGGCAACAGGACATTCATAGGGGCGTTTTGCATGATCTTGAGTTCCTCCGCTCGCGATTACTGGGCCAGCGGCAGCTTCGACTGCGCGACGTGGGAGAGGAGGTTTTCGACGGAAACGTGCATCACGTCGGTGAAAGGCTTCGGATACAGGCCCATCAGCAGCGTGAACGCGGCGAGCACGGCCAGCATCAGGAATTCGCGACGGCCGATGTCCTTCAGCTTGGCGACGTGATCGTTCGCGACCGCGCCGAAGTACACGCGCTTGTACATCCACAGCGTGTAGGCCGCGCCGAGGATCAGCGTGAAGGCCGCGCCGAAGGCGATCCAGAAGTTGTACTGGACGGCCGCGAGAATCACCATGAACTCGCCGACGAAACCCGACGTACCCGGCAGGCCGCAGTTGGCCATCGAGAACAGCATCGCGAATGCCGCGAACTTCGGCATCACGTTGACGACGCCACCGTAGTCGGCGATCTGGCGCGAGTGCACGCGGTCGTACAGCACGCCGATGCATAGGAACATCGCGCCCGACACGAAGCCGTGCGAGATCATCTGGATGATCGCGCCTTCGACGCCGAGCTGGTTGAAGATGAAGAAGCCGAGCGTGACGAAGCCCATGTGTGCGATCGACGAATACGCGACCAGCTTCTTCATGTCGGCCTGCACCATCGCGACGAGGCCGATGTAGATCACCGCGATCAGCGACAGCGTGATCACGACCGGAGCCAGGAAGTGGCTCGCGTCAGGCGTGATCGGCAGCGAGAAACGCAGGAAACCGTATGCGCCGAGCTTCAGCATGATCGCCGCCAGCACGACCGAGCCGCCCGTCGGCGCTTCCACGTGCGCGTCCGGCAGCCACGTGTGCACCGGCCACATCGGCACCTTCACCGCGAACGCGAGGAAGAACGCAATGAACAGCAGGACCTGCGGCGTCATCGCGATCTTCGCGTTCTGCCACGTCGCGAGGTCGAACGAATGCGTCTGCGTGTACAGGTAGATCAGCGCGACCAGCATCAGCAGCGAGCCGGCCAGCGTGTACAGGAAGAACTTGAACGCCGCATACACGCGGTTCGGGCCGCCCCACACGCCGATGATGATGTACATCGGGATCAGGGTCGCCTCGAAGAACACGTAGAACAGCAGGCCGTCGGCCGCCGAGAACACGCCGATCATGATCCCGGACAGGATCAGGAACGCCGCGAGGTACTGCGCGACGTTCTCGGTGATCACTTCCCAGGCGGCGATCACGACGATCACCGTGATCAGCGCGGTCAGCACGACGAACCACATCGAGATGCCGTCGACGCCGAGGTGATACGCAATGTCGAAGCGTTCGATCCAGGTCGACTTCTCGACGAACTGCAGCGCAGCCGTGCTCGAGTCGAAGCCCGTGATCAGCGGGATCGTGACCGCGAGGCCGAGCAGCGCGCCGATCAGCGCGACCCAGCGGGCCGTCCCCGGATTTTTGTCGTTACCCACCGCCAGCACGAGGAGGCCGAAAACGATCGGCAGCCAGATCGCGGTACTGAGAATCGGAAAAGCGTGCATTAGTGTTGTCTCCCGCCTTATTTGCCGCCGAGCGTTACAAACAGGGTCAGGAGCCCCAGCATGCCGATGATCATGGCGAACGCGTAGTGATAGATGTAACCGGATTGGAGGAAGCGGATCACGCCGGCGAACCAGCCGATGAACCGGGCGCTGCCGTTGACGAGGCCGTCGATCACCACGACGTCGCCCTCCTTCCACAGGCCGCGGCCGATCGCCACCGAACCGCGGGCGAACACCACTTCGTTGATCTTGTCCATGTAGTACTTGTTGTCCAGCAGCGTGTAGATCGGGCCGAACGCGCGGCGGATCGACGCCGGCAGCTCCGGACGCTTCAGGTACAGGAACCACGCGACGACCACACCGGCGAGCGCGAGCCACACCGGCAGGCCCGACACCGAGTGCAGGCCCATGCCGACCCAGCCGTGGAACTCCTCGGCCATCTCGGCCAGCGCCGGGTGGTTTTCGCCGATGAAGATCACCTTGTCGAATGCGACGCCGTGCTGGAAGAAATCGCCGAACAGCATCGGGCTGATCGCGATCGCGCCGATGATCACCGACGGGATCGCCAGCAGGACCAGCGGCACCCACACGACCCACGGGGTCTCGTGCGGCTCGTGCGCGTGGTCGTCGTGACCGTGGTCGTGGCCATGGCCGTGATCGTCGTGGCCATGTGCGGCAGCCATGCCCATCGGCGATTCCGGATGCTTCGGATGGCGGAAGCGCTCTTCGCCGTGGAACACCAGGAAGTACATGCGGAACGAGTACAGCGCCGTGACGAACACGCTCGCGACGACCGCGAAGTACGCGAAGCCCGAACCCGGCAGGTGCGACAGCTTCACCGCGTCGATGATCGAGTCCTTCGAGTAGAAACCCGAGAAGAACGGCGTGCCGATCAGCGCGAGCGAACCGACGAGCGACGTGATCCACGTGATCGGCATGTACTTGCGCAGGCCGCCCATGTTGCGCATGTCCTGGTCGTGGTGCATGCCCATGATGACCGAGCCGGCGCCGAGGAACAGCAGCGCCTTGAAGAACGCGTGCGTCATCAGGTGGAACACGGCGACCGGGTAAGCGGACACGCCGAGCGCGACCGTCATGTAGCCGAGCTGCGACAGCGTCGAGTACGCGACCACGCGCTTGATGTCGTTCTGGACGATGCCGAGGAAGCCCATGAAGAGCGCCGTGATCGCGCCGATCACCGTGATGAACGACAGCGCGGTATCCGACAGCTCGAACAGCGGCGACATGCGCGACACCATGAAGATGCCGGCCGTGACCATCGTCGCCGCGTGAATCAGCGCGGAGATCGGGGTCGGGCCTTCCATCGAGTCCGGCAGCCACACGTGCAGCGGGAACTGCGCCGATTTACCCATCGCGCCGATGAACAGGCAGATACAGGCGACGGTCAGCAGGCCCCAGTCGGTGCCCGGGAAGTGCAGGCTCGCGAGTTCCGCGCGCTTCGCGAACACTTCGCCGTAGTTCATCGAGCCGGCGAACGCGAGCAGCAGGCCGATGCCGAGCAGGAAGCCGAAGTCGCCCACGCGGTTCACGAGGAACGCCTTCATGTTCGCGTAGATCGCGCTCTCACGCGTGAAGTAGAAGCCGATCAGCAGGTACGACACCAGACCCACCGCTTCCCAGCCGAAGAACAGCTGCAGGAAGTTGTTGCTCATCACGAGCATCAGCATCGAGAACGTGAACAGCGAGATGTACGAGAAGAAGCGCTGGTAGCCGTCCTCTTCCGCCATGTAGCCGATCGTGTACACGTGCACCATCAGCGAGACGAAGGTCACGACGACCATCATCATCGCGGTCAGCGAATCGACGAGGAAGCCGACCTCGAGCTTAAGCGAGCCGACGTTCATCCATTCGTAGACGGTCGCGTTGAAGCTCGCGCCGCCCATCACGTCGAAGAAGACTTTCGCCGACAGGAGGAACGCGATCATCACGCCGAGGATCGTGATCCGGTGTGCGCCCTTGCGCCCGACTGCGTTCCCGAACAGCCCCGCAATCAGCGAGCCGGCCAGCGGAGCGAGCGGAATCGCCAGCAGCAGGTTTTCATTGAGTGTCGTTGACATAACAGCGTTGCCTGAAATTAACCTTTGAGCTGATCGAGATCCTCGACATTGATCGTGTCGAGCTTACGGAACAGGGTCACCAGAATCGCGAGGCCGATCGCGGCTTCCGCTGCGGCGACGGTCAGCACGAAGAACACGAAGATCTGGCCGTGCACGTCGCCGAGGTAATGCGAGAACGCGACGAAGTTGGTGTTCACCGCCAGCAGCATCAGTTCGATCGACATCAGGATGATGATGACGTTGCGGCGGTTCAGGAAAATCCCGACGATCGCGATCGCAAACAGGATCGCGCCGAGCACAAGGTAGTGAGCAAGAGTCAGCATGGTTTTCTTTTCCTCCGCTTAGCCGTTGGTGCCCGAACCGGCTTCGCTCTGCGCCGTCTCCGGCTGCGGCTTGTCCGCTTCCATCTTCACGAGGCGCACGCGGTCGTTGCGACGCACCTTGACCTGATCCGACACGCGCTGGCGCTTGCTGTCCTTGCCCTTGCGCTCGGTCAGCCCGATCGCGGCAATGATCGCGACCAGCAACACGAGGCCGGCGATTTCGAACGCGAAGATGTAGTCGGTGTAGATCACCTTGCCGATCAGGCGCGTATTCGACCAGTTGGCCATCTCGCCCGTCGCCATCGCATGCACGGTGTGCGTGTCGCCGTAGCCGCGCCACAGGATCAGCGCGGTTTCGATCACGATGATCGCGCCGACCACGGTCGCCATCGGGACGAAGCGCTTGAAGTCGCGGCGCAGGTAGTCGATGTTGATGTCCAGCATCATCACGACGAACAGGAACAGCACCATCACCGCGCCCACGTAGACCAGAACCAGCAGGATCGCGAGGAACTCCGCTTCGAGCAGCATCCAGATCGCGGCGGCGTTGAAGAACGCCAGCACAAGGAAAAGCGCAGACGCCACCGGGTTGCGCGAAGTGATCACCTTCAGCCCTGATACCACCAGGAGCAGCGCGAAGATGTAGAACAGTACGGTCGTGAATTCCATGATTACCGGTTCATCGTTAGGCCATAGTCAGGCGCGGCTTGCGGAACGCCCGCACCCGTCGCGGCGGCTCGGCCCGTTCATCGTTCATGCCGGGCCGGCACTGCAAACACAATCAACGATACGGCGCGTCGGCAGCCTTCGCCGCGGCGATGTCCTTCTCGTAGCGATCGCCCACCGCGAGCAGCATATCCTTCGTGAAATACAGGTCGCCGCGCTTTTCGCCGTGGTACTCGAGAATCTGCGTCTCGACGATCGAATCGACCGGGCAGCTCTCTTCGCAGAAACCGCAGAAGATGCACTTCGTCAGGTCGATGTCGTAGCGCGTGGTGCGGCGCGTGTTGTCGGCGCGCGTTTCCGATTCGATCGTGATCGCCAGCGCGGGGCACACGGCCTCGCACAGCTTGCACGCGATGCAGCGCTCTTCGCCGTTCTCGTAGCGGCGCAGTGCATGCAGCCCGCGAAAACGCGGCGAAATCGGCGTCTTCTCTTCCGGGAACTGCACGGTGAACTTGCGCTTGAACGTGTAGCGACCGGTCAGCGCGAGCCCCTTCAGCAGCTCGGTCAGGAAGAAGGTCTTAAAGAAGTGTTGGATAGCCGTCATGATTTCGTCCTTACTTCACCCAGATGTTCAGCGGCGACATCATCCAGAAGCCGACCACGACCACCCAGACCACCGTGACGGGCAGGAACACCTTCCAGCCCAGACGCATGATCTGGTCGTAACGGTAGCGCGGGAACGTCGCGCGCACCCAGATGAACACCGACAGCAGCGCGAAGACCTTCAGCACGAGCCAGAAGATGCCCGGGATGAACGACAGGAATTCGAACGGTGCGTCCCAGCCGCCGAGGAACAGCGTCGCCGCCAGCGCCGAGATCACGATCATGTTGATGTACTCGGCGAGGAAGAACAGCGCGAACGCCATGCCCGAGTAATCGATCATGTGACCGGCAACGATTTCCGACTCCCCTTCCACCACGTCGAACGGGTGACGGTTCGTTTCGGCGATGCCCGAGATGAAGTAGACGACGAACGCCGGCAGCAGCGGCAGCCAGTTCCACGACAGGAAGTTCACGCCGTGGCCGGCGAAGAAGCCGTGCTGTTGCGAACCGACGATTTCCGACAGGTTCAGGCTGCCGGCCGTCATCAGCACGAGCACCAGCGCGAAGCCCATCGAGATTTCGTACGACACCATCTGTGCCGCGGCGCGCATTGCACCGAGGAACGCGTACTTCGAGTTCGACGCCCAGCCCGCGAGAATCACCGCGTACACGCCGATCGACGAGATCGCCATCGCGTACAGCAGGCCCGCGTTCACGTTCGCGAGCACGGCTTCGGCCTGGAACGGGATCACCGCCCACACGGCGAATGCCGGCACGACGGTCATCACCGGCGCGATCAGGTACAGCCAGCGGCTGGCGGCGCTCGGCTGGATGACTTCCTTCAGCAGCAGCTTCAGCACGTCGGCGATCGGCTGCAGCAGGCCGCCGGGGCCGACGCGGTTCGGGCCGAGACGCACGTGCATCCAGCCGATCAGCTTGCGTTCCCACAGAATCAGGTACGCGACGCACAGCAGGATGACGACGGAGACGACGAGGATGCGCACGACGGCCCATACCGTCGGCCATGCGAAGCCGAGAAGCTGGGACCCGCCCGCGTTGATCGTATCGAACAAGCTCATTTACGCCTTCTCCACCACCAGTTCACCGGACAGGCTGCCGAGCGCTGCGCCGGCAGGCGTTGCCGCCGACACGCGAACGACCGTCTCCGCAAGATTCGCGTCGCGCACGGCCGGCAACTGCACCGCACGCTCGCCCTGGCGCACGCGCACCGCGTCGCCTTCCTTCAAGCCCAGCTTGTCGAACAGCGCGGCCGGCAGGGCTGCGGCATTCGCCGCCTTCGCGGCGGCCGTCAGGTGCAGCGCACCTGCACGGCGCACGAGCGCGTCGGCGTGATAGATCGGCACATCGGCCAGGCGCTCGAAGCCGCCGTTCGCGGCATTCGCTGCAGCGCGAACCGGCGCGACCGACGTCTGGTTCGACAGACGGCCCGCGACGCCGGCGTCGCCGAGCGCGGCGACACGCACTTCTTCCGCGGTCTCGTATTCGAAGTTCGGCAGACCGAGCAGGCTGCCGAGCACGCGCAGCACCTTCCAGCCCGGACGCGTGTCGCCGAGCGGACGCACGACGCCGTTGAAGCTCTGCACGGTGCCTTCGGCGTTGATGAACGTGCCGGCCGTTTCCGTGAACGGCGCAACCGGCAGCAGCACGTCGGCGTAGTCGAGGCCGTGCTTGAACGGCGACATCACGACGACCATCTCCGCCTGGTTCAGTGCGGCCAGCGCCTGTGCCGGATCGGCTGTGTCGAATTCCGGCTCGACGTTCAGCAGCACGTAGCCCTTGCGCGGCTGCGCGAACGCTTCGCGTGCATTCAGGCCGCCTTCGCCCGGCAGTGCGCCCACGACGTGCGCACCGACCGTGTTCGCCGCTTCCGTCAGGAAGCCGAACGTGGCGCCGGTGTTCTCGGCGATCCACTGCGCGACGGCGTGCAGCTTCGCGAATTGCGGATGACGGACCGCGACGTTGCCGAGCAGCACCGCGCGGCGGTCGCCGTTCGCGAGCGACTGTGCGACAGCTTGCGCGGCCGGCGATGCGGTGACGCCAGCCAGCGCGTCGGGCAGCGCGACGCCGCGCAGTTGCGCGACGGCGGCGGCGATGCCGGCCAGCTCGTCGAGCCATGCGGACGGTGCAGCAACGATGCGCTGCGCGGTCGGGATCAGTGCATCGTCACCGGTCGCGTGCAGGAAGTGCAGCTTCGCGCCGTTCTTCGCAGCCTGACGCAGGCGCGATGCGAACAGCGGGTGGTCGCGGCGCAGGAACGAACCGACGACGAACGCGGCGTCCACGTTCGACAGGTCGGCGATCGGCATCCCGAGCCACGGTGCGCCCTGGACCGGCGCCGAGAAATCCTGCTGGCGCAGACGGAAGTCGACGTTCGGCGTCTTCAGTTCGCTGGCGAGCTGCTTCACAAGGAACAGCTCTTCCGCGGTGCTGTGCGCGCTCGCGAGCATCGCCAGCGCGTTCGCGCCGTGATCCGCGGCGATGCCCTTCAGGCCCTTCGCGACGTATTCGAGCGCGGTTTGCCAGTCGGTTTCGATCCACTGGCCGCCCTGCTTCAGCATCGGCTTCGTCAAGCGCTCTTCGCTGTTGAGGCCTTCATACGAGAAGCGGTCCTTGTCCGAGATCCAGCATTCGTTGATCGCTTCGTTCTCGAACGGCAGCACGCGCATCACGCGGTTGTTCTTCACCTGCACGACGAGGTTCGCGCCGACGGAATCGTGCGGGCTCACCGACTTGCGGCGCGACAGTTCCCACGTACGGGCGCTGTAGCGGAACGGCTTGCTGGTCAGCGCGCCGACCGGGCACAGGTCGATCATGTTGCCCGACAGTTCGGAGTCGACCGTCTTGCCGACGAACGTCGTGATTTCCGAATGCTCGCCGCGGCCCAGCATGCCGAACTCCATCACGCCGGCGATCTCCTGGCCGAAGCGGACGCAGCGCGTGCAGTGGATGCAGCGGGACATTTCTTCCATCGAGATCAGCGGGCCCACGTTCTTGTGGAACACCACGCGCTTTTCTTCCGAGTAGCGCGACGACGACTTGCCGTAGCCGACCGCCAGATCCTGCAGCTGGCATTCGCCGCCCTGATCGCAGATCGGGCAATCGAGCGGGTGATTGATGAGGAGGAATTCCATCACCGACTGCTGCGCCTTGACGGCCTTGTCGGACTGCGTGCGGACGATCATGCCGGCCGACACGGGGGTCGCGCAGGCAGGCACGGCCTTCGGCATCTTCTCGACTTCGACGAGACACATCCGGCAGTTGGCCGCGACCGACAGTTTCTTGTGATAGCAGAAGTGAGGAATGTACGTATCCGCCTTGTGCGCAGCCTGGATCACCATGCTGCCTTCGGGCACCTCGACCTTCTTGCCGTCTATTTCAAGTTCAACCATGATGGTGAATGGTCCTTAACCTATTTCCGCCCGTTCGCGCGTTCGCCCGACCGTGCGCTCAAATTCCGCAACCGGGTGTTTCGCTTCAGGCCGCCGCAGCCGAAGCCACATGCGGCGCGTGACCGCCGACCATGCAATGCTTGTGCTCGACGTGGTACGCGAATTCGTCCCAGTAGTGCTTGAGCATCCCGCGCACCGGCATCGCCGCCGCATCGCCGAGCGCACAGATCGTGCGGCCCATGATGTTCTCGGCCACCGAGTTCAGCAGGTCCAGATCTTCCTGCCGCCCTTCGCCGTGCTCGATACGGTTCACGACGCGATACAGCCAGCCGGTGCCTTCACGGCACGGCGTGCACTGCCCGCACGATTCCTCGTAGTAGAAGTACGACAGGCGCAGCAGCGAGCGCACCATGCAGCGCGTCTCGTCCATCACGATCACCGCGCCGGAACCGAGCATCGAGCCCGCCTTCGCGATCGAATCGTAGTCGAGATCCGTCTGCATCATGATGTCGCCCGGGATCACCGGCGCCGACGAACCGCCCGGAATCACGGCCTTGATCTTCTTGCCGCCGCGCATCCCGCCGGCGAGCTCCATCAGCGTCGCGAACGGCGTGCCGAGCGGCACTTCGTAGTTGCCCGGACGCTCGACGTCGCCCGACACCGAGAAAATCTTCGTGCCGCCGTTGTTCGGCTTGCCGATCTCGAGGTAATTCTGCGGCCCGATGGACAGCAGGAACGGCACCGCGGCGAACGTCTCGGTGTTGTTGATCGTGGTCGGCTTGCCGTACACGCCGAAACTCGCCGGGAACGGCGGCTTGAAGCGCGGCTGGCCCTTCTTGCCTTCGAGCGACTCGAGCAGCGCCGTTTCCTCGCCGCAGATGTACGCGCCGTAACCGTGGTGCGCGTGCAGCTGGAACGAGAATTCCGAGCCCATGATGTTGTCGCCGAGGAACCCGGCCGCGCGCGCTTCATCCAGCGCGGCTTCGAAGCGTCGATACACTTCGAAGATCTCGCCGTGGATGTAGTTGTAGCCGACGGTGATGCCCATCGCGTATGCGCCGATGGCCATGCCTTCGATCAGCGCGTGCGGGTTCCAGCGCAGGATGTCGCGATCCTTGAACGTGCCCGGTTCGCCTTCGTCCGAGTTGCAGACGAGGTACTTCTGCCCCGGGAACTGGCGCGGCATGAAGCTCCACTTCAGGCCGGTCGGGAAGCCCGCACCGCCGCGGCCGCGCAGGCCCGACGCCTTCACGTCGGCGATCACCTGCTCGGGCGGAATCTTTTCTTCGAGAATGCGGCGCAGCTGCTTGTAACCGCCGCGCGCAACGTAGTCTTCGAGGTGCCAGTTCTCGCCGTTCAGACCAGCGAGGATCAGCGGTTTGATGTGACGGTCGTGGAGGGACGTCATTTCGAGAGCTCCTCAAGCAGCTGGTCGATCTTCTCGCGGCTCATGAAGCTGCACATTCTGTGATTGTTCACCAGCAGCACCGGCGCATCGCCGCACGAGCCCATGCATTCGCCTTCCTTCAGCGTGAACTTGCCGTCGGGCGTGGTCTCGCCGAAGCCGATGCCCAGCTTCTGTTTCAGGTAATCGGCAGTCGCTTCCGCGCCGCCGTGCGGGCCGAGCTGGCACGGCAGGTTCGTACAGAGCGTGATCTTGTGCTTGCCGACCGGTTTGAGCTCGTACATCGTGTAGAACGTCGCGACTTCCTGCACGGCGACGGCCGGCATGCCGAGATAGTCCGCGACGAACTGCATCAGTTCGGGCGACAGCCAGCCATGCTCTTCCTGAGCCACGGCCAACGCCGACATCACGGCGGACTGTTTCTGATCGGCGGGATACTTCGTCAACGCTCGATCGATTTCCTTCAGGCCTTCAGCTGAGATCATTTTCAGACACGACTCTTTCAATTCCTACCGAACGAACAACCTGCCGCACACTGGGGTGCATGGACGGCAGACCTGGCGCTCACTCTGTTGACAGCTTGCGAAGCCGCGCCGGTTCGGCGCATACCGCTTGTGACTCCGCGTGTGACTGACTGCTCGCCGCCCGCACTCGCGAGCGGCGCAACCATTAGCGATCGATTTCGCCGAACACGATGTCCTGCGTACCGATGATCGTGACGGCGTCGGCGATCATGTGACCGCGCGCCATTTCGTCGAGCGACGCCAGGTGCGCGAAACCCGGCGCGCGAATCTTGAGGCGATACGGCTTGTTGGCGCCATCCGACACGAGATAGATGCCGAACTCGCCCTTCGGATGCTCGACCGCCGCGTACGCTTCGCCTTCCGGCACATGGAAACCTTCGGTGAAGAGCTTGAAATGGTGGATCAAGTCTTCCATGTTGGTCTTCATGCCGACGCGCGACGGCGGGGCAACCTTGTGATTGTCCGTCATCACCGGGCCCGGATTCTTGCGGAGCCACTCAATACACTGTTTCGCGATGCGGATCGACTGGCGCATTTCTTCGACGCGCACCAGATAGCGGTCGTAGCAATCGCCGTTCACGCCAACCGGCACGTCGAAATCCAGCCGGTCGTACACTTCGTAGGGCTGCTTCTTGCGCAGGTCCCACGCGATGCCCGAGCCGCGCAGCATCGGGCCCGTCAGGCCCATCTGCAGCGCACGTTCCGGGCTCACCACGCCGATCCCGACCAGACGCTGTTTCCAGATCCGGTTGTCGGTCAGCAGCGTTTCGTATTCGTCGACGCACTTCGGGAAGCGCGTGAAGAAATCGTCGATGAAGTCGAGCACCGAGCCGCTGCGCGCTTCGTTCATCTTCGCGAGCGCCTTCTCGTTGCGAATCTTCGACGCCTTGTATTGCGGCATTGCGTCAGGCAGATCGCGGTAGACGCCACCCGGACGATAGTAGGCCGCGTGCATCCGGGCGCCGGACACCGCTTCGTACACGTCCATCAGGTCTTCGCGTTCGCGGAACGCGTACAGGAACACGGCCATCGCGCCGACGTCGAGCGCGTGCGCGCCGATCCACATCAGGTGGTTCAGCACGCGCGTGATTTCGTCGAACAGCACGCGGATGTACTGCGCGCGCTCCGGCACGTCGATGCCGAGCAGCTTTTCGATCGCGAGCACGTAGCCGTGCTCGTTGACCATCATCGACACGTAGTCGAGACGGTCCATGTACGGCACGGACTGGATGAAGGTCTTGGATTCCGCGAGCTTTTCCGTCGCGCGGTGCAGCAGGCCGATGTGCGGATCGGCGCGCTGGATGACTTCGCCGTCGAGCTCGAGCACGAGGCGCAGCACGCCGTGCGCTGCCGGGTGCTGCGGGCCGAAGTTGAGCGTGTAGTTCTTGATTTCTGCCATGACGCCCCCTTAATGTTTCAGACCGCCATAGCGATCCTCGCGGATCACGCGCGGCGTGATTTCGCGCGGCTCGATCGTCACCGGCTGGTATACGACCCGCTTCTCTTCCGGGTCGTAACGCATTTCGACGTAGCCCGACACCGGGAAGTCCTTGCGGAACGGGTGGCCGATGAAGCCGTAGTCGGTGAGGATGCGGCGCAGGTCGGGGTGGCCTTCGAACACGATGCCGTACAGGTCGAACGCTTCGCGCTCGTACCAGTTCGCCGAGGTCCAGATGTCGACCAGCGACGCCACGATCGGCAGATCGTCGTCCGGCGCGAACGCACGCAGGCGCAGGCGCCAGTTGTTCGTGACCGACAGCAGGTGCGACACGGCCGCGAAGCGCGGGCCGTCGTAGGCGCCGTCGCCGAAGGTCTGGTAGTCGACGCCGCAGAGGTCGATCAGTTGCTCGAAACGGAGCTTCGGATCGTCGCGCAGCGTCTTTGCGACTTCGAGGTAATCGCTCGCCTTCACGACGAGCGTCAGTTCACCGATCGCTTCGGTGAGGCTCACCACGCGCGCGCCGAACGCGGCTTCGAGGTTTGCCTTGAGAGTCTCGATTTTGCTTGCCATATTGAGGGGACGCTCGGGGCTTTATTGACGGGCGATGGTATTGGTGCGACGGATCTTCGCCTGAAGCTGGATCACGCCGTAGACCAGCGCCTCGGCCGTGGGCGGACAGCCCGGCACGTAGACGTCGACCGGCACGATCCGGTCGCAGCCGCGGACCACCGAGTACGAGTAGTGGTAGTAGCCACCGCCGTTCGCGCACGACCCCATCGAGATCACCCAGCGCGGCTCGGCCATCTGGTCGTACACGCGACGCAGCGCGGGCGCCATCTTGTTGCACAGCGTGCCGGCGACGATCATCACGTCCGACTGGCGCGGGCTCGGACGGAACACGACCCCGAACCGGTCCAGATCGTAACGGGCCGCGCCCGCATGCATCATCTCGACGGCGCAACACGCGAGCCCGAACGTCATCGGCCACAGCGAGCCGGTACGCGTCCAGTTGATCAGCTTGTCAGCCGTCGTGGTGACAAACCCTTCCTTCAAGACCCCTTCGATACTCATTTGCTTTCCACTCCAGACGAGCGACCGAGCGTGGCCGCCCATGCAAACCGGCGATTAACCCATCACTCCCAGTCGAGGCCGCCTTTCTTCCAGATATAGGCAAAGCCCAGCAGGAATTCGAGCAGAAAAATCATCATTGCGATGAAACCCGGCCAGCCGATGTCCCGGAGCGCGACGCCCCACGGGAACAGGAATGCGGTTTCGAGATCGAAGATGATGAACAGGATGGCGACGAGGTAATACCGAACGTCGAACTTCATCCGGGCGTCTTCAAAGGCCTCGAAGCCGCACTCGTACGGTGCGTTCTTCTCGACGTCCGGCTTGTTGGGACCAAGGAGCTTGCCGATGCTGACCAGCGCTATACCTAAACCAGTGCCCACGAGGAGGAACAACAAGACGGGGTAATAGGCTGCGAGGTTCAAGGCAATCCTCTATCGGTTGGTTCTGAGCGTCCGGAGAATACCACTTCCGGCGGAAGGAATCATTTCGGAGTACAGGCGATCGCAAGACAACCGCAAGCACACCCCAGAAATGAAAAATGCCAGCCACTAGAAGCGGCTGGCATTGAGTAACTTTGGTGCCGACGGCGAGACTCGAACTCGCACAGCTTTCGCCACTACCCCCTCAAGATAGCGTGTCTACCAATTTCACCACGTCGGCACTGCATGCAACTCGGGTTGTGCTGCTCGTTCCCGCGAATCGCTTCAAGAATTAAATTCTAACCCGAGTTCAGGATTTGTTCAACGCACAACCGCAAAAAAATTAACTTTTTATTTCGGGACATCCTGGCCCGGCGCGCTTGCGGCCGAACCGGCTGCAGCGGACGCCGCGACCGCCGGCGCCGATGCGGCGGGCGCCGATGCCGGCGCGGTCGCTGCCATGCCGAGCACACCTGCCGACGGCGTCGACTTGTACGAACCGAGGTACGTCAGCGCGAGCGTCGCGACGAAGAAGATCGCCGCGAGAATGCCCGTCGTGCGCGACAGGAAGTTCGCCGAGCCCGTCGCACCGAACAGGCTGCCCGACGCGCCGCTGCCGAACGCGGCGCCCATGTCGGCACCCTTGCCATGCTGCAGCAGCACGAGCCCGATCACACCGAGCGCAGACAGCACCTGCACCACAATAATCAACGTCTTGAATAACAGCATCACACCCACCCGATTGGATCGGGCGACCGGACCGACCGGCCGCCGTCATGGTTCAATTCGATCTCGGACCGCTCAACGCGCGGCCCGGCAGATCGCCAGGAAATCTTCCGCCTTCAGCGACGCGCCGCCGATCAGGCCGCCGTCGATGTCCGGCTGCGCGAACAGCTCTTCCGCGTTGTCCGGCTTCACGCTGCCGCCGTACAGCACGGACACGTCCGCCGCCCCCTTCGCCGCGAGACGCGTACGCAGGAACGCGTGCACGTCCTGCGCCTGCGCCGACGTCGCGCTCTTGCCCGTACCGATCGCCCAGACCGGCTCGTACGCGACGACGATGCGGGCGGCTTCGTCAGCCGTCAGCACGGCCAGCACCGCGTCGAGCTGCGCACCGACGACCTGCTCGGTCGCACCCGACTCGCGCTCGTCGAGCGTCTCGCCGACGCACACGACCGGCGTGAGGCCTGCCGCGAGCGCGCGTTGCGCTTTCGCGGCGACCGTCTCGCTGCTTTCGCCGTGATACGCGCGACGCTCCGAATGGCCGACGATCGCATACTGCGCACCGAACTCCGCCACCATCGCGGCCGCCACCTCGCCGGTGAACGCGCCTTGCTCGTGCGCAGACACGTCCTGCGCACCGAACGCGACACGCCCCCCGCCGAGTTGCGCCTGAACCTGCGCGAGATACGGGAACGGTACGCACACGCCGATCGACGTTTCAGCCGTCACCGCGCCCGCACCCTGCACCACTTCGCTCAGCAGCGCCTGGTTGCCGGCCAGCCGGCCGTGCATCTTCCAGTTGCCGATCACTCGCTTTGTTCGTTGTTTCGACATCGTGTCTGTCTCGTCACTATCTTGTCATTAACGTGCCGGAACCCGGCCGTCAGGTTGGATCTGGCGAAGCAAACCCGCGATTTTACTGCGCGCGGCTTGAACCGGTCAAACCGCGTATGTCAAGCGCCGCTGCGCGGGCCGTCACGCGTTCGCGCCCCAATCGAGCACGATCTTGCCGATGTGCTCGCCGCTCTCCATCAGCGCATGCGCCTGCGCGGCGTCGCCGGCCGGCAGCACACGATAAATCACGGGCTTGATGCGACCGTCGGCCAGCAGCGGCCACACGCGCGCCTTCAACTGCGCGGCGATGCGCGCCTTGAACTCGACCGGGCGCGGGCGCAGCGTCGAGCCCGTCACCGTCAGCCGGCGGCGCAGGATCTCGCTCAGGTTGACCTCGGCCTTCGCGCCGCCGAGCAGCGCGATCAGCACGAGACGACCGCCGTCCGCGAGCGCGGACAGCTCGCGCGGCACGTACGAGCCCGCCACCATGTCGAGGATCACGTCGACACCGCGATCGTGCGTCAGTGACTTCACGACTTCGACGAAGTCTTCGGTCTTGTAGTCGATCGCGCGCTCCGCGCCAAGCGCCTCGCACGCGCGGCACTTGTCGGCGGTGCCGGCCGTCGCGAACACGCGGAAACCGAGCGCATGCGCGATCTGGATCGCCGTCACGCCGATGCCGCTGGAGCCGCCCTGCACGAGCAGCGTCTCCTGCTCGCCGCCCTCGCCCGCGCCGAGCTGCGCACGGTCGAACACGTTGCTCCACACGGTGAAAAACGTTTCGGGCAACGATGCGGCCTCGATATCGGTGAGGCCCTCCGGCACCGGCAGGCACTGCGGCAGCGGCGCGACCGCGTATTCGGCATAGCCGCCGCCCGCAAGCAGCGCGCACACGCGATCGCCGAGCTTCAGGCCGAACGGGTTCAACGCCGCATCGGACACATCCCCGCCGACGATCTCGCCCGCGACCTCGAGGCCCGGCAGATCCGACGCACCCGGCGGCGGCGCATAGGCGCCCTTGCGCTGGAACACGTCGGGCCGGTTCACGCCGGCAGCCGCCACCTTGATCAGCACCTCGCCGCGCTTCGGTTCGGGGCGCGGACGCTCCGCGAGCTTCAGCACGTCGGGGGCGCCGAATTCGGTGATTTCGATGGCTTTCATGATGAAAATCGCTCCAGGATCGGAATCGGATGGCGCACCCGTGCGCACGGCGGCGGGCGCCTCGCCGGCGCTGCTGCGCCGCACAACGATGCTACAGAAAAAACGGCCGGCACGCTTTCGCACTGCCGGCCGTTGGTCCGCCTGTCCGCTTACTGCTGCGGCGGCGTATCCGACTGCGCTGCCGCCGCTGCTTCATTCAGCAGCGCCTTGGCCGACAGACGCACGCGACCCTTCTCGTCCGTCTGGATCACCTTGACCTTCACCTGCTGGCCTTCCTTCAGGTAGTCGTTGATGTCCTTCACGCGCTCGTTGACGATTTCCGAGATGTGCAGCAGGCCGTCCTTGCCCGGCAGCAGGTTCACGATCGCGCCGAAATCGAGCAGCTTGAGCACCGTGCCTTCGTACACCTGGCCGACTTCGATTTCAGCGGTGATCTGCTCGATGCGCTTCTTCGCTTCGGCCATGCCTTCGCTGCTCGTGCTCGCGATCGTCACGACGCCGTCGTCCGAGATGTCGATCGTCGTGCCCGTTTCTTCGGTCAGCGCGCGGATCACCGAACCGCCCTTGCCGATCACGTCGCGGATCTTTTCCGGGTTGATCTTGACCGTGATCATGCGCGGCGCGAATTCCGACAGTTGCGTGTTCGCACCCGACACAGCCGACGTCATCTTGCCGAGGATGTGCATGCGGCCTTCCTTCGCCTGCGCGAGCGCGACCTGCATGATTTCCTTCGTGATGCCCTGGATCTTGATGTCCATCTGCAGCGCCGTCACGCCTTGCTCCGTGCCGGCCACCTTGAAGTCCATGTCGCCGAGGTGATCTTCGTCGCCGAGGATGTCGGTCAGCACCGCGAACTTGTTGCCTTCGAGGATCAGGCCCATCGCGATACCCGCGACGTGCGCCTTCATCGGCACGCCGGCGTCCATCAGCGCGAGGCAGCCGCCGCACACCGACGCCATCGACGACGAACCGTTCGATTCGGTGATTTCCGACACGACGCGGATCGAGTAGCCGAATTCGTCGGCGCTCGGCAGGCACTTGACCAGCGCGCGCTTAGCCAGCCGGCCGTGGCCGATTTCGCGACGCTTCGGCGAGCCGACGCGGCCCGTTTCGCCGGTCGCGAACGGGGGCATGTTGTAGTGGAGCATGAAGCGCTCGCGGTATTCGCCTTCGAGCGCGTCGATGATCTGCTCGTCACCCTTCGTGCCGAGCGTCGCGACGACCAGCGCCTGCGTTTCGCCGCGCGTGAACAGCGCCGAGCCGTGAGTACGCGGCAGCACGCCGGTGCGGATCTCGATCGGGCGCACGGTGCGCGTGTCGCGGCCGTCGATGCGCGGCTCGCCGTTCAGGATCTGCGAACGGACGATCTTCGCCTCGATGTCGAACAGCACGTTGCCGACCGTGGCCTTGTCGGCCGCGACCGTACCGGCCGCCAGCGCGTCTTCCTCGAGCTTCGCCGACGTCGCCGCGTAGACTTCCTTCAGCTTCGCCGAACGCGCCTGCTTGTCGCGCAGCTGATAAGCGGCGAGCAGATCGTTCTGCGCCAGCTCGGTCACGCGTGCGATCAGCGCCTCGTTCTTCGGCGCCGGCTGCCAGTCCCACTCGGGCTTGCCGCCGTCGCGCACCAGTTCGTGGATCGCGTCGATCGCGATCTGCATCTGCTCGTGGCCGAACACAACGGCGCCCAGCATCACTTCTTCCGACAGTTGATCGGCTTCCGACTCGACCATCAGCACGGCGCGCTCCGTACCCGCGACGACGAGGTCGAGGCTCGATGCCTTGAGCTGGTCACGCGTCGGGTTCAGCACGTACGTGTTGTCGATGTACGCCACGCGCGCGGCACCGACCGGGCCGTTGAACGGCAGGCCCGACACGGCGAGCGCGGCGGATGCGCCGATCAGCGCGGGGATGTCCGCCGGGATTTCCGGGTTCACGGACAGCACGTGGATCACGACCTGGACTTCGTTGTAGAAGCCTTCCGGGAACAGCGGGCGCAGCGGACGGTCGATCAGGCGCGACGTCAGCGTTTCATGCTCCGACGGACGGCCTTCGCGGCGGAAGAAGCCGCCCGGGATCTTGCCGGCCGAGTAGGTCTTCTCGAGGTAGTCGACGGTCAGCGGGAAGAAATCCTGGCCCGGCTTCGCCGACTTCGCGCCGACGACGGTTGCCAGCACGACGGTGTCTTCGACGTCGACGATCACGGCGCCGCTCGCCTGGCGGGCGATTTCACCGGTTTCGAGGCGCACCTTGTGCTGGCCCCATTGGAATTCCTTCACGACCTTGTTGAACATGGACATGGTTGCTCCTTTGTATTCATGCATTTCATTCGCCGCGCCGGCCATTCCGCGCGGCGGCGTCCCGACCGAATCACCCGGAGCAAGGTGTGTTTTTTATGCCATTCCAGCGCGGCGCTCATGCAGCGACGCGCTGGAATGACACAAATCCTGCCCCGGTATCGGTCGTGGCGGCGACCCCGTACGAACGTGCGGGACCGCCTGCGATGCGTGTGACGCTACGCACCGCGCAAAAACAAAATGCCTGTATCAGCGGACTGACACAGGCATCTTGCTGGCGGCAATCGCCTCGATTACTTACGCAGACCCAGCTTCTCGATCAGTGCGCGGTAACGGTCGGCATCCTTGCCCTTGAGGTAGTCGAGCAGCTTGCGGCGGCGGCTCACCATGCGCAGCAGGCCGCGGCGGCTGTGGTGATCCTTCGCGTGGGTCTTGAAGTGACCCGTCAGTTCGACGATACGTGCGGTCAGCAGTGCGACCTGGACTTCGGGCGACCCCGTGTCGTTGGTACCGCGGGCGAACTGAGCAACGACTTCCGACTTCTTGATATCTGCAACAGACATGTGATTTCCTTTCTAACTGAACAGGCGGACACGGAAGAATGGCCGTGCCGTGACTTACAACCGGCGCGCATTGTAGCACAACTCGGTGCCATTCTTGGCGCTTCCCGTCACGGGCGCGTCATCGAGCACGTCGACGGCATCTCCGTGCGTTGCGCCGGCACCGCGAGCACCGTCCGGAAGCCGTAGCCCGACCCCTCGTTGTCGAAGCGCACGCCCGGCGTGCCGGCCTTGTCCATTTCCATCACGTAAAGGGGCTGGATCAGCTGGTGATCCTGCGCGCGCATCCGCGACGCGTGGAAGCCGTCGTCGAACGACAGCCCCTCGAGCGCACGCGCGACCGCGACGGGGTCGGCCGACCCCGCGCGGCTCATCGCGGCGCCCAGCATCTGGATCATCTGGCTCATCCGCCGCACCGGGTAGTCGTCCTGCGCGGCAGGGAAACGGGTCCGGAACGCGCGGTAGAACGCGTCGGACGGGGCGCCGCCCGCGTTCGGGTGCCAGTCGGCCACCGCCACGACGCGGCCGACACCCGCGTCGCCCAAGGCCGCCGGCGCGCCGAGGCTGTTGCCGTAGAACGTATAGAATTTCGCGTTCAGCCCTTGTTCGCGCGCGGCCTTCACGAGCAGCGTGAGGTCGTTGCCCCAGTTGCCGGTCACGACGGCGTCCGCGCCGCTGGCACGGACCTTCGCGATATACGGCGAGAAATCCTTGATCCGGCCGATCGGATGGAATTCGTCGCCGGCGATCGTCACGTCCGGGCGCCGCACGGCCAGCGCCTGCCGCGCGAGGGTGCTGACGTCGTGACCGAAGCTGTAGTCCTGGTTCAACAGATAGACCTTGCGCAGCGCCCGATCGCGCGCCATCACGTCCGCGAGCGCCGCCATCCGCATGCCGGCATGCGCATCGAAGCGGAAATGCCAGAAACTGCAGCGCGCGCCGGTCAGCGCCGGATCGTCGGCCGAGTAGTTCAGGAACAGTATCCGGTTGTCCGGATCGCGTGCGTTCAGCTTGTCGAGCGCCGCGACGAGCGCGGCCGCGACGGCCGAGCTGTTGCCCTGCGCGACGAAGCCGACATGCCGGTCGGCGGCCGCGCGCAACTGCACGAGCGCCTCCTCCGGGCTACCCTTGCTGTCCAGCACGACGAGCTCGAGCGGATGCGCGCCGTCGCGCAGCTTCACGCCGCCCGCCGCGTTGACCTGCTCGACGCCGAAGCGCAGGTTGCGCTCGACCGCCGCGCCCGCGTTCGCGAACGGGCCCGACATCCCTTCGATCAGCGCGATCCGCACCGGCTCGCCGCCGGCAAACGCGGACGACACCAGCATCCACCCCGCGCTCCACGCGAGCGCGCATCGCTTCCATCCCTGCATCGGCCACCTGCCCTTCAATCTGCCCGAGAAGCGCGGATCATAGGCCGCCGCGCCCGTCGCCCGCAAGCGCGACGGCCCGCGATCCGCACCGATTTTTTCCGCCCGATGCGCGATCGCGCGCCGTCCGTGATAAAACGGGACTTGTTTCCGTGTTCTGGAGAATCCGATGCGCTTTCGCATTCCCGCGCGCCTGCCGGTGCTGGCCGCCTGCGCGGCCGCGCTGCTGGCCGGTTGCGCGCAACCGTGGCAGCAATACCAGGCCGGCCAGGACGAATCGGCGATCGTCGCGCGCATGGGCCCGCCGCGCGAAATCTACGACCTGCCGGGCGGCGGCAAGCGCCTGATGTGGCCGACCCAGCCGATGGGCGAGATCACGGTCGCGGCCGACGTCGACGCGGCCCACCGGATCGTCAACGTGCGCCAGGTGCTGCAGCCGAGCGAGTTCTATCGCGCGGAGATCGGCAAGTGGACGAAGACCGACGTCCTCGTCAATTTCGGACGCCCGGTCGAGACCGCCTACTTTCCGCTGATGAAGCGCGAGGTGTGGACGTACCGGTATCTCGAGGACAACGTCTGGTACATGATGTACAGCTTCTACTTCGATCCGCAGGGCATCCTGCGCACCACGCAGAAAACGCCGGATCCGCTGCACGATCCCGATCGCCGCAATCTGTTCTGACCGATTGCGCATTGACGCGCAATTGTCGCAATGGCCATTCACGAATAATTGCGTGAATGGCCATTTCATTTTTTCCGTCGCCTTATTTAATTTCACGAATAAGACGGAAAACTTTTCCGATCATTAACGTTTCGATGGCAATACCCTGAACCTCCCGTCATGCGGGCGCCTGCTCATAAACAGGCATGCCCCGCGCATCTCATGCGTCTCGCTGGTGCATGCAATGCACTACGCCCAGTCAATTTGAAACAATTTGTTTCAACCCACCCGGAGTGCTAGGGCATACCCCTAATATCAGTCGAAATCGAACCTTTCAACTTAGAAAGAATGTCGGTACGCCATTTCGATCGATATTTATTCGCCTTGTTCATAAAGGAGTCCTCATGAACCGCCCCAAGAGCATGCTGGTTGCCAACATTGCCTGGGCCCGCGAGACGCGCGAACACGCGCCCGGCTTCTTCGACGCGCTCACGCGCGGCCAGAACCCGCGCGTACTGTGGATCGGCTGCGCCGACAGCCGCGTGCCGGCCGAAACCATCACGCACTGCGCGCCCGGCGAGCTGTTCGTCCATCGCAACATCGCGAACCTGTTCCAACCGGACGACGACAATTCCGCCAGCGTGCTCGAGTACGCGGTGCGGGTGCTGAAGGTCGACCACGTGATCGTGTGCGGTCACTACGGGTGCGGCGGCGTGCGCGCATCGCTGCTGCCGCCCCCCGCCGACCTGCCGCACGTCGCGCGCCGCATCGCACCGCTCTGCGCGCTCGCGCGGCGCCATCGCGACACGCTCGACGGGCTCGACGACCTGGCCGCCGCCGATCGCCTCGCCGAGCTGAACGTGCTCGAACAGGTGCGGCTGCTGCGCGCGTCGCCGATCGTGCGCGGCCGCGAACGGCCGCCGCTCGTGCACGGCTGGATCTTTTCGCTCGCCGACGGCCGCCTGAAGGAGCTCGATTCCGGCTATGCAGCACCGCCGGCCGAAGCCGAGCCCGAGCCCGTTGCTGCCGCTGCGCTCGGTTGACCCGCGCCCTGCCTCCTCCACGCCAACGAAACCGCCCAACCATGAAACTGAACGAGCGCCTGTCCACCCTGCCGCGCGACATCGTCGCCGGCATCGTCGTTTTCCTCGTCGCGCTGCCGCTCTGTCTCGGCATCGCCAATGCCTCCGGCGTCGAACCATTCGCCGGGCTCGTGTCCGGCATCGTCGGCGGCATCGTCGTCGCGCTGCTGAGCGGGTCCTCGCTGTCCGTCAGCGGGCCGGCCGCCGGCCTCGTCGTGATCGTCGTCGAAGGCATCGCGCAACTCGGCAGCTTCTCCGCGTTCCTGCTCGCGGTGCTGCTGTCCGGCGTGCTGCAATTCGGCTTCGGCATGCTGCGTGCCGGCCGCTTCGCCGCCTACGTGCCGTCGCCCGTCATCAAGGGCATGCTCGCCGCGATTGGCCTGCTGCTGATCGTGAAGCAGGTTCCGTTCGCATTCGGCATCGGCGGCACGGCCTCGCAATCGTTTGCGAACTGGCTGGCGCAGCCGACCGCATGGGCCGCCACGGCGATCGCGCTTGCGTCGCTGGCGCTGCTGATCGCGTGGGACACGCCGGCACTCAAGCGCTTCGCATGGGTACGTTCGGTACCCGCCCCGCTTGCGGTCGTCGTGCTCGGCATCGGCGCGACGCTCGTGCTCGGCATGGTCGCACCGGCGGCCGCACCGGGCGCCGCACATCGCGTCACGCTGCCCGAATTCGACTCGTTCGCGGCGCTCGCGGCATCGCTCAAGCATGCGGAACTCGGTCCGAACTTCGCGCACCTGGTCAATCCGGACGTCTGGCGGGTTGCGATCACGCTCGCGGTCGTCGCGAGCCTCGAGACGCTGCTGTGCCTCGAAGCAGTCGAACAGATCGATCCGAAGCGGCGGCCGACGCAACCCGATCGGGAACTGAAGGCCCAGGGCGTCGGCAATCTGGTCGCGGGCGCGGTCGGCGGCCTGCCGATCACGTCGGTGATCGTGCGCAGTTCGGCCAACGTCAACGCCGGCGCGCAAAGCCGGATGTCCGCGATCGTGCACGGGATCCTGCTGCTCGCGAGCGTGTTCGCGCTCACCGGCCTGATCAACCTGATCCCGCTCGCGAGCCTGGCCGCGATCCTGATCCACACCGGTCTGAAGCTCGCGAAACCGGCGCTGTTCCGCTCGGTGATGAAGCAAGGCCCGGCCGCGTTCGCGCCGTTCGCCGCGACGATCGTCGGCGTGCTCGCAGTCGATCTGCTGTTCGGCATCGCGCTCGGCCTCGCGTGCAGCGTGCTGGCCGTCGCCGTCGCGAACCTGAAGAGCCCCGTCACGCTCGCGCAGCATGACGACCACTTCCTGCTGTCGTTCCGCAAGGACGTGTCGTTTCTGGGCAAGGTGCAGGTCAAGCACCACCTGCGGCACATTCCGGACCGGGCGGCGGTGATCATCGATGCGACGCGCGCCGACTACATCGATCACGACGTGCTCGAGCTGCTCGATGCGTTCGTCGCCGATGCGCCGCGGCGCGGGATCGCGGTCGAGTTCCGCCGTCGCCAGCCGGCGGCACGCGCGGCGGCGCGCCGCTGGCTGTTCCGCGCGCCGGCCGCCGAATGAGCGGCCAATGAAAAAACGCCCCGGCGGCGCAGGGCCGCACGGGGCGTTTCGGGGCTACGTCATGCGCGCGGCGCTTACGAACGCTGCGGGTTGACCTTGTCGTCCTTCGAGTGCAGCTTGTTCAGCGCGGAAATGTACGCCTTCGCGGACGCGGCGACGATATCCGGATCGGTGCCGACGCCGTTGACGATCCGCCCGCTCTTCGACAGCCGGACCGTCACTTCGCCCTGCGCCTGCGTGCCGGTCGTGATCGCGTTCACCGAATACAACAGCAGCTCGGACCCGCTGCCGACTTCGCCCTCGATCGCATTGAACGTCGCATCGACCGGGCCGTTACCGCGTGCCTCGCCGGTCACTTCCTTGCCTTCGACCGCGAACACGACCTTCGCCTGCGGCTGCTCGCCCGTTTCCGAACGCTGCGACAGCGACACGAACTTGAAGTGCTCCTGCTCCTGCGCGAGCGCCGATTCCTCGGACACGATCGCGATGATGTCCTCGTCGAAGATCTCCGCCTTGCGGTCGGCCAGATCCTTGAAGCGCATGAACGCGGCATTCAATTCGGCTTCGCTGTCGAGCGATACGCCGAGTTCCTGCAGGCGCTGCTTGAACGCGTTGCGGCCCGACAGCTTGCCGAGCACGATCTTGTTCGCGGTCCAGCCCACGTCTTCCGCGCGCATGATCTCGTAGGTGTCGCGCGCCTTCAGCACGCCGTCCTGGTGAATGCCCGACGCGTGCGCGAACGCGTTCGCGCCGACCACTGCCTTGTTCGGCTGCACGACGAAACCGGTGATCTGCGACACGAGCTTCGACGTCGGCACGATCTGCGTGGTGTCGATGCCGACGTCGAGGCCGAAGTAGTCCTTGCGCGTCTTCACGGCCATCACGATTTCTTCAAGCGACGTGTTGCCCGCGCGCTCGCCGAGGCCGTTGATCGTGCACTCGATCTGGCGCGCACCGCCGATCTTCACGCCCGCGAGCGAGTTCGCAACCGCCATCCCGAGGTCGTTGTGGCAATGCACCGAGAAGATCGCCTTGTCCGAGTTCGGAATGCGTTCGCGCAGCGTCTTCACGAGGTTGCCGTAGAGTTCCGGCACGCCATAGCCGACCGTGTCGGCGATATTGATCGTCGTCGCGCCTTCGGCGATCACGGCTTCCAGCACGCGGCACAGGAAGTCGAGGTCCGAACGGCTGCCGTCTTCCGGCGAGAACTCGACGTTGTCGGTGAACTTGCGCGCGAAACGCACCGCGAGACGCGCCTGCTCGAACACCTGGTCCGGCGTCATCCGCAGCTTCTTCTCCATGTGCAGCGGCGACGTTGCGATGAACGTGTGGATCCGCGAGCTGTTGGCCGGCTTCAGCGCGTCAGCGGCGCGCTGGATGTCCTTGTCGTTGGCCCGCGCCAGCGAGCAGATCGTGCTGTCCTTCACGAGACCGGCGATCGTGTGGATCGCGTCGAAATCGCCGTTCGAGCTGGCGGCGAAGCCGGCCTCGATCACGTCGACCTTCATCCGCTCGAGGTGCTTCGCGATGCGGATTTTCTCTTCCTTCGTCATCGACGCACCCGGCGATTGCTCGCCGTCGCGCAACGTCGTATCGAAAATGATCAGCTTGTCTGTCATGGGGGGCTCCAGGGCTCTTTATACGGAAGTCAAACGTAATGAGATCGCGCCACCGCTGGCGACGCTCAACAACAGACGAGGCTTGAGACGGAGGGCGAGAACGGTCAGCGCGGCAGGCGCGCCAATGCTAGCGCGCGTAGCGGCGCACCGGCTAGAAGGAGGGAGAGGCGGGAAAATGCAGTCATGCCGAAGACTATAGCGACATTCCGTTGGCCGCGCAATCGGACGGCACCCGGGAATCGACGCGCCCGGCCCCAAAAAAGGGGCAAATAAAAACGGCGGCCCCCAAGGCCGCCGTTCCGGGCAGATCACGGATCGCGCGTCGGCGTCAGTGATCGCGCTGCGACGAGCGCGCCGGATTCGCACGCCCGCGGACGGCCATGTAGGCCCAGAACACGTAGCCGGACAGCCCGTACAGCACGAACAGGCAGAACAGCATCAGCGGCGGATCGGACGACACGAGCACGAACGCGACGACGACGAGCAGGATCGCGGCGAACGGCACGCGGTGCCGCACGTCGAGCGCCTTGCCGCTGTAGAACGGTGCGTTCGACACCATCGTCACGCCCGCGTAGATCGTCAGCACGAACGCGACCCACGGCAGCCAGCCGAGCTTCATCGGCACGCGGTTGTCGGTCGCGAGCCAGACGAAGCCGGCGATCAGCGCGGCGGCGGCCGGGCTCGGCAGCCCCTGGAAGAAGCGCTTGTCGACGCTGCCGATGTTCGTGTTGAAGCGCGCGAGACGCAGCGCGGCGCCCGAGCAATAGACGAACGCGGCGAGCCAGCCCCAGCGGCCGAGATCCTTCAGCACCCACTCGTACATCACCAGCGCGGGCGCGACGCCGAACGACACCATGTCGGACAGGCTGTCGAACTGCTCGCCGAACGCGCTCTGCGTATGCGTCATGCGCGCGACGCGCCCGTCCATGCCGTCGAGCACCATTGCCACGAAGATCGCGATCGCGGCGATCTCGAAGCGGACGTTCATCGCCTGCACGACCGCGAAGAAGCCGCAGAACAGCGCGGCGGTCGTGAATGCGTTCGGCAGCAGATAGATGCCGCGCGTCTTCAGGAACCGCTGGCGCGCCGCGCGGCGGCTTTCGAGCGGCGCCGCATCGGGCGCCATCACCTTGTTGCGGCGGAACGGGCGTGGCGTCTGGCCGGAGCCGTTACGCGGCCGACGCGGTTTGAATGCGGCCATTGTGCCCCCGCCGCTTACTGTTCGAGCTCGGCGAGGATCGTCGACGACGCGTAGACCTTCTCGCCGATCGACACCTTCGCGCGGCTGCCGAGCGGCAGGTACACGTCGACGCGCGAACCGAAGCGGATGAAACCGTAGCGCTGGCCGCGCGACAGCGGCTCGCCGGCGCGCACGTAGCAGAGGATCCGGCGGGCGATCAGGCCGGCGATCTGCACGGACGTGACGGTCTTGCCGCTCGCCGTCTGGATCACGACCGCATTGCGCTCGTTCTCGGTCGACGCCTTGTCGATCGCCGCGTTCAGGAACGCGCCCGGGAAGTACTCGACCTTGCTGATCGCGCCATCGACCGGCGAACGCTGCGAATGCACATTGAAGACATTCATGAACACGCTGATCTTCAGCGCTTCGCGGTTCGCGTACGGATCCTGCGCGGTCTCGACCGCGACGATGCGGCCGTCCGCCGGGCACAGCACCGCGTTCGGCTGCGCCGGGATCGGGCGCTGCGGATCGCGGAAGAACTGGACGACGAAAACGAGCAGCAGCCAGAACGGCCACGCGAAGCCGAAGCCCCCGACGGCATGGATCAACAGCGCGACGACGGCTGCAATCGCGATGAACGGCCAGCCTTCGCGCGCGATGATCGGATGAGGATAGTTCATGGATTCGTTCTGTGTTCGGTGAATTGCAAAGCCCGTAGCATAACAAAAGCCGCCCGGGGCACTGCTGCCTTCGGACGGCTTTTTGATGCCGGCCCTCCGCTTGAAGGGCCGGAACAGCACGTTTTGCTGCTGAACGGTGCTTAGTTCTTCGTCTGGTCGACGAGCTTGTTCTTCGCGATCCACGGCATCATCGCACGCAGCTTCGCGCCAACCTGCTCGATCTGGTGCTCGGCCGTCAGGCGGCGGCGCGACTGCAGCGTCGGCGCACCTGCCTTGTTCTCGAGAATGAAGCTCTTCGCGTACTCGCCCGTCTGGATGTCGGTCAGGCACTGCTTCATCGCCTTCTTCGTCTCTTCCGTGACGACGCGCGGGCCGGTCACGTATTCGCCGTACTCGGCGTTGTTCGAGATCGAGTAGTTCATGTTCGCGATGCCGCCTTCGTAGATCAGGTCGACGATCAGCTTCAGTTCGTGCAGGCACTCGAAGTACGCCATTTCCGGCGCGTAGCCGGCTTCGACCAGCGTCTCGAAACCGGCCTTGATCAGCTCGACGGTACCGCCGCACAGCACGGCCTGCTCGCCGAACAGGTCGGTTTCGGTTTCTTCACGGAAGTTCGTCTCGATGATGCCGGCACGGCCGCCGCCGTTCGCCGCCGCGTACGACAGCGCGATGTCGCGCGCCGCGCCCGACTTGTTCTGCGCAACCGCGATCAGGTGCGGCACGCCGCCACCTTGCGAGTACGTGCCGCGCACGGTGTGGCCCGGCGCCTTCGGCGCGATCATGATCACGTCGAGGTCGGCGCGCGGAATCACCTGGCCGTAGTGGACGTTGAAGCCGTGCGCGAATGCGAGCGCCGCGCCCTGCTTGATGTTCGCGTGGACTTCCTTCGCGTACACGTCGGCGATCTGCTCGTCCGGCAGCAGCATCATGACGACGTCCGCGCCCTTCACTGCTTCGGCGACTTCCTTGACCGACAGGCCGGCGTTTTCAGCCTTGCTCCACGACGCGCCGTCCTTGCGCAGGCCGACCGTCACGTTCACGCCGCTCTCCTTCAGGTTCAGCGCGTGCGCATGGCCTTGCGAGCCGTAGCCGATGATCGTGACTTGCTTGCCCTTGATGAGGGAGAGGTCGGCGTCTTTGTCGTAGAAAACGTTCATGATGGTTCCTTCGCTAATTCAAAAAATTCAATAATTCGTTCGGATGGAGTACTGCGGGCCGGGACATGACGGCGCACCCGGCGTGCCATTTTTGGCTATGTCGGCATCACACCTTCAGGATGCGCTCGCCGCGTCCGATGCCGGAGCTGCCGGTGCGCACGGTCTCGAGGATCGCGCTCGCGTCCAGCCCCTGGATGAATGCGTCGAGCTTGTCGCTCGCGCCCGTCAATTCGATCGTGTAGGTCTTTTCGGTCACGTCGATGATGCGGCCGCGGAAAATATCCGACATCCGCTTCATTTCTTCGCGCTCCTTGCCCACTGCACGTACCTTGATCAGCATCAGCTCGCGTTCGATGTGTGCACCGTCGGTCAGGTCCACCACTTTCACCACCTCGATCAGGCGGTTCAGATGCTTCGTGATCTGTTCGATCACGTCGTCGGAGCCAATGGAAACGATGGTGAGCCGCGACAGCGATTGGTCTTCGGTCGGCGCCACCGTCAAGGTTTCGATGTTGTAGCCGCGTGCGGAAAACAGGCCGACCACGCGCGACAGCGCGCCCGGTTCGTTCTCCAGCAGGACGGAAATGATGTGTCTCATGTTCGCTTCTTCCAGAATGTGCCGTGTCGATTCACTCGCGCCGCGCGCCGCCGCGTGCCGCACCGCCCTTCGTGAAGGCGGCCGCATCGGGCCTGAGCGCGCGTCGCGCCGTTACAGATCTTCCGATCCGAGCAGCATCTCGGTGATGCCCTTGCCGGCCTGTACCATCGGCCAGACGTTTTCGGTCGGATCGGTCTGGAAGTCGAGAAACACGGTGCGGTCCTTCAGGCGCAGCGCTTCCTTCAGCGCCGGCTCCACATCCGAAGTCTTTTCGATCCGCATGCCGACGTGGCCGTACGCTTCGGCGAGCTTCACGAAATCGGGCAGCGCATCCATGTACGAATGCGAATAGCGCTTGCTGTATTCGATCTGCTGCCACTGGCGGACCATGCCGAGGTAGCGGTTGTTCAGCGAAATGATCTTCACCGGCGTGTCGTACTGCAGGCAGGTCGACAGTTCCTGGATGCACATCTGGATCGAGCCTTCGCCCGTGATGCACAGCACGTCGTCGTCCGGGTGGGCCATCTTCACGCCCATCGCCGCCGGCAGGCCGAAGCCCATCGTGCCGAGGCCGCCGGAGTTGATCCAGCGACGCGGCTTGTTGAAACGGTAGAACTGCGCGGCCCACATCTGGTGCTGGCCGACGTCCGAGCACACGAACGCATTGCCGTCCGTCAGCTCCCACGCCTTCTCGACCACGTACTGCGGCTTGATGATCTCGCTTTCGCGGTCGTACTTCAGGCAGTCCTTCGCACGCCAGCCCTCGATGTCCGTCCACCATTGCGCGAGCGCGTCGGTGTCGGGCCCATGCTCGGCCGTCTGCAGTTGCTCGATCAGTTCCTTCAGCACTTCCTTCACGTCGCCGACGATCGGAATGTCGACCTTCACGCGCTTCGAGATCGACGACGGGTCGATGTCGATGTGAATGATCTTGCGCGGGCGCGACGCGAAGTGCGCCGGGTCGCCGATCACGCGGTCGTCGAAGCGGGCGCCGATCGCGATCAGCACGTCACAGTGCTGCATCGCCATGTTCGCTTCGTAGGTGCCGTGCATGCCGAGCATGCCGAGGAATTTCTTGTCCGACGCGCGATAGCCGCCGAGGCCCATCAGCGTGTTCGTGACCGGGTAGCCGAGCAGGTCCGCGAACTGGTTCAGCTCGCGCGACGCGTCGGCGAGGATGATGCCGCCACCCGTGTAGATGTAGGGGCGCTTGGCCGTCAGCAGCAGCGACACGGCCTTGCGGATCTGGCCCGAATGGCCTTTCGTGACGGGGTTGTACGAACGCAGCGACACGCTCTTCACCGGCTCGTACTGGCACGGCGTCTTCGAGATGTCCTTCGGGATGTCGATCAGCACCGGGCCCGGACGGCCGGTGCGGGCGATATAGAACGCCTTCTTGACGGTTTCCGCGAGGTCGCGCACGTCCTTCACGAGGAAGTTGTGCTTCACGCACGGGCGCGTGATGCCGACGGTGTCGCATTCCTGGAACGCATCCTGGCCGATCGCGGCGGTCGGCACCTGGCCGCTGATCACGACCATCGGGATCGAATCCATGTACGCCGTTGCGATGCCGGTCACCGCGTTGGTGACGCCGGGGCCCGACGTCACGAGACAGACGCCGACATTGCCGGTGGAGCGCGCATACGCATCGGCTGCGTGCACGGCTGCCTGTTCATGGCGCACCAGCACGTGCTGAATCTTGTCCTGCTTGTACAGCTCATCGTAGATGTAGAGAACCGAGCCGCCGGGGTAGCCCCAGATGAATTCGACGTTTTCGTCGGCCAGTGCCTTCATGAGCACGGTACCGCCGATGGAGTCGCTATCGGGAGGGGAAAGGGGTTCCGACGTGGAGAATTCCGCGCTGGGCATGTTCATTTTGACCTTTCGAATTTTCGGCAAAAAATTGATCGGGTGCTCTCTGCCGGGCTTGTGGCTCGGGTTCAAGCGGCGCGTCCAGTTTGAAGGGCGGGCTTCTTGGGCCAGCCTCAAATGAGACCATCACTTCATGTTGCGAATCGCCGACAATAGCGGGTCGAAGCGGGGCCGTCAAGCAAAATATCCCGCAGCGCATCATGCACGCCGCCTGGCGCCCGGCCGGCGCGGTTCGCGCGCAACGTGCGGCGGCCGACCCGGTGCCAAGCCGCATGAAAATTTGATAGCATCCGCGGGTTTTACGAAATTTTTCGACCTTTTACACCACGCAGCGGGCCGCAGCGCATACCTTCACGGAATGGCATCAGACAAGGAACTCGCCGACTTTCTGGCGGGCGTCGAAAGGCGCGCGTTCAAGCAGGCTGCGTACGCCGTACGTGACGACGATGCATCGCTCGACATCGTGCAGGACGCGATGATCAAGCTCGCGGAAAAGTACGGGGACCGCCCGTCGGCCGAGCTGCCGCTGCTTTTTCAGCGGATCCTGCAGAACGCGATCCACGACTGGTTCCGCCGGCAGAAGGTCCGCAACACGTGGGTGACGCTCTTCTCGTCGCTGAACAACACCGACGACGACGACTTCGACCCGCTCGAAACGCTCGAATCCGCGGACGACAACGCGGGCGTCGAGAGCAGCGAGCACCGCCTCGAAAGAGAGCAGGTTCTGGCCCTGATCGACGAAGAAATCCAGAAGCTTCCGACGCGTCAACGGGAAGCGTTCCTGATGCGTTATTGGGAAGATATGGATGTCGCCGAGACTGCCGCCGCAATGGGGTGCTCCGAGGGCAGCGTCAAGACGCACTGCTCGCGAGCCACTCACACCCTGGCGCAAGCGCTCAAGGCCAAAGGAATCACGCTATGAGCTCCGCAAACCGAGAACACGAATTCGCGCTGAAGGTGCGCCGCGCGCTGGACGAGCGCGCGGCCGCGCTGCCTGCCGCGACCACCGATCGGCTGGCCGTCGCCCGCCGGGCCGCGCTCGCGCGCAAGAAGCCCGAAGCCGCGAGCGCGCCGGTGTTCGTGCCGGCCTTCGCCGGCGCGGCCGGCGCCTACGGCTCGACGCCCGGGAACCGCCCGCCCGCGGGCCGCCCGTACGCGTCGTTTGCCCGCCGCCTGCTGCGTGCGTGGCCGCTCGCGTTGCTGCTCGCGGGGCTCGTCGGCATCGCGTACTGGGAAGACATGCAGCGCACCGCCGAACTCGCCGACATCGACGCGGCGATGCTCAGCGACGACCTGCCGCTCAATGCGTATCTCGATCACGGGTTCAACGCGTATCTTTCGCGCGCTCACTAACAGACAATAACGAGGGGATCGCACGGGTGAGTCAGAAGCGCGGCCTGGCCGTATTTTTCGGATGCGTGATCGCGATCGCCGTTTCCTACGTCGCCACGTATTCCCGATTCCACCCGGCCCCCGCGACGGCACCCGTCGCGACCACCAGCCCCGCCGCGCCCGCGTCAACCGCGACCGGGCTGACCGCCGAACTCCCGCCGCTTCCCCTTCCGCTGCCGGCCGCCGCCGGCCCGCTGTCGTGGGCACGCCTTACGCCGGCGCAGCACGCGGCCCTCGCGCCATTCGCCGACCAGTGGGACGGATTCAGCGACGCCCGCAAGCGCAAATGGCTGAAGATCGCATCGCGTTTCGCGAAGTTGTCGCCAGATGACCAGAAGCGGCTGCAGGACCGGATGACCGAATGGGCGAAAATGACGCCCGAACAGCGCCGCGTCGCGCGCGAGAACTACCAGAGTGCGAAGGAGTTGTCCGCGCAGGCGCGCGAGCGCGCGTGGAAAGCCTATCAGCAGCTCCCCGAGGAACAGAAGGAACGGCTTGCCGCCGCCGAGCGCCGCCGCAGGCCGAGCGTCGTCAGCGCGCCGCCGACGGTCGCCGACCGTGACGTCCGCCGCCTCGTCAACTCGCACGAACATCCGGCGAGCGGCGCGACCGCCACCCCGGCGCCCGCGTCGGCCGGCGTCGTCGTGCAGCCGGTGCCTGCATCGTCGACGTCCGGCACCGCATCGGCACCGGCCGCGGTCGTGCCGGTGTCACCCGCCGACGCGCCGTCGCTGTTCAAGGGCTCCTGAGCGGCCGTGGCGAACGCCCGCGCTCCCGAGACCCCGGCCGCCGCGCCGTCCGTGCGGCGGCGCCTCGCCGCGCTGCTCTACGAAGGCGTGCTGCTGTTCGGCGTCGTGTTCTTCGCCGGGCTCGCGTTCAGTCTCGCGACGCAGCAACGCAACGGCCTCGTTCATCACAACCTGCTTGCCGCGTGGATCGCGCTCGTCGTCGGCGCGTATTTCGTGTGGTTCTGGACGCACGGCGGCCAGACGCTGCCGATGAAAACCTGGCGGCTGCGGCTCGAATCGTCGAGCGGCCGGCCGCTGAGCGCCGGCCACGCGCTCGTCCGCTACGCGCTGGGCTGGCTGTGGTTCCTGCCGCCGCTCGCGCTGCACCCGCTCCTCGGCCTGTCGGTGCCCGTCACGCTCGCGCTCGCCGCCGCATGGATCGTCGTGTGGGCCGGCGCCGCCCGGTTGCACGCCGGCCGCCAGTTCCCGCACGACCGGATCGCGCGCACGCGCGTCGTCGCGATACCGCGCTGACGCGCCGCATTCGTCCGACGAAAACCGCTCGCCCGGCCCGTTCCCGATCGAGCCGGACAGCCTTGCCGGACACGCGCCGACCGTTCAGTGCGGCAGCTTACGCAACGCCCGCTCATTTACTGCTAAACACCCTTCGACGACCGTAATAAGAACGTCTCGTGACTGTCACGGCACAGTCACGCCCGCATGGCGGAATGCCGGTAATGTCAACCGGCGCGAGTCATGCATGGGCCAGAAAACGTCCGCGACTTCATTGTTTCGTCATCCCATCGGCGCCCGCGCCGCCACAGCGTTCCTGTCCGGCTCGGGGGCAACCGACGGCGTGGTGTCGCACAAGCCGCCGGTCGCGCACACCACACAGCACGACGACCCCGAGCCGTCCGCCCATCGCTACCGCACCATCTGGCTGTCCGACATCCACCTCGGCTCGAGCGGCTGTCAGGCGCCCTACCTGCTGGATTTCCTGCGTCACAACGACTCGGAATACCTGTACCTCGTCGGCGACATCATCGACGGCTGGCAGCTGAAAAAAGGCTGGTACTGGCCGCAGGCGCACAACGACGTCGTGCAGAAGATCCTGCGCAAGGCGCGCAAGGGCACGCAGGTCGTCTACATCCCCGGCAACCACGACGAAGGCGCGCGGCAGTTCTGCGATCTCGCGTTCGGCGACATCCAGGTGCGCGGCGAGGCGTTCCACACGACACTCGCGGGCAAACGTTTGTGGATCGTGCACGGCGACCTGTTCGACGGCGTGATCCAGCACGCGAAATGGCTCGCGTACCTCGGCGACACTCTCTACACGCTGATCCTCGTGCTGAACCGCTGGTTCAACCGGATCCGCAGCCGGCTCGGCTTCCAGTACTGGTCGCTGTCGCAATACCTGAAGCACCAGGTCAAGAACGCGGTCAACTTCATCTCGCAGTTCGAGACCGTGATGACCGACGAGGCGCGCCGCCGCGGCTGCGACGGCGTCGTGTGCGGCCACATCCACAAGGCCGAGATCCGCGACATCGACGGCGTGCTGTACTGCAACGACGGCGACTGGGTCGAAAGCCTGTCCGCGCTCGTCGAAACGATGGAAGGCGAATTGAAGATCGTCTACTGGACGGTGATGCGCACCGCGCCATCCGAGACCACGTCGCGCAAGGCCAAGGCCGCTGCCTGACACAACCCTACTTACAGGACATGCCGCGATGAAGATCATGATCGTCACCGACGCGTGGGAACCGCAGGTCAACGGCGTCGTACGCACGCTGAAGAGCACGTCGCGCGAACTCACGGCGCTCGGCCACCGCGTCGAACTGCTGACGCCGCTGGAATTCCGCACGGTGCCCTGCCCGACCTACCCCGAGATCCGCCTGTCGATCCTGCCGTATCGCAAGCTGCGCGCGCGGATCGATGCGTTCGCACCCGACGCGCTGCACATCGCGACCGAAGGCCCGCTGGGCCTGGCCGCGCGGCGCTATGCGCGCGCCCGCAAGCTGCCGTACACGACCGCGTACCACACGCGCTTTCCGGAATACGTGCAGGCGCGCTTCGGCATCCCGCTGGCGGCGACCTACAAGTTCCTGCACTGGTTCCACGGCCCGTCGCTCGCGGTGATGGCGCCGACGCCGGTCGTCAAGCAGGACCTCGAGAAATTCGGCTTCACGAACGTCGTGCTGTGGACCCGCGGCGTCGACCTCGACACCTTCCGGCCGATGGACTCGAAGGTGCTCAACACCGCGCGGCCGATCTTCCTGTACGTGGGCCGCGTCGCGATCGAGAAGAACGTCGAGGCGTTCCTGCGCCTCGACCTGCCCGGCTCGAAGTGGGTTGCGGGCGAAGGCCCCGCGCTCGCGGAACTGAAATCGCGCTATCCGGAGGCGAACTATCTCGGCGTGCTGTCACAGACGGAGCTCGCGAAGGTGTATGCTGCGGCCGACGTGTTCGTATTCCCGAGTCGCACCGACACGTTCGGCCTCGTGCTGCTCGAAGCCCTCGCCTGCGGCACGCCGGTGGCCGCGTATCCCGTAACCGGCCCGATCGACGTGCTCGGCGGTGGCGATGCCGGCGCGATGCACGAGGACCTGCAGGAAGCCTGCCTCGAGGCGCTGAAGATCGAACGCACGACTGCGCGCGCGTGGGCGGAACGCTTCTCGTGGCGCGCCGCATCCGAGCAGTTCGCGTCGCATCTGAAGCCGCTGCCGAAGACCGCGTACTCGCCAGCCGAAGGTGCAGCCGTTTGAAACGAGACCTGAACGACAAGATCCCGCCCCCCGCCGCGACGCCGTCACGGCACCGCCCGTTCGACGAGGAAGAGCCGCATGCCGACGCGGACGCGCACCCGCACGAGCCGCTCGGCCCCGACGACCGGCTCGCGCCGCTGCCGCCGAATCCGTACAAGCGCCACCGCGGCATCACGCGTGCGTGGTTCGCGCTCAAGCATTCGCTGAACGGCTTTCGCGTCGCGATCCGCGAGGAAAGCGCGTTTCGCCAGGAGCTCACGCTCGCCGCGCTGATGCTGCCGGTCGGCGCATTCTCGCCGGTGCCCGCCGCGTCGCGCGCGCTGCTGATCGGCTCGGTGCTGCTGGTGCTGATCGTCGAGCTGCTGAACTCGAGCGTCGAAGCCGCGATCGACCGCATCTCGCTCGAGCGCCACGAACTCTCGAAGCGCGCGAAGGACCTCGGCAGCGCGGCCGTGACCGTCGCGCTGTTCGCGTGCGTGACGACGTGGGGCTTCGTGCTCGGCCCCGTCGTCGCACGCTGGCTCGGCTTCTAGGCCACCGCCGGGCGCCTTTCGCCACGCCTGCATGCGGCGCCGCACCATGCGCCGCGCCGGGGCCGCGATCACGAAATGCCCCGGCGTGGCGAAACCCCGGTTTATAATCGTCCGCCAGACATAGAACAGCAACCCGCGCCGGACGAATCACGCAGCATCGATTGCAGCGCCTGCCAGTCCGGCACATACAGGGCCGGACGACATGGAAGCGAAACCTCCCCGCCGCACCCGCGAACGGATTCTCGAGTTGTCGTTGAAACTCTTCAACGAGATCGGCGAGCCGAACGTCACCACCACGACGATCGCCGAGGAAATGGAAATCAGTCCAGGCAACCTGTACTACCATTTCCGCAACAAGGACGACATCATCAACAGCATCTTCGCGCAGTTCGAGCAACAGATCGAACGGCGGCTGCGCTTCCCCGAAGATCACCGTCCGACGATCGACGAAACCTGGTCGTACCTGCAGTACATGGCCGATTTCATGTGGACCTACCGGTTCCTGTATCGCGACCTCAACGACCTGCTCGCACGCAACCGCACGCTCGAGACGCACTTCAAGCAGATCATCAGCCACAAGGTGCGCTTCGCGCACGACATGTGCGAGCTGCTCGTCTCCGACGCCGAGATGGTCGCGACGCCCGCCGAGATCGAGGTCATCGCGACCAACATGGCGGTGATCTCGACGTACTGGCTGTCGTACCAGTACGTGATGCATCCGCGCAAGTACAACGACCAGGACGCGATCCGCGAAGAGCTGCACCAGGTGAGCATGCACGTGATCTCGATCATGGCCCCGTACCTGCGCGGCCGTTCGCGCCAGCTGTTCGACGATCTCGTGTCCGGCAAGCTGCCCAAGCGCCAGTTCACCGACTACCTGCCGCCGCGCGACGGTTCGCCGCGCCCGGCGGGCGGCCCCGTCGCCACCGGACAGGCCTCCGCCAAGGACGCGAAGCAATGAAGGCGGTCTGCGTTTACTGCGGCTCGTCGTCCGGCGTGCGGCCCGTCTATGCCGACGCCGCGCGCGCGTTCGGCCGCGCGCTCGTCGATGCGGGCCTCACGCTCGTGTACGGCGGTGGCCGCGTCGGCCTGATGGGAGTGATCGCCGACGAGGTGATGGCGGCCGGCGGCCGTGCGGTCGGCGTGATCCCCGAGTTGCTCGTCGACAAGGAAGTCGGCCATACGGGGCTGTCGGAACTGCACGTCGTGCCCGACATGCACCATCGCAAGAAAATGATGGCCGACCTCTCCGACGCGTTCGTCGCGATGCCCGGCGGCGCCGGCACGCTCGAGGAGCTCTTCGAGGTCTATACGTGGGCGCAGCTCGGCTATCACCGCAAGCCCGTCGCGCTCTACAACATCGATTCGTTCTACGATCCGCTGATCGCGCTGCTGCGCCATACGGTCGACGAAGGCTTCATGCGGCCGGCCTATTTCGACGCGCTGTGCGTCGAATCGGAACCCGTCGCGCTGATCGAACGGCTGCGCCGCTATCAGCCGCCCACCCGCGACAAGTGGGCGCCCGACGCAGCGAAGTAAACGTCACCGGAAACCGCACGCGATGACCGCACCGTCCGACCGCAAGGCTGTCCTCATCACCGGCGCGAGCCGCGGCATCGGCCGCGCGACCGCCGTGCTCGCGGCCGAACGCGGCTGGGACGTCGGCATCAACTACGCGCGCGACGCGGCCGCGGCCGAGCTGACCGCGCAGGCCGTGCGCGACGCGGGCGGCCGCGCGTGCATCGTCGCGGGCGACGTCGCGAACGAGGCGGACGTCGTCGCGATGTTCGACACCGTTGCGGCCGAGTTCGGACGCCTCGACGCGCTCGTCAACAATGCCGGCATCGTCGCGCCGTCGTTGCCGCTCGCCGACATGCCGGTCGACCGGCTGCGGCGAATGTTCGATACCAACGTGCTCGGCGCCTACCTGTGCGCGCGCGAAGCGGCGCGGCGGCTGTCCACCGATCGCGGCGGGCGCGGCGGCGCGATCGTCAACGTGTCGTCGATCGCGTCTCGACTCGGCTCGCCGAACGAGTACGTCGACTACGCGGGCTCGAAAGGCGCGGTCGATTCGCTGACGATCGGCCTGGCCAGGGAACTCGGTCCGCACGGCGTGCGCGTCAACGCGGTGCGCCCGGGCCTGATCGAGACCGACATTCATGCAAGCGGCGGCCAGCCGGGCCGTGCGGCCCGTCTCGGCGCGCAAACGCCGCTAGGACGCGCGGGCGAAGCGCAGGAGATCGCCGAGGCGATCGTCTGGCTGCTCGGCGATGCGGCGTCCTACACAACGGGCGCCCTGCTCGACGTCGGCGGCGGCCGCTAAACTGACGCGCGGCGCAACAATACAGCGGTCGAAACCGCCCCTTGGTCACGGCGCCACAAATCTCCACAATTCCGTGACACTTCCAGTAAACATCCGTAACAATTCCGTGCTCTACTAGCGGCCATTCAGACAGGTGTCTCAAACACGCTGTCCGTTACCCCGGATGTAGCCCCTTATCGGTCCAGCCCATGTCGCCGGACCGGCTCGACTCGACCCGAGATCTTTTCCATGCCTGGAACCGCAGCGCCCAGCCGGCGACGCACGTCCGTGCCCGCCCCGGCCGCGCACACCCGCTCGACCGCCGATACCGACGTCATCGCGACGCTGGACGTCGCCGGCACGCCCGTCGCGGCCTCGACCGCCGCCATCAGCCCCCCGCGCGACCGCTCGCTGCTGCTCGGCTGGCGCGCATGGCTGTTCGTCGTCGCGCTGGTGTGCGCGTACACGCTGCCGGGCGTGCTCGGGCACGATCCGTGGAAACAGGACGAAACCTATACGTTCGGCATCGTCCAGCACATGCTCGAGACCGGCGATTTCATCGTCCCGACCAATGCCGGCCTGCCGTTCATGGAAAAGCCGCCGCTTTACGCGTGGGTCGCGACCAGCCTCGCGTGGCTGCTGCAGCGCGTGATGCCGCTGCACGACGCAGCGCGCCTCGCGAGCGCCCTGTTCGCCGCGCTCGCGTTCGGCTTCATCGCGCGGGCGGCCCGCGTGGCCAGTCGCGCGGACGGCTGGTTCGACCTGCGCGTGATCGGTCCGGTCGTGCTGAGCGCGGGCACGCTCGTCGTCATCAAGCACGTGCACGACATGATGACGGACGTCGCGCTGTTTGCCGGCACCGCAATGGCGTTCTGCGGGCTGCTCGAACTCGTGATGCAGCACGTCGCGCGCGCGCAGCCGATGCGTCACGGGCTGCCGGCGCACCCGGCGGGCCGCTGGGCCGCGCCGATCTTCGGCGCGGGTGTCGGCATCGCGCTGATGGCGAAGGGGCTGTTCGTGCCGCTCGTGTTCGCGGCCACGCTCGTCTGCACGCTGGTGCTGTACCCGGCCTGCCGCACCCGCGCGTTCGCGCGCGCGCTCGGCGTCGCCGCGCTCGTGTTCGCGCCGTTCGCGCTGATCTGGCCGACCGCGCTGTTCCTGCGCTCGGAAACGCTGTTCATGACGTGGTTCTGGGACAACAATGTCGGCCGCTTCTTCGGCTTCTCCGTTCCCGAACTGGGCGCGGAAAACGACAAGCCGTTCTTCATCCTGCGCGCGTTCCTGCTCGTCGGCTTCCCGGTCGCGCCGCTCGCGATCGCCGCGCTCGCCCGCGGCGCGTGGCGCGACTGGCGTACGCCGCGCATCGCGCTGCCCGTGCTGTTCGCCGGCATCGGGCTCGTGGTGCTGCAGGTGTCCGCGACGTCGCGCCAACTCTACATCCTGCCGTTCTTCGCACCGCTCGCGCTGGTCGCCGCGCAGGTGATCGACCGCCTGCCGCGCCGGCTGCATCTTGCGTGGGATTACCTGAGCCGCGTCCTGTTCGGCACGGTCGTCGTGCTCGCGTGGGCGATCTGGGCGGTGATGGCCGATCCGGCCGCGTCGCGCGCCGATCTCGCGCTGCTCGGCCGCTGGCTGCCGCTCGACTGGACGATGCCGATCCGGCCCGCGCTCGTGACCGGCGCGCTCGCGCTGACGGTCGGCTGGCTGACGCTGCTGCCGAAGCTGCGCACGACGGGGCCGTGGCGCGGCGCGCTGTCGTGGGGCGCCGGCGCGCTCGTCGCGTGGGGGCTCATCTATACGCTGCTGCTGCCGTGGCTGGACGTCGCGAAGAGCTACCGGTCGGTGTTCGACGACCTGAACGCGCATCTCGCGCTCGAATGGAACGACGGCGACTGCATGGCGAGCCTGCACGGGCTCGGCGAATCGGAAGCGCCGATGCTGTATTACTTCTCCGGCATCCAGCACACGCCGATCGACGACGCGAAGACGACGCGCTGCACGTGGATGATCGTGCAGGGCGTGCGGGCCGTCGATCCGGCGCCCGGCGACGAATGGAAGCTGTTCTGGACCGGCGCCCGCCCGGGCGACAACGACGAGTTGCTGCGCGTCTACGTGCGCACGCCCGAACGGCACCAGCAGTGACACGGGGCGGCGCGATGCGCCGCCCTGCCCGCCTTCACTTGCTTCTTCGGCACGGGCCGCCTTCATCCGTCCGACCGACCGGTGCGCAGCCTTTGCTGCAATACCGGCGCCGGCACGAACCCGCAAGCGTCCCAGGGTTCGCCGCCCCGTTCCGTCGTCTCGCCAATGGACGGAACGTCAGAACGACGAACCGGGCTCCCGCAGAAACGCCGCTTCCTCGTCGGTCGACGTGCGACCGAGAATCGCGTTCCGGTGCGGAAAGCGGCCGAAGCGCTCGACGACCGCCGCATGCAGCAACGCGTAGCGGTGATAGCTCTCGCACCCGGCCTCGTCGCGGATGCCCGCGCACAGGCGCACGGCCTCGCGCTGGCTCTCGACCGACTCGTCGTGCTCGAACGGCAGATACGCGAACGCACGATGATGTCCGCTCGGCAAGCGAGCGTCCCAGCCGGCCGCGACGACGCGGCGGGCCAGCGCGAGCGCCTTCGGATCGGCGGCAAACGCGCGCGGCGTGCCGCGATGGATGTTGCGCGAGAACTGGTCGAGCACGACGATCAACGCCAGCGCACCCGACGGCGAATCGGCCCAGTGATCGCATGCGCCGTCGCATGCAGCATCGAGCAGCGCGCCGTAACGCGTGCGCAGCACGTCGTCGAACGCCGCACCGCCGTTGAACCAGACCTTGCGGTTCTGCCCGAACTCGGCCGAGCCCGGCTCGCCGAACCAGAAATCGAGAATCTCCCGCGCCCGCGGATCGAGCGCCGCCTCGCCCGCTTTCCCGGTATCGATCGTCATGCAAGCTCCAGTACGAGGCGCCGTGTGCGCGCACTCTTCTTTTCCAGTTTCGCGACCCGCAGCCCGCCGATTTCGGACGTGTTGCGCACGTGCGTGCCGCCGCACGGCTGCAGGTCGACGTTCTCGATGCGCAGCAGCCGCACGCGGCCGAGGCCCATCGGCGGCTTCACGCTCATCGTGCGTACGAGTTCGGGCCGCTCGGCCATCTCGTCGTCGGTAATCCATTCGGTCATGACCGGATGCGCGCCGGCGACGAAACCCGCGAGGCGACGCTCGACGTCGTCGCGGTCGATCGCGTCGGACGTCGCGAAATCGAGCCGCACGTAGTCGGCCGTCACGCTGCAGCCGTCGACCGCGTACGGCAGCACCGCGCACATCAGGTGCGCGGCCGTATGCAGGCGCATGTGCCGGTAGCGGCGCGGCCAGTCGATCGCCGCGACCACGCGCATGCCGGGAGCAAGCGTCGCGACGCGCGCTTCCTGGCCCGGCGCGGGCAGATGCACGGCGTCGTCGGGCGTCGCGCCGTCGAACTTCGCCTTGCGCGTATCGGCAACCGCGATCGTGCTGCCGCCGGGCAGCGTCAGCGTGCCGGTGTCGCCCGCCTGGCCGCCGCCGAGCGGGTAGAACACGGTGCGATCGAGCCGGATGCCGTCGTCGCCGACGGCCTCGACGATCGCGTCGCATTGCATGAGATACGCGTCTTCGCGAAACAGCGCCTGTGTCGTCATCGGGATGAGCCTCGTATCGATGGGGGAAACGGCCAGTGTCGCGCTGGGCCGCCCGTACGCCCAGACGCAGATCGTCCCGCGCGCGGGCAGCGGCGTACCGGTCGATCAACCGGGCCGGTTGCGCATCCAGTCGGCCGTGTCGTAGAACGAATGCATGAGCCGCTCGCGCAGCGGCTCCGGCAGCCCGACATCCTCCATCGCCCACGCCATGCAGCGCAGCCACTGGTCGCGCTCGACCGACGCGATCGGGAACGGCAGGTGCCGCGCACGCAGACGCGGATGGCCGAACCGGCTGATGTAGTGGTCAGGGCCGCCGAGCCAGCCGCACAGGAACCAGAACAGCTTGTCGCGCGAACCGTCGAGCGACGGCGGATGCAGCGCGCGAATCTGCGCGAACTCGGGCTCGAGGTCCATCAGGTCGTAGAAGCGGTCCACCATGTCGCGCACGCGGGCTTCGCCGCCCACGAGCTCGAACGCCGTCGGCTGCGACGGCGCATCGTCATTCACATCGGTCATACGGATAGTCGGGAAACGGGATCTTCGGGGCCGCCGGCGACGCTCACGCGTCGCGCAGCGACTGCAGCGCGGGGCGCCGCAACACATTATGCAGGCTCAGCCAGCCGGCCGCACCGGCGCAGAAGACGCCGGCCGCGACGCCGGCCGGCACGAGCCACGGATCGACGGCGAGCTGGAAGTCGAACACGCGCGACGCGAGCACCCAGCCGACCGCGATCGCGCCCACCGACGCCAGCACGCCGGCCAGCGCGCCGACCACGACGAATTCCGCGCGCTGCACCGCGTTGACCTGCGCGCGCGACGCGCCGAGCGCGCGCAGCAGCGCGGCCTCGCGCACGCGCTCGTCGCGCGAGCCGGCAAGCGCCGTGTACAACACGAGCACGCCGGCCGCGAGCGTGAACGCGAACAGGAACTGCACGGCTCCGACCACCTGCAGCATCATCCGCTGCAACTGCGCGAGGATCGGCGCGACGTCGATCGCGGTCAGGTTCGGGTAGCGCGCGATCAGCGGATCGAGCAGCGCGGCGTTCGATGAGGGCAGATGGAAGCTCGTCAGGTAGACGGCCGGGAAATCCTTCAGCACCGGCGGCGGCATCAGCACGAAGAAGTTGACGCGAAACGAGCCCCAGTCGAGCTTGCGCACGCTCGTGATCGGCGCATCGACCGTCAGCCCCGTCACGTCGAAGCGCAGCGTGTCGCCGGGTTTCACGTTCAACGTCTTCGCGAGGCCGGCTTCGATCGAGATCTGCGGCGTGGCCGCGGCGCCGAACCAGTCGCCTTCGACGATCCGGTTGTCGGACGGCAGCTCGGTCGTATACGACAGGTTGAATTCGCGATCGACGAGCCGGCGCGCCTCTTCCGACGGGTACGCGTCCGGATTCACCGGCTTGCCGTTGATCGCGACGAGGCGGCCGCGCACCATCGGCGCGGGCACCGCGTCGTGCACGCCGTGCGCGGCCAGATAGGCGGCGACCTCGGCGCGCTGGTCGGGCTGGATGTCGATCAGGAACTGGTTCGGCGCATCGGGCGGCGTCGACTGCCGCCAGCCCGCCACGAGGTCGTTGCGCGTGATCGCGATCAGCAGCAGGCACATCAGGCCGAGCGCGAGCGCGGTGATCTGCAGCGCGCTGGCCGTGCCGCGCCGGTGCAGCGACGCCAGCGCGTAACGCCAGCCGACGCCCGCGGCCACGCGCGCATTGCGCACCGCGCGGGCGGCCGCGAACAGCACGAGCCGGGCGATCAGCGCGAACCCGACGAGCGCGCCGGCAAAGCCGCCCGCGACGATCAGGCCGAGCTTCAGGTTGCCGGCGGCCACGATCAGCAGCCCCGCGAACAGCGCGACGCCGACCGCATACGCGGCCCACGCGGTGCGCGACGCATCGCCCCACTCGCGTCGCAGCACGCGTACCGGCGACACGCGCGTGAGCGGCACGAGCGGCGGCAGCGCGAAACCGAGCAGCAGCACGAGCGCGGCGCCCATGCCGATCAGCGCCGGCCACAACGTGGGTGGCGGCAGCGCGACGTCGATCAGGCTGCCGAGCGCGGCCAGCAACGCCCAGTGGCCGCCGTAGCCGAGCACCGCGCCCGCGGCGCCCGATACGATGCCGACACCGGCGAATTCGAGCGCGAACAGCGCGCCGAGCGTGCGGCGGCTCACGCCGAGGCAGCGCATCGTCGCGCAGCCGTCGAGATGACGCCGCATGTAGCGCTGCGCGGCCATCGCGATCGCGACGGCCGCGAGCAGCGCGGTCAGCAATGCCACGAGCGTCAGGAAATGGCGCGCGCGATCCAGCGTCTGCCGCACCTGCGGCTGCCCTTCCTGCAACGACTCGAGCCCGACGCCGCGCAGCTTCCCGCCGTCGACGCGGGCATGCGCATAGGTTTCGAAGCGCGCGACGGCCGCTGCGTCGCCGGCGACCAGCAGCCGGTACGTGACGCGGCTGCCATAGCCGGTGAGCCCCGTCGCGGCGAGCTCGTCCGCGCGCATCATCAGCCGCGGCGAAAAATTCACGAACGAAAAGCCGCGATCGAGTTCGCGGGCAATCGCCGCGGCGACCGTGAACGTGCGCAGCCCGACGCGCACCGTATCGCCCGCCTTCAGGTGCAGCGCGTCGAGCAGCGCCGGGTCGGCCCACACGGTGCCCGGCGCGGGGATCGCGGACGCCTTCTGCGCGGTGGTCGCACCGGCCGGCAGGATCTCGACCGCGCCGCGCAGCGGATAGCCGGGCGACACGGCCTTCACGGCCGCGAGGCGCGACGGCGCCGCATCGGCGGCCTGCCCGCCCGCGGCGGACGCGATCATGCTCGGGAAGATGGCGGTCGTCGCGGTACGCAGGCCGAGCGCGCGAGCCTGGCGGTCGAACGACGGATCGACGGGGCGATCGGCGCGCACGACGAAATCGGCGCCGAGCATCTGGCGCGCGTCGCGCTCGAGCCCCTGGCGCAGCCGATCGGCGAGAAAGCCGACGCTCGTCAGCGCCGCGACCGCGAGCACCAGCGCGAGCACCAGCAGCGTCAATTCGCCCGCGCGCCAGTCGCGCGCGGTCATCCGGGCAGCCTGATGGATCAGGTCGCGCAGGCCGAAGCGGCCGGCATGCGCATGCCCGTCATGGCCGGGGTGCCCGGCCGGCGGCTGCGCCGCGTGTTGCGGCCCCTTCAATCGCGCTTCCCTCCGATCGAGTTGAGCCGCGACACCATGTGGTTCGCCATTCCGCGAAAGCCGCCCGACACGCCGCGCCACAGGCGCGGCAGCGCCCACGCCGACGCGGCGATGAACGCGGCGAGCAACACGAGGAACGCGAGCGGAACGAAGAACGCGAGGACGAGCCCGCCGACCACGAGACCATCCTCGGTCGACGACGCGAACCAGTTCGAAATCGGTTCGGGAGACAGGTTGATCAGCGCGCGCGTGCCGGCCTTCGCGACGTGCGCGGCGCCGGCGAGCGAGCCGCCGGCGAGCCCCGCGACCGCCAGCATGGCCGGATCGGCATGGCCGAGCGCGCCGGCCGCGAGCACGGCGCCCGCCGGAATGCGGATGAAGGTATGCACGGCATCCCACAGCGAGTCGAACGCGGGGATCTTGTCGGCAAGGAATTCGGTGACGGCGAGCACGGCCGCGGCGCCGATGACCCACGGCGACATCAGCACCGCCAGCGTGTCGGGCAGATGGAGCCAGCCGAACCGCGCCAGCATGCCGGCGATCAGCACCGTCAGGTACAGGCGCAGGCCGCTCGCCCACGCGAGCCCCGCGCCGAGCGAAATGGCTTCGATCATGGCCCTCTCCTTGCACTTTCCGTGCGTTTTGCCGATTGATCGGATCGGGTCGGACAGACCGGCCGCGCGGCGCATGGCGACCGGCACCGCGTGCCGCGAGCGGCACGACGGGATTCAGGCCCGAATACGTTCCATTATAGACAGGCTGGCCGGGCGACCGGCGCAATTCCGCGGCGCGGGGCGGCGCCCGGGCACATGCGCGCCCCGCATACCGTCGTCAGGCGGCCGACGACAATTTCAGGCCGACCAGCCCCGCGACGATCAGCGCCGCGCTCGCGACGCGCGCGACGCTCAGCGCCTCGCCCATCATCACGATGCCGAACACGAACGCGCCGACCGCGCCGATGCCCGTCCACACCGCGTACGCGGTGCCGAGCGGCAACTGGCGCATCGCGACCGCGAGCAGCCCGAAGCTGGCCAGCGCCGTCACGATCGTGAACACCGACGGACCGAGCTTCGTGAAGCCGTCCGACGATTTCAAGCCGGCCGCCCAGGCCACTTCCAGCAAACCGGCAATCAACAACCATACCCAGGCCATCTCGACGTACTCCGTATCGGATGGGGCCGTCCCCGTTGAAGCGAATGGCCCGGGGTCGTCCCCGGGCGGCGCCGAGTATAACAAGCAGCTTACAGACCTGCCGGCGGCCGGGCATGCCGTCGGTCGATGCGCGGCGCGACCGGCCGGACGCGGTCAGTTCGCCACGCGCTTCGGCGCGCCGCCGCCGACGCAGCGGTCGTCGCGGTACAGCGCCCATTCCTCGCACACGCGGCCATCCTTGAACACGCACATGCCGACCTGCCCGCTCGACAGGTTACGGATCACGTGGCGGCCGCCGAGCTTCTCGCAGTTGACCGACGCGGGATTGGCCAGCGCCGCCGGCGCGGGCGGATGCTGCCCGGGCGGCAGCGGCTGGGCGAACGCGCCGGGCGCAACCAGCGCCAGCACACAGATGACGACCAGACGGACGGACATTGCACGCTCCTCGATTTCGTTCGCGCAACGGTCAGGATAGCGGGGATTGCGCAGCCGGTGTGCAAGGCCGGCGCCGGTCGCGCGGCTGTCGCGCCGGCGCAACCCTGCCGGGGCGCGACGTCGCGGCCGCATGCGCGGCCGCGCACCGCCCGTCACACGGCGCCGACGAGCCGGTAGCCGACGCCCGTCTCGGTGACGATGTGCTCGGGCTGCGCGGGATCGGCCTCGAGCTTCTGGCGCAGATGCGCCATGTAGATGCGCAGGTAGTGATGGCTCTCGACGTGCGACGGCCCCCACACGTCGCGCAGCAGTTGCCGGTGCGTGAGCACGCGCCCCGCGTGACGCACGAGCGTCGCGAGCAGCCGGTATTCGAGCGGCGTCAGGTGCACGATCTCGCCGTCGCGCCAGACCTGGCGCAGCGCGAGATCGACGCTCACGCCGCCGAAGCTCACCTTCGGCGACTCGTTCGCGCCGCCCTGGTTGCGCCGGCGCAGTTGCGCGCGAATCCGCGCACGCAGTTCGGACACGCCGAACGGCTTGGTCAGGTAGTCGTCGGCGCCCGCGTCGAGCGCCGCGACTTTCTCGTCCTCCTGCGTGCGGGCGGACAGCACGATCACCGGCACTTCGGACCAGCCGCGCAGCTCGCGGATCACGTCGAGGCCGTCGGTGTCGGGCAGGCCGAGATCGACGATCACGAGGTCGGGCTTGCGCGTCGCCGCGTCGATCAGCCCCTGCTTGCCCGTCTCGGCTTCGAACACCGCGATGTCCTCCTCTTCGAGCGCGGCGCGCACGAAGCGGCGGATCTGCTTTTCGTCTTCGATCAGGACGACGGTCAGGGTGGGTTCACTCATGGTCGGGCAATGACTCGGATGGGGGCGATGCGTCCGGCAGGTCGGATTCGTCGTCGGGCACGGCCGGCGCGGCTGGCGGCGTGTCGACCGGCAGCGTGAACCAGAAGCGCGCGCCCGTCACGCGGCCGTCGGGCGCGGTGCGGTTGAGCGCGCCGATTTTACCGCCGTGCGCCTCGACGATCGCGCGGCAGATCGCGAGGCCGAGCCCGATGCCCGGCGTCGCCGATTCCTTCTCGCCGCGCGTGAACTTGTCGAAGATGCGCACTTCCATCCCGGCCGGCAGGCCCGGGCCGTGATCGTCGACGTGCACGCGCACGAATGGCTGGCCGTCGTCGGTCACGCGCTCCGCGCCGATGTCGAGCGACGTATCGGGCGGCGTGTACTTCGCCGCGTTCTCGAACAGATTGGTGAACAGCCGCTCCATCAGCACCGCGTCCATCTGCAGCAGCGGCAGGTCCGCCGGCAGCGCGACGCGCACGGGATGGCGCGCGAGCACGCGCCGGCAGGCTGCGAGCGCGGCGCCGACGGTTTCCTCGAGCAGCGACCACTGGCGCTTGAGCTGCAGGCTGCCGGCCTGCAGCCGTGCCATGTCGAGCAGGTTCGTGACGATGCCCGTCATGCGCAGCGCCTCGTCGTGAATCGCGTCGACGAGTTCGCCCTCGCGCTGCGCGAGCCGGCCGGCCGCCGCGGCATCGCCGGCCTGCGCGGCCGCGCGCCCGTTCGCGAGCATCGACGAAAAACCGACGATCGTCGTGAGCGGCGTGCGCAGGTCGTGCGAGATCGCCGACAGCAGCGAGTTGCGCAGCCGCTCGGATTCCATGTTGACGAGCGCGTCGCGCGCGATCTCGACGTAGTGCACGCGTTCGAGCGCGAGCGCGATCTGCGCGGCGAATGCGTCGAGCATCCGCTGCTGCTCGGGGACCTCGAGTTCGCGCGGCTCGCGCGACGCGACCGCGAGCACGCCGCGCGTGCGCATCGGCGCCTTCAGCGGCAGGTACAGCGCGGCCGTCGCCGGCAACGTATCCGTGCCGCGCCCGGCCGGCTTCTGCTGGTCGTACACCCACTGGCCGACGTCGCTGTCGAGCTCCGCACCCGTCAGCGTGACGGCCGCGTCGGGCTCCTCGATCTTCTGCCGCACCTGATCCGCGCTGTCGGGCAGCAGGAACGCGACGCGCGCGCGGAACACCTCGCCCACGTGACGGCTGCCGATCTCGACGATCTGCTCGGTCGTCAGCGCCGCGCCGAGCTCGCGCGCCATCGCGTAGATCGCGCCCGTGCGACGCTCGCGGCGCTGCGCGATGCTCGCCTGGCGCGTCAGCGTCGACGTCAGGTGGCTGATCACGAGCGACGTCAGCAGCATCCCGAAGAAGGTCAGCAGGTATTGCGTGTCGCTGACCGAGAACGACATGCGCGGCGGCACGAAGAAGAAATCGAACGCGGCCACCGACAGGAACGATTGCAGCACGCCCGGGCCGCGCCCCAGCCGCACCGCCGAAAACACCACGCCGAGCAGGTACAGCATCACGAGGTTCGTGAGGTCGAGCCGCCCGGACACGACACTCGCGACGCCGGTGATCGCCGCGCAGATCGCGGCCGCATACGCGTAGTGGCGCGGCGGCGAGCGATGCGTGCCGAACTGCGCGAACGCGTCGCGCCAGTCGCGCGCCCGCGCGTCGAGCGGCGCGGCGCGCGTCTCGTCGCTCGCGGACGCGCGGATCAGCATCAGGTCGACGTCGCCCGCGCGCTCCGCCAGCTGCTCGCCGAACGGCCGCGCGAAGCGGCGCGCGAGCCCGACCTTCGGCGAGCCGCCCGCGACGAGCTTCGACACGTTGCGCACCTTCGCATAGCCGATCAGCGCGGCGACCGCGTCGGCGCCGGCGAGCGTGGCCGTCTCCGCGCCGAGCTCGGCCGCGAGCTTCAGCGCGTCGAGCGTGCGCTGCCGCCGCGCGTCGGGCAGCCGCTGCAGGCGCGGCGTCTCGACGTATACGGCGATCCAGTCGGCCTTCAGGCTCGCGGCGAGGCGCGCCGCCGCGCGCACGAGCGTCGGCGCTTCGGCGCCCGGGCCGACGCACACGAGCAGCCGCTCGCGCGCCTGCCAGATGCGCTGGATCGAACGATCGGCGCGGTACTCGCGCATCTGCGCGTCGACGCGATCGGCCGTGCGCCGCAGCGCGAGCTCGCGCAGCGCGATCAGGTTGCCCTTGCGGAAGAAGTTGCGCACCGCGCGCTCGGCCTGCTGCGCGAGATACACCTTGCCGTCGCGCATCCGCTCGAGCAGCTCCTCGGCCGGCAGGTCGACGAGCGTGACTTCGTCGGCCGCGTCGAACACGCGATCGGGCACGGTCTCCCACACGCGGATGCCGGTGATCGCGCCGACCACGTCGTTCAGGCTTTCGAGGTGCTGGACGTTGACGGTCGTATACACGTCGATGCCCGCGTCGAGCAGCTCGTAGACGTCCTGCCAGCGCTTCAGGTGCCGTGCGCCCTGCACGTTCGAATGCGCGAGCTCGTCGACGAGGATCAGTTGCGGCGCACGCGCGAGCGCGCCGTCGAGATCGAATTCGGCGAGCGGGCGGCCGCGATAGTCGATGCGGGCGGGCGGCAGCACGTCGAGGCCGTCGAGCAGCGCGGCGGTTTCGGCACGGCCGTGAGTCTCGACGATGCCGACGACGACGTCGACGCCTTCCTGCCGGCGCTGGCGCGCGGCCTGCAGCATCGCGTAGGTCTTGCCGACGCCGGCGGACGCGCCGAAGAAGATCTTGAGCTGGCCGCGCCGCTGCTTTTCTTCGTCTCGTTGCAGCTTGTCGAGGAGTTGGTCGGGATCGGGACGGTTCATGCGTCAGAAGGGCGGCGCGCCGGATGGCGCGCGAGATACAGCCATTGTGGTTCCAAATCGCCGCAAAAGGCAAAGACGGCGCGCGCGCCGTCGAAACGAAGTCGGGCCCGGCGCGCAGCCAGCCGCGCCGGGAAGCCTGCGCGCACGCTCGCTCAGCGCGCGGCCTGCGCCGCGTCGAGCGCGAGATTCAGCTTCAGCACGTTCACGCGCGGCTCGCCGAGCACGCCGAACTGGCGGCCCGTCGTGTTCGCGGCGACGATCCGTGCAACCGCGTCCGGCGCCAGGTTGCGCGCCTTCGCGACGCGCGCGACCTGGTACGCGGCCGCGGCCGGCGTGATCTCCGGATCGAGGCCGCTCGCCGACGCCGTCACGAGGTCGACCGGCACCGGCTTCGACAGGTCGGTGCCCGCGTCGCGCAGCGCGGCGATGCGCGCCTTCACCTGGTCGGCGAGCGACGGGTTCAGCGGGCCGAGGTTCGAGCCGCCGGAGCCGGCCGCGTTGTACGGCATCGGCGCGGTGGCCGACAGCCGGCCCCAGAAATACTTCGGCGCGTCGAACGACTGGCCGATCAGCGCGGAGCCGACGACCTTGCCGTCCTGCTCGATCAGGCTGCCGTTGGCCTGCGACGGGAACACGGCCTGACCGAACACGGTCATCACGGCCGGGTAAGCGAGCCCCGTCACGGCGGTCAGGATGACGAACAGCACGACGAGCGGGCGAATCAACGATTTCATGATGGTTCCTTCAAGGACGGCCGGCTCAGGCCCAGCCGAGCGCGGCGAGCGTCATGTCGATCAGCTTGATGAACGGGAACGGCAGCAGCACGCCGCCGAGGCCGTAGACCAGCAGGTTGCGGCGCAAGAGCGACGCGGCGCCGAGCGGCCGGTAGGTCACGCCCTTCAGCGCGAGCGGGATCAGCGCGACGATGATCAGCGCGTTGAAGATCACCGCGGACAGGATCGCGGACGCCGGCGACGTCAGATGCATGATGTCGAGCACGCGCAGTTGCGGATAGGTCGTCACGAATGCGGCGGGGATGATCGCGAAGTACTTCGCGATGTCGTTCGCGATCGAGAACGTCGTGAGCGACCCGCGCGTCATCAGCATCTGCTTGCCGATCTCGACGATCTCGATCAGCTTCGTCGGGTTCGAGTCGAGGTCGACCATGTTGCCGGCTTCCTTCGCCGCCTGCGTGCCGGTGTTCATCGCGACCGCCACGTCGGCCTGCGCGAGCGCCGGCGCGTCGTTGGTGCCGTCGCCCGTCATCGCGACGAGCCGCCCGGCCGCCTGGTGCTCGCGGATCGTCGCAAGCTTGGTTTCCGGCGTCGCTTCCGCGAGGAAATCGTCGACGCCCGCTTCCGCCGCGATCGCCGCGGCCGTCAGCCGGTTGTCGCCCGTCACCATCACGGTCTTGATGCCCATCTTGCGCAGCTCCGCGAAGCGCTCCTTGATGCCGCCCTTCACGATGTCCTTCAGCTCGATCACGCCGAGCACGCGCGCCGCGCCGGCCTGCAGGTCGGCCACGACGAGCGGCGTGCTGCCGCGGCGCGCGACGTCGTCCACCGCGCGGCGCACTTCTTCCGGGAAGCGGCTGCCGTGGGTTTCGACGTAGCGGCGAATCGCGTCGGCCGCGCCCTTGCGGATCTCGCGGCCGGGCAGATCGACGCCGCTCATCCGCGTCTGCGCGGAAAAGCCGAGGAACGTCGCATGCAGTTGCGCCATGTCGCGCTGACGGATGTTGAAGCGCTCCTTCGCGAGCACGACGATGCTGCGGCCTTCCGGCGTTTCGTCGGCGAGCGACGACAGTTGCGCGGCATCGGCCAGCGCTTCCTCGGTCACGCCCGGCGCCGGCACGAACATCGATGCCTGACGATTGCCGAGCGTGATCGTGCCGGTCTTGTCGAGCAGCAGCACGTCGACGTCGCCGGCCGCTTCGACCGCGCGGCCCGACGTCGCGATCACGTTCGCCTGCATCATGCGGCTCATCCCGGCCACGCCGATCGCGGACAGCAACCCGCCGATCGTCGTCGGGATCAGGCACACGAGCAGCGCGACGAGCGCGGTGATCGTCACCACGTGGCCGGCCTTCATCGCGTCGACCGAGAACATCGAGAACGGCAGCAGCGTCGCGGTCGCGAGCAGCATCACGATCGTCAGCGCGACGAGCAGGATCGTCAGCGCGACCTCGTTCGGCGTCTTCTTGCGCTTCGCGCCTTCGACCATCGCGATCATCCGGTCGAGGAACGCCTCGCCGGGGTTCGCGGTGACCCTGACGACGATCCAGTCGGACAGCACGCGCGTGCCGCCCGTCACCGACGAGAAGTCGCCGCCCGATTCGCGGATCACCGGCGCGGATTCGCCGGTGATCGCCGATTCGTCGACCGACGCGACGCCGTCGACGACTTCGCCGTCGGCCGGGATCACGTCGCCGGTCTCGACCAGCACGACGTCGCCTTTGCGCAGGTCGGATGCGGTCGTGATGCGGATCGGCGACTTCGGATGCGGCTCGTTGAGCTTCTTCGCCATCACGTCCTTCTTCGCGCTGCGCAGCGACGCGGCCTGCGCCTTCGAGCGCCCTTCGGCGAGCGCTTCGGCGAAGTTCGCGAACAGCACCGTGAACCACAGCCACAGCGCGATCGCGAGGATGAAGCCCGCGGGCGCCTCGGCCTGGCCGGAGAGCGCCGCGATCCACAGGATCGTGGTCAGGATGCTGCCGACGTACACGCAGAACATCACCGGGTTGCGGAACTGCGTGCGCGGCGTGAGTTTCTTGAACGAATCCACGATCGCCGGGCGCAGCAGCGCCGGATCGAACATGGACCGTGTTGCGGAATGTTGAGTCATTGCGATCTCTTCAAGCTCTTCAGTCTTTTCGGTGTGTCGCCATGCGGGCGCGCGTCACGCGCCCAGCCACATCATCAGGTGCTCGACGCCCGGGCCGAGTGCGAGCGCCGGCACGTAGGTCAGCGCGCCTACCAGCAGCACGGTGCCGAGCAGCAGCACGACGAACAGCGGGCCGTGGGTCGGCAGCGTGCCGCTCGTCACCGCGATGCGCTTCTTCGCGGCGAGCGAGCCGGCGATCGCCAGCACCGGCACGATCGTGCCGAAGCGGCCGAACCACATCGCGATCGCGGTCATCCAGTTGTAGAACGGCGTGCCGACCGTCAGGCCCGCGAACGCGCTGCCGTTGTTGTTCGCGGCCGAGCTGAACGCATAGAGGATTTCCGAGAAGCCGTGCGGGCCCGGGTTGGCGATGCCGGCCTTGCCCGCGTCCGCCAACACGGCGATCGACGTGCCGACCAGCACGAGCAGCGGCGTGAGCAGCACGACGATCGACACCATCTTCATCTCGTACGACTCGATCTTCTTGCCGACGTATTCCGGCGTGCGGCCGATCATCAGGCCGGCGACGAACACCGCGAGCAGCGCGAACACGAGCATCCCGTAGAGGCCGGAGCCGACGCCGCCGTAGACCACCTCGCCCAGCTGCATCAGCAGCATCGGCACAAGGCCGCCGACCGGCGTCAGCGAATCGTGCATCGCATCGACCGCGCCGCACGACGCGGCCGTCGTCGCGACCGTGAAGATGCCGGTCTGCGCGATCCCGAAGCGGGTTTCCTTGCCCTCCATGTTGCCGCCCGGCTGCAGCGCGCTCGCCGACTGGTCGACGTGCAGCGCGGCGAGCGTCGGGTTGCCGCCCTGCTCGGCGCTCACCTCGACGCCGGTCGCGACCGCGAACGCGACCGTCATCGCCGCGAGCACCGCGATGCCCTGCCGCCGGTCGCCGATCATGCGGCCGAACACGAGGCACAGCGCGGCCGGGATGATCAGGATCGAGAAGATCTGCAGAAAGTTCGCGAACGGCGTCGGGTTTTCGAACGGGTGTGCGGAGTTCGCGTTGAAGAACCCGCCGCCGTTGGTGCCGAGCATCTTGATCGCTTCCTGCGACGCGACCGGTCCCATCGCGAGCGTCTGCTTCGTGAGTGGTGTCGGCACCGTCACCGGGTTGCCCTTGTCGTCCTTCACCGGGTTGCCCTGCGCGTCGAGCTTCGGCGCCGCATAGGTGCTCGCCTGGAGCACCGGCACGTCCTGGTACGCCTTCATGTTCTGCAGCACGCCCTGGCTCATCAGCAGCGCGGCGACGAGCGCCGCCATCGGCACGAGCACGTACAGCGTCACGCGCGTGAGGTCGACCCAGAAGTTGCCGATCGTCTGCGCGGTGTGACGCGCGAAGCCGCGGATCAGCGCGATCACGACGACGATGCCGGTCGCCGCCGACAGGAAGTTCTGCACGGTCAGGCCCAGCATCTGCGACAGATAGCTGACGGTCTGCTCGGGCGCGTAGTCCTGCCAGTTCGTGTTCGCGACGAAGCTGACGGCCGTGTTGAACGCGCCATCGGGCGTCATCGCGCCGAACTGCTGCGGGTTGCCGGGCAGGAAGCCCTGCAGGCGCAGCAGCCCGTAGAGGAACAGCGCGCCGAGCGCGTTGAACGCGATCGTCGCGAGCGCGTACTGCTTCCAGTTCATCTCGGTGCCGGCATCGACGCCGGCGACGCGGTACAGCGCGCGTTCGAGCGGCCCGAACACGCGCACGACGCGCGAGCTGCCGTCCATTACCGCGCTCAGGTAGCGCGCGACCGGCACGGCCGCCGCGAGCAGCACGACGATGAACAGCAGCGTCTGCAACAGGTTGTTCGCGTTCATTCGATGTCCTCCGCGCGCAGCAGCGCAAAGACGAGATACGCGAACAGCAGGGCCGTCGAAGCGCCCGCCAGCCAAAGCATCCAGGTCATGCGCGCCCCCCGCGACCGTATTGCACGAGCTTGTCGCAACCGGCAAGCAAACCGAGGATCAGCGCGGTGAAGAGCACCAGTGCGCCGATGAAAACCCCATCCATTTTTTGTTCTCCGTCGTCGAAATCGGACGACTAGAACCTTATGGGAACGCGTGTAAAGGGCGGGTCAAAGCTATCGGGGCGGGTGTAAAAAACGCGTAAACGCGTGCGGCAGGGAACGACGGACCGAACGTGCGGCGGGACTTCGGGCGGGTCGGGAGAGCGGTCGGGAGACAAGACGGGCGGCACGCCGGCGCCCGTCCGCGACGGGACGTGCCGGCGTGGCGCCGGCACGAACGGGATGCGTCAGGGAACGAGGATCGTCGAGCCAGTGGTCTTGCGCGCCTCGAGGTCGGCATGCGCGCGGCCGACTTCCGCGAGCGGGTAGCGCTGGTTGATGCTCGTCTTCACCTTGCCCGACAGGATCACGTCGAACAGCTCGGTGGCCGCGACGTCGAGATCGGCGCGCTTCGCGATGTACGAGAACAGCGTCGGGCGCGTGAAGAACAGCGAGCCGCGCGACGAGAATTCCTTCGAGTCGATCGGCGGCAGCGGGCCCGACGCGTTGCCGAAGCTGACGAAGTAGCCGAGCGGCGCGAGGCTGTCGAGCGAACCGACGTAGGTGTCCTTGCCGATCGAATCGTAGACGACCGGCACGCCCGCGCCGTTCGTGATCTCCTTCACGCGCTGCGTGAAGTTCTCGCGCGTGTAGACGATCGGATGATCGCAGCCGTGCGCCTTCGCGAGCTCGGCCTTCTCGTCGGAGCCGACCGTCCCAATCACGGTCGCACCGAGCGCCTTCGCCCACTGGCACACGAGCAGCCCGACGCCGCCGGCCGCCGCGTGGATCAGGATCGTGTCGCCGGCCTTCACCGGGTACGTGCGGCGCAGCAGGTAGTGCGCGGTCAGCCCCTGCAGCATCACCGACGCCGCATCGTCGTAGCTGATCCCGTCCGGCAGCTTCACGACGCGCTCGGCCGGCATCACGCGCTCCTGCGCATAGGCGCCGGGCGGCTGCCCGACGTACGCGACGCGGTCGCCGACCTTGAACGCGGTCACGCCGTCGCCGACGGCCGTCACCTCGCCCGCCGCCTCCATCCCGAGGCCGCCGGGCAGCGGCTGCGGATACAGGCCCGTGCGGAAATACACGTCGATGTAGTTGAGCCCGACCGCGTGTTGCCGGATACGGACTTCGCCCGCCTTCGGCGCGCCGACCTCGACATCGACCCACTTCATCACGTCCGGGCCGCCCGGTTGGTCGTATCGGATTGCTTTCGGCATCGTTTTGCTCCTCTTCTGTCTGGAATCTGGAAATCCGGTTCGGCGAGTGCATCGACATTGCCGCTGCGGCGATGCGTGTGAACACGGGTCGTAGCGGAGGATTCTCGCGCGTCGTGCGCGCTCACGCAGCGCGTCGTTGCAATCCCTTCACATTGGTAGGGTTTTCGCGGGAAAGGGATTGCATGGGCCGCCGTCACACTTGGTCACGTTCCTATCAGGGCCTTTGGGTCGTATGAATTTCCGCTCGGTTCGCATTGACTGAGGCCGGCCGCACCGGGGTTTGAACTCACGTTACGAATGCTCGATCGAGGGGCAATCGTAGGAGACTGGCGCTTTCAGCCAATCCTTCCCGATGGAGCATGCGTCACGGGGCATTGCGGGCTGGATCAGTCCATCTTGCCCGAACTGCTACAAGGAATCGAATCCCTTCTATCGTTCAGCGGAACGAGCCATTCACCGTAATCGAGGCCCTCGCGCGCGGAGGGACGTGCCTGGGTCTACGCCGTAGTCGGCCACCGACGGCTTCGCCGAATGCGCAAGCGCGCTCGACAGCGAAGCATTCGGCACGATCCGTCCGACACTCCGCGGCCGATCGCATACGGCAACTTCTTGAACGAAGCCCCCGCCCGCTAAAGCGCGGCGCTCTTCAACAGCTGCCTAGCAAACATTCTGCATGTTCCGCGCCAGATCGTCGAGCAGCATCCGCGCGGTCGCGACGTTGGTCGCGACCGGCACGTCGTGCACGTCGCACGCGCGCACCAGCGCGGTGATGTCGGGGTCGTGCGGCTGCGCGGTCATCGGGTCGCGCAGGAACACGACGATGTCGACGCGGCCGTCGGCCAATTCCGCGCCGATCTGCAGGTCACCGCCGAGCGGCCCGGACAGCTTGCGCTCGACCTCGAGCCCGTGCGCGGCGGCGATCCGGCCGCCCGTCGTGCCGGTCGCCACCAGCCGGCATTGCGCGAGCGTCTCGCGATACTGGCCCGCGAGCGCGACGATCTCGTCCTTCTTCGCATCGTGCGCAATCAGTGCGATGCGGGGTTTGCTCATCTCCGTCTCCTTCGTCGTTCGGTTGTTGTCATCGTGAATCGAAAAGCGCGGGTCAGAACGTACCCGGATACGCGCCGCCGTCGAGCAGCCAGTTCTGCCCGGTGATGTAGCCGGCGTGCACGCTGCACAGGAACGCGCAGGCCGCGCCGAATTCGGCGCGCGTGCCGAGCCGCCCGGCCGGGATGTCCTTCGTGCGCCGCGCGCGCATCTCGTCGACCGTCACGCCCTGCGCCTTCGCCGACGCGGCGAGCGTCGTCGCGATCCGGTCGGTGTCGAACAGCCCCGGCAGCAGGTTGTTGATCGTCACGCCCTGCCCCGCGACCTTGCGCGACAACCCCGCGACGAAGCCGGTCAGCCCCGAGCGCGCGCCGTTCGACAGCGCGAGCACGTCGATCGGCGCCTTCACGGCCGAACTCGTGATGTTGACGATCCGGCCGAAGCCGCGGCCGATCATCCCGTCGACGGTCGCGCGGATCAGCTCGATCGGCGTCAGCATGTTCGCCTCGAGCGCGCGGATCCAGTCGTCGTGGGAGAAATCGCGGAAGTCGCCGGGCGGCGGCCCGCCGGCATTCGTCACGAGAATGTCCGGCCGCGGGCACGCGGCGAGCGCGGCCGCGCGGCCGTCCGGCGTCGTGATGTCGCACGCGACCGCCGTGACCGACACGTTCGCGCCGGCGCGGATCTCTTCCGCGGTTTCCTCCAGCGTGTCGCGCGTGCGCGCGACGATCACGAGGTTCACGCCCTCGGCGGCCAGCGCTTCCGCGCAGCCGCGCCCGAGACCCTTGCTGGCCGCGCACACGAGCGCGGTCTTTCCTTCGATACCGAGATCCATCGTCGCTTCCCTGGTGGCGCGCGTGCCGGCGCGACCCCGCGTGGCCGCCGGCGAGGCGGACAAACGGGCGTGCGCGGCACGCGGATTGTCGTGAGACGTCGATAATATCCGGATCGCGCGGCGCGCCTTGGTAAAATTGCGGCCATGAGCGACGGCCGGCCCGTACCCGCCGCCGCCCCCGATCCCCTTTTGCCGCCAAGGCACCCCGTCATGAAACAGGACAGCCGTTTCCCGAACCTCTTCATCACCGATCACCCGCTGATCCAGCACAAGCTCACGCACATGCGCGACAAGGACACGTCCACGCGCACGTTCCGCGAACTGCTGCGCGAGATCACGCTGCTGATGGGCTACGAGATCACCCGCAACCTGCCGATCACGACCAAGCGGGTCGAAACCCCGCTGGTCGCGGTCGACGCGCCGGTGATCGCCGGCAAGAAGCTCGCGATCGTGCCCGTGCTGCGCGCGGGCATCGGGATGTCGGACGGCCTGCTCGACCTGGTGCCGTCCGCGCGCGTCGGCCACATCGGCGTGTACCGCGCCGACGACCACCGCCCGGTCGAATACCTGGTGCGCCTGCCGGACCTGGAAGACCGCATCTTCATCCTGTGCGACCCGATGGTCGCGACCGGCTATTCGGCCGTGCACGCGGTCGACGTGCTCAAGCGCCGCAACGTGCCGGCCGCGAACATCATGTTCGTCGCGCTGGTCGCCGCGCCCGAGGGCGTGCAGGTGTTCCAGGACGCGCACCCGGACGTGAAGCTGTTCGTCGCGTCGCTCGACTCGCACCTGAACGAGCACGCGTACATCGTGCCGGGCCTGGGCGACGCCGGCGACCGCCTGTTCGGCACCAAGAACTGACCGCACCGAGCGGCCCGGCACGCCGCGACGGCCGCCCTGGCCGTTCGGCCATGCGCGGCGGCCCCGAACCGGCGGTCGCCGCGTGATAAAATCACGATCCACTCGACACGCGCGGCCCCGCGGCTTCATGCCCGCCGACACGGCCGCCGATTCAACGACACATTGCAACAATCGCCCGCGCTGCGCGCCCGGGCACGGAGAAAGGTATGGCTGGTCATTCGAAATGGGCCAACATCAAGCATAAGAAGGCTGCGGCCGACGCGAAGCGCGGCAAGATCTGGACCCGCCTGATCAAGGAAATCCAGGTGGCGGCGCGCCTCGGCGGCGGCGACGTCAACTCGAACCCGCGCCTGCGTCTCGCGGTCGACAAGGCAGCCGACGCGAACATGCCGAAGGACAACGTCAAGCGCGCGATCGATCGCGGCGTCGGCGGTGCGGACGGCGCGAACTACGAAGAGATCCGTTACGAGGGCTACGGCATCAGCGGCGCGGCGATCATCGTCGACACGCTGACCGACAACCGCACCCGCACGGTCGCGGAAGTGCGCCACGCGTTCTCGAAGTTCGGCGGCAACATGGGCACCGACGGCTCGGTCGCGTTCATGTTCGATCACGTCGGCCAGTTCCTGTTCGCGCCCGGCACGTCGGAAGACGCGCTGATGGAAGCCGCGCTCGAAGCCGGCGCGAACGACGTGAACACGAACGACGACGGCTCGATCGAAGTGCTGTGCGACTGGCAGGCATTCTCGGCGGTGAAGGACGCGCTCGAAGCCGCGGGCTTCAAGGCCGAACTCGCCGAAGTGACGATGAAGCCGCAGAACGAAGTCGAATTCACCGGCGACGACGCGGCGAAGATGCAGAAGCTGCTGGACGCGCTCGAGAACCTCGACGACGTGCAGGACGTGTATACGAACGCCGTCATCGTCGAGGAATGAGATGCCGGCCGCCGCGCAGCTGTCGCGGCGGCGGCCCGACCGATTTCGCGGCCGGCGCGCCTGAGCGTGCCGGCCGCCCTGTTTTCTAGTCTGCGGGGAATCCCATGAAACTACTCGTCGTCGGTTCCGGCGGCCGCGAACATGCGCTGGCGTGGAAGCTCGCGCAGTCGCCGCGCGTCCAGATGGTCTACGTCGCGCCCGGCAATGGCGGCACGGCGCAGGACGAGCGTCTGAAGAACGTCGACATCACGGCGCTCGACGAACTCGCCGATTTCGCGGAACGCGAAGGCGTCGCGTTCACGCTCGTCGGGCCGGAAGCCCCGCTCGCGGCCGGCATCGTCAACCTGTTCCGCGCACGCGGCCTGAAGGTGTTCGGCCCGACCCGCGAAGCCGCGCAGCTCGAAAGCTCGAAGGATTTCGCGAAGGCGTTCATGAAGCGCCACAACATTCCGACGGCCGACTACGAGACCTTCGCCGATGCGGCCGCCGCGCACGCGTACATCGACGCGAAGGGTGCGCCGATCGTCGTGAAGGCCGACGGCCTCGCGGCCGGCAAGGGCGTCGTCGTCGCGATGACGCTCGAAGAGGCCCATGCGGCCGTCGACATGATGCTGTCGGGCAACAAGCTCGGCGATGCCGGCGCGCGCGTCGTGATCGAGGAATTCCTCGACGGCGAGGAAGCCAGCTTCATCGTGATGGTCGACGGCAAGCATGCGCTGGCGCTGGCTTCCAGCCAGGACCACAAGCGCCTGCTCGACGAAGATCGCGGCCCGAACACCGGCGGCATGGGCGCGTATTCGCCCGCGCCGATCGTCACGCCGCAGATGCACGCCCGCGTGATGCGCGAAATCATCATGCCGACCGTGCGCGGGATGGAGAAGGACGGCATCCGCTTCACCGGCTTCCTGTACGCGGGCCTAATGATCGACAAGGACGGCAATCCGCGCACGCTCGAATTCAACTGCCGGATGGGCGACCCGGAAACGCAGCCGATCATGGCGCGCCTGAAGAGCGATTTCTCGAAGGTCGTCGAGCAGGCGATCGCGGGCACGCTCGACACCGTCGAGCTCGACTGGGATCGCCGCACCGCGCTGGGCGTCGTGCTCGCCGCGCACGGCTACCCGGACGCGCCGCGCAAGGGTGACCGCATCAACGGGATCCCGGCCGAGACCGAACAGGCCGTGACGTTCCATGCGGGCACGACGCTCGCCGACGGCGACAAGCTCGTGACATCGGGCGGACGCGTACTGTGCGTGGTCGGCCTCGCCGATTCGGTGCGCGAAGCGCAGCAGCATGCGTACGACACGATCAACCAGATCAATTTCGAAGGCATGCAGTACCGCCGCGACATCGGCTTTCGCGCGCTCAATCGCAAGAGCGCGTGACGTCGCCCTCGCCGTCCCGCGCGCTCGCGGCGGCGGCCCGTCTGCCGGGGTTCGATAGAATGCCCGGCAGACGCTTTTTTTACGGCCCCCGCCCAGAGTGGGGGCAGCCAGTCCAGACATGACCGATTCGACCTACGACGTGACGCGCGTGCGCACGTACCTCCAGGGCCTGCAGACACGCATCGCCGACGCGCTCGGCGCACTCGACGGCACGCCGCTCGCGACCGACACGTGGCAGCGCGGGCCGGCCGAACGCCTGCGCGGCGGCGGCTGCACGCGGATTCTCGAAGGCGGCCGCGTGTTCGAACGCGCGGGAATCGGCTTTTCCGACGTCGCGGGCGACGCGCTGCCGCCGTCGGCGAGCGCGGCGCGCCCGCAGCTCGCGGGCCGCGGCTTCGAGGCGCTCGGCGTGTCGCTCGTGCTGCACCCGCGCAATCCGTACTGCCCGACCGTGCACATGAACGTGCGGATGCTGATCGCGACGAAACCGGGTGAAGACCCCGTGTTCTGGTTCGGCGGCGGCATGGATCTGACACCGGTTTACGGCTTCGAGGACGACGCGCGGCATTTCCACCAGACCTGCAAGGATGCGCTGGACCCGTTCGGCGCCGAGCTCTACCCGCGCTTCAAGCAATGGTGCGACGAATATTTCTTCCTGAAGCACCGCAACGAAACACGCGGTATCGGCGGGATCTTCTTCGACGATTTCTCGGAGCCCGGTTTCGAACGCGCGTTTGACATGATGCAAAGCGTAGGGGACGCGTTCCTGCGCGCTTACCTGCCGATCGTCGAGCGCCGCGCCGGGTTGCCGTACGGCGAGCGCGAGCGCGACTTCCAGGCCTACCGCCGCGGCCGTTACGTCGAATTCAACCTCGTGTTCGACCGCGGCACGCTGTTCGGCCTGCAAAGCGGCGGCCGGACCGAGTCGATCCTGATGTCGATGCCGCCGGTCGCGAACTGGCGCTATAACTGGCAACCCGAGCCGGGTTCGCCGGAAGCGCGCCTGTATAGCGACTTCCTCGTGCCGCGCGACTGGGTCTGAGCCCGGGCGTGCCGCTGCCCCAACGAAAGGACGCGTTTCTGGACACCACCGCCCGCCCCGCCCCGCTGCCGCGTCGTATCGGCTTGCTGGGCGGTACCTTCGACCCGATCCACGACGGCCACCTCGCGCTCGCGCGCCGGTTCGCCGCGCTGCTCGACCTGACCGAACTCGTGCTGCTGCCGGCCGGGCAGCCGTACCAGAAGCGCGACGTGTCGGCCGCCGAGCACCGGCTCGCGATGACGCGCGCGGCCGCCGGCACGCTGTCCGTGCCGGGCGTGACCGTGACCGTCGCCACCGACGAGATCGAGCACAGCGGCCCGACCTACACGGTCGAGACGCTCGCGCGCTGGCGCGAGCGGATCGGCCCGGATGCGTCGCTGTCGCTGCTGATCGGCGCCGACCAGCTCGTGCGCCTCGATACGTGGCGCGACTGGCGCACGCTGTTCGACTACGCGCACATCGGCGTGTCGACGCGCCCGGGCTTCGAGCTCGGCGCGGCACCGCCGGACGTCGCACGGGAAATCGCCGCGCGGCAGGCCGGCGCCGACGTGCTGAAGGCCACGCCGGCGGGCCGCCTGCTGATCGATACGACCCTTTCGTTCGACATCGCCGCGACCGACATCCGCGCGCACCTGCGCGAATGCATCGCACGCCATGCGCAAATGCCCGACGCGTCGGCAGAACATGTGCCGGCCGCCGTATGGGCCTATATTCTTCAACATCGCCTCTACCATTCCTGAATCCATGGATATTCGCAAACTGCAGCGCGTGATCGTCGACGCCCTCGAAGACGTCAAGGCGCAAGACATCAAGGTGTTCAACACCAGCCACCTGACCGAACTGTTCGACCGCGTGGTCGTCGCCTCGGGCACCTCCAACCGCCAGACCAAGGCGCTCGCGTCGAACGTGCGCGACAAGGTCAAGGAAGCCGGCGGCGACGTCGTCAGCTCCGAAGGCGAGGACACCGGCGAATGGGTGCTGGTCGACTGCGGCGACGCGGTCGTGCACATCCTGCAACCGGCGCTGCGCCAGTACTACAACCTCGAGGAAATCTGGGGCGACAAGCCCGTGCGGATGAAGCTCGGCGGCGGCAAGGGCAACGGCTTCGCGACGGCGAGCGAAGACGACGAGGAAGAGGAAGAAGCGCCCGCACGCCCGGCGCGCAAGACGGCCGCCCGCCGCCGTTAAGCCGTCACGCATGCCCCGATGAAGCTTTTCATCCTCGCGGTCGGCCACAAGATGCCGGGCTGGATCGCATCCGGCTTCGACGAATACACGAAGCGGATGCCGCCCGAACTGCGCATCGAGTTGCGCGAAATCAAGCCTGAATTGCGTTCGGGCGGCCGCAGCGCCGAAAGCGTGATGGCGGCCGAGCGGCAGAAGATCGAGGCCGCGCTGCCGAAGGGCGCGCGCCTCGTCGCGCTCGACGAGCGCGGCCGCGACTGGACCACGATGCAGCTCGCGCAGGCGCTGCCCGGCTGGCAGCAGGACGGCCGCGACGTCGCGTTCGTGATCGGCGGCGCCGACGGGCTCGATCCGGAACTGAAAGCGCGCGCCGACGTACTGCTGCGCATCTCCAGCATGACGCTGCCGCACGGCATGGTGCGCGTGCTGCTCGCCGAACAGCTTTACCGGGCGTGGAGCATCACGCAGAATCACCCCTACCACCGCGCATGACGTGTCGTCCTCGAGACGCGCGCCGCGCGCGCTCAACGAGATAACGACACCATGCCGTCCAGCACGTCCCCCGCGTTTTTCCCGATCCTTTACCTCGCCTCGCAAAGCCCGCGCCGCCAGGAGTTGCTGCAGCAGATCGGCGTACGCTTCGAACTGCTGCTGCCGCGCCCCGACGAGGACGCCGAGGCGCTCGAAGCCGAACTGCCCGGCGAAGCCGCCGACGCGTACGTGCGGCGCGTGACCGTCGCGAAGGCCGAGGCCGCGCGTGCGCGCCTCGTCGCGAGCGGCAAGCCGGCCGCGCCGGTGCTCGTTGCGGACACCACGGTGACCATCGACGGCGCGATCCTCGGCAAGCCGGCCGACGCCGACGATGCGCTCGCGATGCTCGCCCGCCTCGCGGGCCGCGAACACGAGGTGCTGACGGCCGTCGCCGTAATCGGCGCCGACGGCGAACTGCTGCCGCCCGCGCTGTCGCGCTCGTCGGTGCGCTTTTCAAACGCACCGAGCGACGCGTTCGCGCGCTACGTCGAAACCGGCGAGCCGTTCGGCAAGGCCGGCGCGTACGCGATCCAGGGCCGCGCGGCCGAATTCATCGAGCGAATCGACGGATCCCATTCAGGTATCATGGGTCTGCCCCTTTTTGAGACTGCCGCGCTGCTGCGTACCGCACGCGTCGCCTTCTGAACCGCACCATGAACGAAGAAATCCTGATCAACCTCACGCCGCAGGAAACGCGCGTCGCACTCGTCCAGCAAGGTGCGGTGCAGGAGCTTCACGTCGAGCGGACGCTGTCGCGCGGACGGGTCGGCAACATCTATCTCGGCAAGGTCGTGCGCGTGCTGCCCGGCATGCAGTCGGCATTCATCGACATCGGCCTCGAGCGCGCGGCGTTCCTGCACGTCGCCGACATCTGGCATCCGCGCCTCGCGGGCGAGCCGCAGTCGGGCGCGCCGCACCAGCCGATCGAGAAGATTGTGTTCGAAGGCCAGACGCTGATGGTGCAGGTGATCAAGGATCCGATCGGCACGAAAGGCGCGCGGCTGTCGACGCAGGTCAGCATCGCGGGCCGCACGCTCGTCTACCTGCCGCAGGAGCCGCATATCGGCATCTCGCAGAAGATCGAGAGCGAGGCCGAACGCGAGGCCGTGCGCGCGCGCCTGACCGCCGTGATCCCGCCGGACGAGAAAGGCGGCTACATCGTGCGCACGATCGCCGAGGATGCGACGTCCGACGAACTGGCCGGTGACGTCGCGTACCTGCGCAAGACCTGGGCGACGATCGTCGCGCAAGCGCAGCGGCTGCCGGCGACGAGCCTGCTGTACCAGGATCTCGATCTCGCGCAGCGCGTGCTGCGCGATTTCGCGAACGACGACACGACGCGCATCCAGGTCGATTCGCGCGAGACCTACCAGCGCCTGTCGGAATTCGCGGGCGAGTTCACGCCGGCCGTGAGCCCGAAGCTGCATCACTACACGGGCGAGCGGCCGCTGTTCGACCTGTACAACATCGAGACGGAGATCCAGCGCGCGCTGTCGCGCCGCGTCGACCTGAAGTCGGGCGGTTACCTGATGATCGACCAGACCGAGGCGATGACGACGATCGATGTGAACACGGGCGGCTATGTCGGCGCGCGCAACTTCGACGACACGATCTTCAAGACCAACCTCGAGGCCGCGCACACGATCGCGCGGCAGCTACGGCTGCGCAACCTCGGCGGGATCATCATCATCGACTTCATCGACATGGAGAACGCCGAGCATCGCGACGCGGTGCTGTCCGAGCTGAAGAAGGCGCTGTCGCGCGACCGCACGCGCGTGACGGTCAACAGCTTCTCGCAGCTCGGACTCGTCGAGATGACGCGCAAGCGCACGCGCGAATCGCTCGCGCACGTGCTGTGCGAGCCGTGCCCGACCTGCCAGGGCAAGGGCCAGGTGAAGACGTCGCGCACCGTGTGCTACGACATCCTGCGCGAGATCCTGCGCGAGTCGCGCCAGTTCAATCCGCGCGAGTTTCGCGTGATCGCCGCGCAGCAGGTGATCGACCTGTTCCTCGACGAAGAATCGCAGCATCTGGCGATGCTGATCGACTTCATCGGCAAACCGGTGTCGCTGCAGGTCGAGTCGAATTTGAGCCAGGAGCAGTACGACATCGTGCTGATGTGACGGCGCGTTCTTTGGCGGTTGCGCGATTTCTGCCCGGCATGGGAGATATTTCGCGCAACCTGCATCCAATGGGGAACGGCTATTCCGCGCGGCCCCCTTCCCGTGCGAAGCGCTCGATCGCTTCGCTATCCCATCGGCCGAGACGCATCGCGTCTTCCAGCATGCCGAGTGTCAGGGGCACAAGTTCCGGGTCACGATATTTCGACGAAAACAGCCCAAGGAACATTCCGACCATATCGAGCGTTTCCGGGCCGATGTATCGCTGATACGGGAAATACTCTACATCGATCCCGAAGGTCCCGCCCCACTTGTCGATAAATTCGATCGCGTCGATTCCCGTGATGCGGAGATCCTCTTCCATCCGGCTTGAACGTGACAGCTTCAGCGGACCGCCAAAGAGCGGACGCCCCAATTCCTCCCGAGCAAATGCTTCGAGCCGATCCCATGCCGTGTCAGCCATATCGGAGCACCCTGTCTTCCGGTTTTGCAGTGCTGTTGTAGACCTGCACCGTATTCCACATGACGACTGCCGCATCCGTGGCGAGCATGACAGTGTCGACAACGGGCACTGCACGCCCGACGAATGCACCGAGGTTACGAGTCGTCGCGATCCGCATACCACCGGCACCGGCTTTCGTGATGGTCGGCATCCGAATTCCGACGTTGAACGGCAGCGCTTTGCGCACCGCAAGCGACGCAACGGAGGTGCCGGCCACTGCGCCGCGCGGCTTGCCGGGAACCGGTACATCGTTCTGCCCCAATAGAACGGCAGCCGCAGCACCAAGGTCGTGAAAGCCAAACCGTTTGCAAACCTGATTCACGGCACCCCAGAAAAACAGATCCCCCGGTGTGAGATCCAGACGCCCCTCGTACGAATAGCGATTGTCCGACACACGGCCCTCGTGGTTGTTCGAACGACCGCAGACCTTAGCCAAGCCGAACACGCTCGCCATCCCTGTATCATTCGGTCAGGCGTGCAATAGGCCGCTTGACCAGGCCGCACGGCGAACAGCGCATCGCGCAATTGTTTAAGAACAGTTTCGAAAACGGTCCCGCGATACGCCCGCTTTCGCCGCCAGCGTCACCCATGCAGCATGTCGACAGGGCGCCCGCGCCATCCGCCGCGCTATCCTTTCTCACCTCTCATTCACTCAGCACACACCATGAGCCAAGGCCACAACCGCCGTCAGCGCAAGAAACTCCACATCGGCGAATTCCAGGAACTCTCGTTCAACGCCACCGCGCATTACCGCAACGACATGACCGACCTCGAGCGCGGCCAGTTGATCGATGCATTCATCGACTTCGTCGAAGCGAACGGGCTGCTGACCGTCGCGTCCGCGGACGAAGGCATCGGTGCGTACGTGATCTCCGGCGCGCCGCGCGGCACGACGACCGACGCCGATCGCGAACTCGTGCGCGGATGGCTGGCCGCCCGTCCGGAACTGAAGGACGTCCAGGTCAGCGAATTCGCCGACGCGTGGTATCCGGACGCCTGATTTCCCGGGTTCACGCTGCTTCAGGTAGCGCCCGCCCCTGCCCGCCACCACGGCGGGCGCGGCGGACGTCGCTTCTTCCGAACGATCATCACGGCCGCTGGCGTTGCGGCGTTGACGTCGCTGTCCGCGTACGACGGCTCGAACTCGCCGCACCAGCACACCGCCGGTAGCGGCGCCGGTGCCCGCATCGTCATCAACCACGCGCCGCCGCCAGGCCTCGGACCGGCCGCCGATCCCTTCCTTTTCCCGACGGTCCGCCTGCGATCCGCCATCGAAATCGGTCCTGAAAGCAAGACACGTTAAACTCTCACCCTCGCGTGGTGCGCCGCCCGCACCCGCCATCCATCGCCAGCCGCGTGCCCTCGGGCCGCCCCCGACCCATGGAGTGAGTGTCAATGAGCGGCGGACTCCCGTTTCCCGCATCCCGCAAGTCGTTGCCGTCCTCGACGGTCTTCCTGATCGTCGCCGTCGCCGCGCTGCTGTCCGGCTGCGGGCTGCTGCCGGTCCAGAACCCGCCCGCGCCGATCAGCGAGGCGCTCGTCGAGCCCGTCGAGGAAACCGCCGGCGAGCCGCTGACGATGCCGCCCGTGCCCGCGCCGACGCAACCGGAGGAACCGGAAGCGCCGAAGAAGCCGCACCGCGAAGTGGCACGGCCTAAGCCCGTGCAGCGCCCCGAATCGCCGACCCCGCCGCCGCCGCCGCCCCCGCCGCTCGTCGCGACGCGCGCGCTCGACCGCACCCAGATCCATGCGCTGCTCGACAGCGAAGTCGCGCGCCGCAACGGCAAGGTGGTCGGCCGCGCGGTCGACATGGTGGTCGATGCGAGCGGCAAGCCGCGCGAGATGATCGTCAACCTGCAGGGCTTCATGGGGATCGGCGACCGCAAGGTCGTCTTCCCATGGAACGTGTTCCGCTTCACGCCGGGCGGCAAACAGGAGCCGATCGTGCTCGACGTGCCGTCGGGCGATCTGCCGCCGGCCGCGCGGCCGAAGGCCGTGCCGCTGTCGGGCTCGGCCGCGGCGTCGCCGGCGACGCGGCTGCCGATGCTCGACAGCGATGTCGAGCGCCCGAACGGCACGAAGATCGGCCGCATCGTCGACGTGCTGATCGACCGCGGCGCGCAGCCGCAGGCCGTCGTGCTCGACCTCGGCGGGCTCGTCAATACCGATCGCCGTTCGATCGCCGCGAGCTGGGGCGCGCTGCGCTTCGTCACGCGCGACAAGGCGCTGCACCCGCAGCTCGACCTGAACGACGCGCAGATCAAGGCATCGCCGCCGTATGCGGCCGACAAGCCGATCGTCGCGGTCTTTCCGCCCGTTGCCCCGGCGGCAGCGGTGCCGGCTTCGTCTGCGAGTGCCACCCGATGACGATCAAGCATTCCGTCAGCGTTCGCAGTCTCCGGGCCCTCGACTGGCTCAACTTTTTCGTTGCAAACGTTCAAACCGGGTTCGGTCCGTTCATCGCGTCCTACCTCGCGTCGCACAAGTGGACGCAGGGCGAGATCGGCATGGTGCTGTCGATCGGCACGATCAGCGCGATGGTCAGCCAGGTGCCGGGCGGCGCGGCCGTCGATGCGCTGAAGAACAAGAAAGGCGCGGCCGCGTGGGCGATCGCGGCCATCATCCTGTCCGCGGTACTGCTCGCGTCGAGCCCGACGATCGTGCCGGTGATCGCCGCCGAGGTGTTCCACGGTTTCGCCAGCTGCATGCTGGTGCCGGCGATGGCCGCGATCTCGTTCTCGCTCGTCGGCCGCGCCGACCTCGGCGACCGGCTGGGCCGCAACGCGCGTTGGGCGTCGATCGGCAGCGCGGTCGCGGCGGGCCTGATGGGGCTCACCGGCGAATACTTCTCCGCGCGCGCGGTGTTCTGGCTGACCGCCGTGCTGGCGCTGCCCGCGCTGTTCGCGCTCGCGATGATCCAGCCGACGCACCAGGTGATTCCGCAGTCATCGAAGCCTGACGACCTCGACGAAGCCGGCGAGCGCGAAACGCTGCTCGAACTGCTGCGCGACCGCCGGATGCTGATCTTCGCGGCCTGCGTCGTGCTGTTCCACCTGTCGAACGCCGCGATGCTGAACCTCGCGGCCGGCGAAGTCACGGCCGGGATGGGCGAGAACGTGCAGCTCGTGATCGCCGCGTGCATCATCGTGCCGCAGGCGATCGTCGCGATGCTGTCGCCGTGGGTCGGCCGTTCCGCGCAGCGCTGGGGGCGCCGGCCGATCCTGCTGCTCGGCTTCTCCGCACTGCCGGTGCGCGCGCTGCTGTTCGCCGGCGTCAGCAGCCCGTACCTGCTCGTGCCGGTCCAGATGCTCGACGGCATCAGCGCGGCCGTGTTCGGCGTGATGCTGCCGCTGATCGCGGCCGACGTCGCGGGCGGCAAGGGCCGCTACAACCTGTGCATCGGGCTGTTCGGGCTCGCGGCCGGGATCGGCGCGACGCTCAGCACGGCCGTGGCCGGCTACGTCGCCGATCACTTCGGCAACGCGGTCAGTTTCTTCGGGCTCGCCGCGGCAGGCGCGCTCGCGGTGCTGCTGGTCTGGCTCGTGATGCCCGAAACGCGCGTCGGGAACGGCGACGCGACGGCCGACGAACCGGCGCCCGCCTCGCCCGAACAGGCGCATTGACGGCGGCGCGCCGCCGCTCCCCGCTTCTTGGCCGACGCACGATGGATACGATCAGGACACTCAACGAAGCCCGCCAGCAGATCCAGCAGTCGATCTTCGATCTGTTCAAGGGGCTGTCATTCGGCGAACGGCTCGCGCAAGGCGGGCTGATGGCGGTGCAGGCCGTCTGCGGCGCGTGCCTCGCGTATGCGATCGGCCGCGCGATGCATAGCGAGCAGGCGGTATGGGCGGCGATCACCGCGATCGCCGTCACGCAGCACAACTACTCGGACACGATGTCGCTGTCGCGCGACCAGTTCATCGGCGCGATGGTCGGCGGCGTCCTGGGCTTCGCCGGTGCGGCGTTGGGCGGCGATCGCCTCGTCGCGTATGCGATCACGGTCGCGGTCGTGATCGTCTGCTGCTGGTGCCTGAACATCGGCAGCGCGGCACGGCTCGGCGGCGTGACCGCGACGATCGTGCTGCTGTTCCCGGGCAACGGCCCGCTGTGGGACGTTCCGCTGATCCGGCTCGGCGAAGTGACGCTCGGCACGGTGTGCGCGCTGGGCGTGTGCTGGGTGATGTCGAGAATCGAGCGGCGCTGGTTCCGCCGCGCGGCGGCAAAGTGACGCGGCGCCGGGCCACGCGCCCGGCAGCCGGATGAACGATCGGAACGCTGCGTGACGATTACGGACCGGGTTACGGACCGACCCGCAGCACGATGCCCGAGCCGATCTGCACGAGCAGGTAGTCGCCGCCGACGCCGACCCAGTGATAGCCGCGCGGCGGCGCACTCAGGTGGTAGCCGCGCCAGTCGTCGACCACATACTGGCGATCGCGGAACTCGTCCGGCAGCCGGTCCCCCTTGTGCCAGTCGCGGCGCGGCCCGTCGGCCCAGCGCGGCGGCACGTCGTCGCGATGCATCGCGTGCCCGGGCGGCACGTGTTTCGGGCCATGGCCGTGCTGCATCCCGTGGCCGCCGCGGTCGTCGCGATTGCCGTGGTTGCCGTGATCCTGCGCCATCGCCGCGGTGGCGGCGCAGCCGGCCGCGATCAGTGCGGCCAGCATCATGCCGTGCATCCTCTTCATTGTCCTTCCCTCCGTGGTGTCACGTCGAACAAGAAACGACCGGGACTGCCCGATGAAGACTAGGGCGTGTTCACGCTAATAACGGGCTTGCGCTGGCCCTAACACGGCATCGCGGCCGCATGACCGCGCGTCACGCCGCCTGCTGCTGGTACTGGATCCGGTGCAGGTGCGCGTAGAGGCCGCCGTGGCGCAGCAGTTCGTCGTGGCTGCCCTCTTCGACGATCTTGCCGGCCTCGAGCACGAGGATGCGGTCCGCGCGCTCGATCGTCGACAGCCGGTGCGCGATCACCAGCGTCGTCCGGCCTTCCATCAGCCGCTCGAGCGCGGCCTGCACGTGGCGCTCCGACTCCGAATCGAGCGCCGACGTCGCTTCGTCGAGGATCAGGATCGGCGCGTCCTTGTAGATCGCGCGCGCAATCGCGAGCCGCTGGCGCTGGCCGCCGGACAACCGCATCCCGTTGCCGCCGACCAGCGTATCGAGCCCGTCGGGCATCGCGGCGACCGCATCGGCGAGGTTCGCGGCCTCGAGCGCGGCCTGCACGCGCGCCCGGTCGGGCGTCTGCCCGTAGGCGACGTTCGCGGCGATCGTGTCGTTGAAGAGCACGACGTCCTGGCTGACCATCGCCATCTGGCTGCGCAGCGCGTGCAGGTCATAGTCGGCAACCGGTACGCCGTCGACCAGGATCGTGCCGCCCGTCGGGTCGAAGAAGCGCGGCAGCAGGTTCACGAGCGTCGTCTTGCCGCTGCCGGACGGGCCGGCCAGCGCGATCATTTCACCCGGCGCGACCTTGAACGAGATGCGGTCGAGCGTCGGCCGTTCGGCCGCGCCGTAATCGAACGACACGGCGCGAAACTCGATCTCGCCGCGCGCGTGCGGCAGCAGCCGCCCGCCGCCCTGCGGCTCGGCCGGCTCGTCGATCAGCCCGAAGATCAGCTCGGCGGCCGTCATTCCGCGCTGCAGCGGCTGGTTGACGTCGATCAGGTGCTTGAGCGGCGAGATCACCAGCAGCATCGACGTGACGAACGCGACGAAGCCGCCGACCGTCGTCTGGTCGTTCGACGACTGCACGACCGCGATCGTGATCACGACCGCGAGCGCGATCGACGCGAGGAACTGCGTGAGCGGCTGCGCGAGGCCGCCCGAGATCGTCATCCGCATCGCATAGCCGCGCAGGCGCTTGCTCATCGTCGTGAAGCGGTCCATCTCGTACGCTTCGCCGTTATGCACCTTGACGACCTTGTAGCCGCCGACCGTCTCCTCGACGATGTACGACAGCTCGTTGGTCAGCGTCTGGTGCTCGCGGTTCAGGCGGCGCAGCCGGCGGTTGATCTTGCTGACGAGCCAGCCGATGCCCGGCAGGATCACCGCGACGATCAGCGTGAGCCGCCAGTTCAGGTAGAACAGGTAGCCGAGCAGGAAGATCACCGTCAGCGAGTCGCGCACGAGCGTGACCATCACGCCCGTCAGCACCGACAGGATCTGGTTGACCTCGAACACGATCGCGTTGATCACCGTGCTCGCGGTTTCGCGCTGGAAGAACGACGCGCCCGTGTGGAGCATCCGCTGGAACATCTCGAGCCGCAGCTGCAGCAGGATGCGGTTCGATACGTAGTTGAGCAGGTAATTCGAGGTGTACTGCGATACGCCGCGCACCAGCGCGAGGCCGATCACCGCGATCGGCACGTACCATTTCGCGCTGTCGCTGCCGTGCGAGCCGAAGCCGTGGTCGAGCAGCGGCTTGAGCAGCGCCGGAATGCCGGCTTCGGTGGCCGCGACGACGCCCATCGTCATCACGGCGAGCACCACGATGCCGACGAGCGGCCGGATGTACGGCCACAGGCGCTTGAGGACCGTGAGCGGCGAGGTGCCGGTGCCGTCCATCGGTTTGCGAAGTGTGTTCTGGGTTTCCAAGGCAATCCTTCTTGAGCCGCGACGCGGCGCCCGGCGCGTGGCCGCCCGGGTGTGCGCCCTGTCGGGCGGGTGCCGGAAAGGGCTCAACATTATAGCCGCACCGCCCCCGCGGGCACGCCCGTCGCGGATGCGGGCCGCGACCGGGCCGAAGGTATACTGCCGCTCACCGTTTTCTCCGCCTTTCCGACGATTTCATGGCTGAACCCTCCCTCGGCGTCGCCCTCATCGCCCTCAACGCATCCGCGCGGCTTGCGCAGTGTCTCGATGCGCTGTCGTTCGCCGACGATGTCGTCGTCGTCGACGGCGGCAGCACCGACGATACCGTCGCGATCGCGCAGGCGCACGGCGCGCGCGTGATCGTCGAGCGCGACTGGCCGGGCTTCGGCCCGCAGAAGAACCGCGCGCTCGACGCGCTCGGCACCGACTGGATCCTGTCGCTCGATACCGACGAAGTCGTCACGCCGGAACTCGCGCAGTCGATCCGCGACGCGATCCGCGCGCCGGCCGCGCAGGTCTACGCGCTCGACCGGCTGTCGAGCTTCTGCGGCCAGTGGATTCATCACAGCGGCTGGTATCCGGACTGGGTGCCGCGGCTGTTCCGGCGCGGCACCGCGCGATTCTCGGACGATCTCGTGCACGAGCGCCTCGTGTTCGATACCGCCGCGCAGCGCCTGACCGGCAAGCTGATGCACTATTCGTACGAGGATTTCGAAACGGTCGTGCGCAAGCTCGACGCGTATTCGACGGCCGGCGCGCGCCAGCGCCGCGCGGCCGGCCAGCGCGGCGGCTTCGGCAAGGCGCTCGGCCGCGGCGCATGGGCGTTCGTACGCACCTACGTGCTGCGGCGCGGGTTCCTCGACGGCCGCGCGGGCTTCATGATCGCGGTGTTCAACGCGGAAACCGTGTACTACCGCTTCCTGAAGCTCGGTCACGAGCCGGCCCGCTAGGCACCCGCCCGGTGCGCGACCGGCCCGGCGTTACAATGCCGGGTTGCGCGCACCGCGCGTGCCCGCCCGGGCGGCTGCACTGCGCGCCGCCCGTCACGACGACCACCGAATCCGACCGCCATGTTCTCCATCATCATTCCGACCTGGAACAACCTGCCGTACCTCAAGCTCGTCGTCGACAGCCTGCGCCGGCATTCCGCGTACGACCACCAGATCATCGTGCACGTGAACGACGGCTCGGACGGCACGCTCGACTGGGTCCGCAACGAAGGGATCGAACACACGGCATCGCCGGCCAACATCGGCATCTGCCATGCGGTCAACCTCGCCGCCGCGCGCGCCACGCGCGACTACGTCGTCTACATGAACGACGACATGTTCTGCTGCCCGGGCTGGGACACGGCGCTCGTGCGCCGCATCGAGCAAATGCCCACCGACCTGTTCATGCTGTCGGGCACGATGGTCGAGCCGGTCGACACGCGCAACCCGTGCGTGGTCGTCAGCAATTTCGGCCGCGACGCCGAGCAGTTCGACGCGGCGGGCCTCGTCGCCGCGACCCCGAAGCTGGCGCGCGCGGACTGGCTCGGCTCGACCTGGCCGCCGACGCTCGTGCACCGCGACTGGTGGAACCGCATCGGCGGCTACAGCAGCGAGCTGTCGCCGGGCATGAGCAGCGACAACGACTTCTCGATGAAATTCTGGGACGCCGGCTGCCGGATCTTCGTCGGCGTCGGCGACAGCCTCGTGTACCACTTCCAGCAGAAGAGCACCGGGAAGATCGTCAAGAACGACGGCCGCCGCCAGTTCCTGAACAAATGGGGCATGACGCAGGCGACGTTCGACCGCTACTACCTGCATCGCGGCGAGCCGGTCGGCACGCAGGTCGCGCTCGATACGCCAGCCGTGGAAGGCCGCCTCAAGCGCGCCCTGCTGCGCTCGCGGATCAAGCGCGCGTTCAGCTGATCCCTCCCCGAAAACCGCACGGAAACCCGCCCTGCTTCGCGTATACTGCGCCGTTCGTCCCGGATCGCTCACCGGGACATGCGACGCGGCGCAGATGCCCGCAAGCCGCATTCGTCCATACGACAGGTTCCGATGCTTTCGTTTTCCGCTCCCGCCACGCGGCGCCTGACCGCCGCCCGCGCATTCGCCGTCGCCGCGCTCTGCATGGTGCCCGTTTCGACCGCGCTGACCAACGTGTTCTGCGGGCTGTTCGCCGCCGCGCTCGTGATCTCCCCCGAATTCTGGCGTGACCTGCGCTCATTCGTCGCCGACCCGGCTTCGCTCGCGGCGCTGCTGATCCTGGCCGCGCTGGCCGTGAGCGTCACCTATACGGTCGCGCCGCATCACAAGGCGTGGAACTGGGTGGCGAAATACGACAAGCTGCTGCTGCTGCCGTTCGCCGTGCTCGCGTTCCGTCATTCGAACTGGGCGCCGATCGTGCGGCGCTGCTGGTTCGGCACGCTGTGCGTGATCCTGCTGCTGTCGACGACCAACTATCTCGGGCTCACCGCGATCGGGCCGGCGTATGCGTCCGCGCTGCCGGTGTCGCGCGCATGGGTGTTCAAGAACCACATCGCGGCCGGCATGTTCGGCGCGCTGCTGTTCTACCAGGCGGCCGATCTCGCGCTGGCGGCCCGCACGGCGCTGTCGCGTGTCGCCTATGCGTTTGTCGCGGCATTGGCGCTCATCAACGTATTCGTGATGCTGCAGGGACGCACCGGGCAGATCGTCTCCGTGTTGCTGATTCTCGTCATCGCGGTGCGTTTCGTGCTGCTGCAGCGCCGACAGTCCGCGCTACGCGCTGCGCTCGCCACAGGTGTGCTCGTCTTGTGCGGCATCGCGCTGATCGTCGCCGCGTGTACGGTTCACAACGGCCGGCTCGCGGAGGTCGCAACGGAAGTGCAGCAATACCGGCAGAACGATGCGGTCACGTCTACCGGGCTGCGCCTCGAGTGGTACAAGAAAGGAGTCGAGCTGTTTCGCCAGCGCCCCGTGCTCGGTTATGGCGCAGGTGGACTCGAGCTCGAGTTCCAGAAACTCTCGGCCGGCAAGACGGCCGCCGAAGGCCAACTCACGTCGAATCCGCACAACGAATACCTGCTGATGGCCGTGCAGCTCGGCGCGATCGGGCTGCTGCTGTTCGTCAACCTGATCGTGCAGATCGCGCGCGGCAGCCGTGCGCTCGATCCGCGCTCGCGGCACTTGCTGCTCGCGTGGCTCGCGATCTTCGCGATCGGCAGTCTCGCGAATTCGCTGCTGCTGGATTTCGCCGAAGGGCACCTGATCGTGCTGCTGGCCGGCATCCTGCTCGGTTGCGGTGAACGCAGCGAAGCGCTGCCGCGCGAAACGTCGGCGATCCGGCGCAGCGTGTAACGCACACCGCCATACGTTCCGCTGCGCCGCCCGGCCCAGGTCGGCGGCAGCGGATATCCACCATCGCTGCGGGCGAGCCGCGTGACTCCCCGCGAAACAAGCCCCGTACGAACGAAGAAAAACGCGCGTTTGCCGCGTGTCAGTCGGAGCCGGCGCGGTGCAGCCGCGATGTGTCGACGATGATGTCAGCCGGGCCCGGCGGATTCAGCCCGAGCATCTCGGCCGCTGCGGCCTTCACGCGCTGCGCGCCGAGATGGACCAGGCAGTCGCTGCGACTGTCGACATGGCGCTCGCAGCCTTCGTGCCGGCACGGCACGCAATCGCCTTCCCCTTGCAGCAGCCACACGTTCCCATGCCGGCCCGAGCCGCGCAGCGACCACGGATTCTCGGTCGCGGGCCAATGCTGCGGCCACGGCCCCCAGCGCACGGGGTCGGACGGCCCGAACAGCGCAATCGTGTCGGTGCCGGTCGCGGCCGCGACGTGCGTCGCGCCGGTGTCGGGCCCGATGAAGAGTCGCGCGCGCCGCACGAGCTCCGCGCTCTCGCCGAACGTCAGGCGGCCGACCAGGTTCAGCACGTCGCCGCCCGCCTCGGCCGCGACCTGCTCCGCATACTCGCGCTCGCGATCGGCCGGGCCGCCCGACAGCGCGACCGCGAAGCCCTGCTCGCGCAACCAGCCGATCATGTCGACCCAGCCGTCGAGCCGCCATTGCTTGTAACGGAACATCGGATACGGATGCAGCACGACCAGCGGCTTGCCGGCGCGGATCGCGGGCGACTCGGCGAGCCACGCGTCGAAACGCGCGCGCCGCGCCGGATCGTCGCCGATGCCGGGCGCGACGACCTCGGACACCGGCTCGATGCCGATCACCGGTGCAAGCGCGAGCGTACTGACGACCGTATGCGCGGATTCATGGTGATTGATCGCGATCCCGTTCAGCATCATCCGCGTGAGCCACGTGACGCGGTTCGGGTCGACGAGGCCGACCCGCTTGCGACCGGCGAACCAGCTGTAGAAACGCGGCCGGTCGGAACTCAGCGCCGCGCATGCGAGATCGTAGCGGCGCCACATCGACAACGCGTCGCGCAACCGCTCGCCGAACCCGGCGCGCTGCGCGACCACGATCACGCGCCGCACGTCCGGATTGTGCTCGAGCACGCCCTCGGTGCCGCGAAACACCAGCATGTCGATGTGCGCGTCCGGCCAACGCGCCTTCAGCGACCGTACGAGCGGTGTCGTCAGCAGCACGTCGCCGATACGGCGCGGCGCGGCAACGAGGATGGTTCTGGGCGGACGGGTGGAAGAAAACAGGGCCACGGTGATCGTCTGGCTGGCTGAACAAGGCTGGCAATGTACAGGATTTTGCAGTAGCCGGCGCGGCGTCGCGCACCCGGCCGCGCAGGCTGGCGCGATGCGGCTCCGCCAGCGGAGCGTCGCGCGGTACGCAGCCGCACGACGCGCACCGCGCTACGATGCGATCGGCGCGATCACGGGCGACGTGGCGACGGCCGGCTGCGCGAGCGCGGTACTGGCCGCGGCTTCGTCGCGACGGCCGGCCTGCGGCAGCAGGTGGCGCACCGCGCGCTCGACCGCATCGACACCGATCGCGTCGACGGTCGGGCCCGCACGCAGGATCACGTGCGGCACGCCGAGCGGATGCCAGCGCAGGTATTTCTCGGGACGGTCCTCGAACAGGGCGGCCACCGGTACGCCGAGCGCCGACGCAATATGCACGGGCGCGCTGTCGGCCGAGACGATCGCGTCGAGCAGGCTCGCGGCCGCCACCAGCTCGGCGACCGAGGAAGGCGCGACATGCCGTGCATTCACGTCGCGCCACATGTCGCCGTCGGCAGCGTGGCCGATGGCCGGATCGCGAAACACGATCACGTCGGCAACCGGTGCGAGGCGCTCGCCGAGGTCGCGCCAGCGATCGGCGGGCCAGCGCCGCTCGACCGCCTTGTTCGACACGAACAGCCCGACGCGCGGCTTCGTGCGCGCGCCGAGCAGCCGATGCCACGTTTCCTGTAGCGAGCGATCGGGATGCACCGAGAGCGCGAGCTGATCGAGATCGGCGCAACCGAGTTCGGGCACGAGCCGGAAGCCCGACAACGCTTCATGGAACATCGGACGCCGCGCGACATGCTCGGGCTTGCGATCGTCGAATTCGGTCTCCGCGTCGTGCCAGCGGCAATCCTTCGCGCGAAGCTGGCGCGCGAACTGCATGCTGCTGCGATGCATGCCGCCGTTCGGCACGATCACCAGGTCGAACCGCAAGCGGCGCAGACGGCGCACGAGTCGCAGCCGGTCGAAGAATGCGCGCATCCGGCCGGGGCGGTCGTTGCGCTCGCACTGGCGGCTGTACACGTAGGTGTGGATCGTGTGCACGTCCGGGTTTCCGGCCAGCGCGGCCGCGTTGTAGCGGTTCGCGACCACATGCAGCTCCGCGCCCGGCCAACGCGTCTTCAGCGCGCCGAGAAACGCCGTCGTGCACAGCATGTCGCCCAGAAAATCAATCCGGATCACGAGGATCCGCTGTGTCGGGTTTCCATTGACCATGGTCATGTGGGGGGACAATCAGTTTTTATCGTCGCGACGGGCCGTTCCACGGCATCCTGGTCCGAGGGCCTACCGTGCCGCACGCGGCACGGATCCGCCCGTGTTACGCGCGCGCTACCGCCGCTGCTTGCCGTGCGAACCGGCGGCAAACGCCGCGTTCGGACGGTTAGCGCGGGATTGTATAGCGTCCGGATGGCCAGCCCAAGCCCCCCGCAACCCTCGCACGTAAAAACGGCCCGCCGCACCGCACGATGGCGATGCGACGGGCCGCCTCTGCGCGACCGCCGCCGAAGCGGGGTGCGGTCAGTACGTGATTTCGACGACGCTACCGTCGAACGCCGCGCGCAGATCCGCCAGCAGCACGTCGCTCGGCTTCACGCGCCACGCGTCGCCCAAACGCATTTCGCCTTGCGCCCGCGCGTTGCTGTAGTGGATCTGGACGGCAAGCCCGTTCGGCAGCGGCGCCTGCGGGCGCCGACCGCCATCGCGGCCGCCGCCGCGCGGCGCGGGCGCTTCGACCACGTTCGCCGCGGCCGGATCGTCCTTCGACACGTGCGGCTCGAGCACGCGGCGCAGCGCGAGCGCGTCGGCGTTGCCGTTCATCGTCAGCCGCACGGCCTGCGCATAGCGGCTGCGGGCACGTTCGAGATCCATCACGGTATCGGCGGTGAAGCGAATGCCGCCAGTGAACGCGTCGTTGCGCGCCTGCCCCTGCACGATCAGCAGCTCGTCTTCCTTGAACAGCGCCTTGTTCGCCTCGAACTGCTCGTTGAAGATCGTGATCTCGCACTGGCCGGAACCGTCGTCGAGCAGCGCGATCAGCATCTTGCCGCGCTGGGTCATCTGCGTGCGCAGCGACGCGATGATGCCGGCGACGAGCTTGTCGCGTCCTTCCTTCAGGTCGCCGACCTTCTGTCGCACGAAGCGGCGCACTTCTTCGCGATACGCGTCGAACAGATGGCCGGACAGATAGAAACCGAGCGCGGCCTTTTCTTCCTGCAGGCGGCGCTTGTCGTCCCACGCGGGTTCGTCGACGAGCGCGTGCGCATGCGGCGACTCGGCGCCCATGTCGAACAGCCCGGCCTGCATCGCGTTCGCTTCGGCCTGGTCGGCCGCTTCCATCGCGAGCGGCACCGACGCGATCAACTGCGCACGGTTCGGGTTCAGCGAATCGAACGCGCCGGCGCGGATCAGGGCCTCGATCGTGCGGCGGTTGACGACGCGCCGGTCGATCCGTTCGCAGAAGTCGAACAGGTCGGTGAACGCCTTTTCCTCGCGCGCACGCAGGATTTCCTCGATCGCGTTCTGGCCGCTGCCCTTCACCGCGCCGAGCCCGTAGCGGATCGTGCGCGAGCGCTTGCCGTCGGCTTCCGCGACCGGCTCGAACCGGTAATGCGACTGGTTGATGTCCGGCGGCAGCACGGCGAGGTTGTTCACGACGCAGTCGTCGAACAGAATCTTCACCTTGTCGGTGTCGTCCATCGCGAGCGTCATGTTGGCCGCCATGAATTCCGCCGGATGGTGCGCCTTCAGCCACGCGGTGTAATACGCGAGCAGCGCATACGCGGCCGCGTGCGACTTGTTGAAGCCGTAGCCCGCGAACTTCTCCATCAAGTCGAAGATCTCGTCGGACTTCTCGCGCGTGAGGCCGTTCTTCGCCGCACCCTCGGCGAAGATCTCGCGATGCTTGGCCATCTCCTCGGGCTTCTTCTTGCCCATCGCGCGACGCAGCAAGTCCGCGCCGCCGAGCGAGTAGCCGCCGATGATCTGCGCCATCTGCATCACCTGCTCCTGATAGACCATGATGCCGTAGGTCTCTTTCAGGACGGGTTCGACGCGCGGATCCGGATAGTCGACCTTCTCGCGCCCGTGCTTCCGTGCGCAGAAGCTCGGGATCAGGTCCATCGGGCCCGGACGGTACAACGACACGAGCGCGATGATGTCCTCGAAGCGGTCGGGCTGCGCATCCTTCAGCATGCCCTGCATCCCGCGGCTTTCCAGCTGGAACACCGCGACCGTGTTGGCCTTCTTCAGGATCTGGAACGACGCCGGATCGTCGAGCGGCACCTGCGCGAGCGACCAGTCGGCCTTCGACGGATCGAGGCGGCGGATGTAGCGCTCGGCCCAGTCGAGGATCGTCAGCGTCGTGAGGCCCAGAAAGTCGAACTTCACGAGGCCGACGGCTTCGACGTCGTCCTTGTCGTACTGGCTGACCACGCCGCCGTCGTCGCCCTGCGTGTACAGCGGGCAGAAATCGGTCAGCTTGCCGGGCGCGATCAGCACGCCGCCCGCGTGCATCCCGACGTTACGCGTCAAGCCCTCGACGCGCTGCGCGAGATCGAGCAGCTGGTGGACTTCGTCCTCGTGGTCGTAGCGCTCCTGCAGCTGCGGCTCTTCCTTCATCGCGTCGGCAATCGTCACGTGCTTGCCGGGTTTGAACGGAATCAGCTTCGCGACGCCGTCGGTGAACATGTAGCCGAGGTCGAGCACGCGGCCGATGTCGCGCACGGCCGCCTTCGCGGCCATCGTGCCGAACGTGGCGATCTGCGACACGGCGTCCGCGCCGTATTTCTCCTTCACGTACTGGATCACGCGATCGCGGCCGTGCTGGCAGAAGTCGATGTCGAAGTCGGGCATCGACACGCGTTCCGGGTTCAGGAAGCGCTCGAACAGCAGGTTGTAGCGCAGCGGATCGAGGTCGGTAATGCCGAGCGCGTACGCGACCAGCGAGCCGGCGCCCGAGCCGCGGCCCGGGCCGACCGGCACGCCGTTGTTCTTCGCCCAGTTGATGAAGTCCGCGACAATCAGGAAGTAGCCGGGGAAGCCCATCTTCGTGATGGTCCCGCACTCGAATTCGAGGCGCTTGTAGTACGTGTCGCGCTGCGCGTCGCGCTCGGCCTCGACCGGATACAACTGCGCGAGGCGCGTCTCGAGCCCTTCCTTCGACAGCTGGACCAGGTAGTCGTCGAGCGACATGCCGTCCGGCGTCGGGAACAGCGGCAGTTTCGGCTTGCCGAGCTCGAGCTTCAGGTTGCAGCGCTTCGCGATCTCGACCGTGTTCGCGATCGCCGACGGCAGGTCGGCGAACAGCGCGACCATGTCGTCCTGCGTGCGGAAATACTGGTCGGTCGTGAAACGCTTCTGGCGCCGCGGGTTCGCGAGGATGTCGCCTTCCGAGATGCACACGCGCGCCTCGTGCGCGGTGAAATCGTCGTCGGTCATGAACTGCGTCGGGTGCGTCGCGACGACCGGCAGCTTCAGCGACGCGGCGAGCGCCGCGGCCTGCTGGATGTAAGCCTCGGCGCCTGGCTGGCCGTAACGCTGCAGCTCGATGTAGAAGCCGCCCGGAAACACCCGCGCCCAGCGCTCGGCGTGGCGGCGCGCGGCTTCTTCGTTGCCCGCGGCCAGCGCGAGCCCGATATCGCCCTGTTGCGCGCCCGACAGCGCGAGCAGCCCCTGCGCGAGCGCGCCGTCGAGCCAGCTCGCGTCGAGTTCCGCGCGGCCGCGGTACTGGTTCGTGAGCCACGCCTTCGACAGCAGCTCGCAGAGATTCAGGTAACCGACCTTGTCCTTGACCAGCAGCAGCAACCGCGACGGCTTGTCGCGGTCGTCGGGATTGGCTATCCAGACGTCGCAGCCGGCGATCGGCTTGATGCCCTTGCCGCGGGCTTCCTGGTAGAAACGGACGAGACCGAATGCGTTGCCGAGATCGGTGAGCGCGAGCGCGCCCTGACCGTCCGCGGCCGCCGCCTTGACGATGTCGTCAATGCGCACGATGCCGTCGGCGATCGAGAATTCGGAGTGAACGCGAAGATGGACGAAGCGAGGATCTGACATGGGCGCTATTGTAGCCGCCTCGCCGCGCAGGCTGCCCAAAAAATGCCCGCTTTGGCCGTTCGGCCGATGCACGCGGCGACACGTCGCGCGGCTGGCCGACCGGCCGGATACCGATGCCCGCGCCGTTTGCGGGATAATACGGTTTTTCGAATCAACGCCCCGGCTTCGCACCCTTTTTTGCGGGCCGCCGTGCGACCGTTTTCCCGTCGGACCATCATGACCATCGTCAACCTCGCCGCCTACCACTTCGTGTCGCTCGACGCGAACGAGCAATGGCGTCCGCTCGTCACCGCCCGCTGCAACGAACTCGGCCTGCGCGGCACGATCCTGCTCGCACCGGAAGGCATCAACCTGTTCATCGCCGGCACGCGCGAAGCCACCGACGCGTTCATCGCGTACATCCGCCACGATCCGCTGTTCGAAGGCAAGTTCGCGACGTTGCAGTTCAAGGAAAGCCTGTCCGACTCGCAGCCGTTCCGCCGCATGCTCGTGCGCCTGAAGCGCGAGATCATCACGATGAAGAAGCCTGCGATCAAGCCGGAACTCGGCCGCGCGCCGTTCGTCGACGCACGCACGCTGAAGTCGTGGCTCGATCGGGGCCACGACGATACCGGCCGCCCTGTCGTGATGCTCGACACGCGCAATGCGTTCGAAGTCGACGTCGGCACGTTCGACAACGCGCTCGACTACCGGATCGACAAGTTCAGCGAATTCCCGGAAGTGATCGACGCGAACCGCGCCGACCTCGAAGGCAAGACGGTCGTGTCGTTCTGCACCGGCGGCATCCGCTGCGAGAAGGCGGCGATCCACATGAAGGAAATCGGCATCGACAACGTGTACCAGCTCGAAGGCGGGATCCTGAAATACTTCGAGGAAGTCGGCGGCGCGCACTATCACGGCGACTGCTTCGTGTTCGACTACCGCACCGCGCTGAATCCGCAACTCCAGCCCACCGAGAACGTCACGTGCTTCGCGTGCCGCGCGGTCGTCACGCCGGAAGCGCAACGATCGCCGAGCTATGTGGCCGGCCAGTCGTGCCCGGCCTGCGCACAGGCAGCCAGCGCCGCGTAACGGCGCGTCGCACCGCGCCCCGCCGATGAATCACGGCTATCGCGGCCGCTTTGCGCCGTCGCCCACCGGCCCGCTGCACTTCGGCTCGCTGGTCGGCGCGCTCGCGAGCTGGCTCGACGCACGCGCGCATGGCGGTACGTGGCTCGTGCGCATCGAGGATCTCGACGGCCCGCGCACGGTGCCCGGCGCGGCCGACGACATCCTCGCGACGCTCGCGCATTTCGGGATGACGCCCGACGCACCGCCCGTCTGGCAGAGTACGCGCGACGCGGCCTACACGGCCGCGCTCGAGCGGCTCGTCGCGGCCGGGCTCGTGTATCCATGCGGCTGCACGCGCAAGGAAATCGCCGATTCGCTGCGCGCCGCCCATGAACGCCATACGACGCTCGCGTATCCGGGCACGTGCCGCACCGGCCTGCACGGCAAGCCCGCGCGCGCATGGCGGCTGCGCGTGCCCGACGGCGATGCAGCGCTCGTCGCGTTCGACGATCGCTGGCAGCACACGCAATCGCAGAACCTCGCGACCGAAGTCGGCGATTTCGTGCTCAAGCGCGCGGACGGCCAATGGGCGTATCAACTGGCGGTCGTCGTCGACGATGCCGACGCCGGCATCACGCACGTCGTGCGCGGCGCCGACCTGCTCGATTCGACCGCGCGCCAGATCTACCTGCAGCGCTGCCTCGGCGTGCCGACTCCCGAATACCTGCACGTGCCCGTCGTCGTCGATGCGAACGGCGAAAAGCTCAGCAAGCAGACGGGCGCGACGGCGCTCGAACGCAACGACCCGCTGCCGGCGCTGCGGGCCGCGGCCGCGCATCTCGGTCTGTCGGACGATGGCGATCTACCGGGCCACACGATCGACGCGTTCTACGCGGCCGCGACCGATGCGTGGGCACGTCGCTTCGGGCCGCGCGCCGGTTGAACCGCCTGCACGACACCGGTCCCGGCATCCGTCGTCGGCGAATCCGATCGCATGAAGGCGTGACGGAAGCCTCGGCGCCGCGTCCGCTGCGACACCGCATCGAAATATCCTGCCCCGCGCGGCAAGCTTTCGCCGCCGCGCGCACGCCCCGCCCCGATCGCGTCGCCCCATGAAAAACGGGCACATGCTCATCGCATGCGCCCGCTTGTCCGGCAGCGCTGACGCGCCGCCCGGGTTACGCCGACGGCTTGCGCGGCATCCCGAAGCCGCCGAGCAGCGCGGCGACCTGGCGCTTCGGCCCTTTCTTCTCCGGCTGCTGCGCGGGCTGCGCGTCGTCGGGCTGCTTCGCCGACGCCGACGGCTCGTACGGCTTCAGGAAGAAGTCGTCGACCGGCGCTTCGTGACGGCGATGATGGCCGCCGCGCTCGGCGCTGCCCGACCGGCGTCCCGATGCACCGCGATGCTCGTCGCGATCGCGACGACCGCCGCGTTCGCCACCGCGTTCGCCACCGCGTTCGCTGTTGCGCTCGCCGCCGCGTTCGTCGTGACGCTGGCGCGCCGGCTTGTCGAGCGTTAGCGTCTGCATTTCGAGCGGGCGCTTGATCAGCTTCTCGATATCGGCGAGCTGCTTGCGCTCGTTCGGGCTGCACAGCGACAGCGCGTCGCCCGTCGCACCCGCGCGGCCGGTACGGCCGATCCGGTGCACGTAGTCTTCCGCGCTGAACGGCAGGTCGAAGTTGATCACGGCCGGCAGTTCGGCGATGTCGAGGCCGCGCGCGGCCACGTCGGTCGCGACCAGCGCCTCGATCTCGCCGCGCTTGAACGCGTCGAGCGCCTGCATCCGCTCGATCTGCGTCTTGTCGCCGTGAATCGCCGACGCGACCACGCCGTCGCGTTCGAGATTGCGCGCGAGACGGCTCGCGCCGATCTTGCTGTTGCAGAACACGATCACCTGCTTGAGGCCGCGATCGCGCAGCAACTGCACGACGGCCGCCTGCTTGTCGCCTTCGGCGACGTCGTAGACGATCTGCGTGACGTTCGCGTTCGTCGAGTTGCTGCGCGCGACCTCGATCGTCTGCGGGTTGCGCAGGTAGGTCGATGCGAGCTTCTTGATTTCGCCCGAGAACGTGGCCGAGAACAGCAGCGTCTGACGCTCCTTCGGCAGCAGGTTCAGGATGCGCTGCAGATCGGGCAGGAAGCCCATGTCGAGCATCCGGTCGGCTTCGTCGAGCACGAGGATCTGCACCTGGCCGAGGTTCGCCGTCTTCTGCTGCACGTGGTCGAGCAGGCGGCCCGGCGTCGCGATCAGGATCTCGACGCCGCGGCGCAGTTCGGCCGATTGCGGATTCATGTCGACGCCGCCGAACACCACCGCGCTGCGCAGCGGCGTGTGCTTCGCATACGCGTGCACGTTCGCGGCAACCTGGTCGGCGAGTTCGCGGGTCGGCGTGAGGATCAGCGCCCGCACCGGGTGGCGCGCCGGGGACGCGCTCGTGTTCGCTTGCGGCAGCAGGCGCTGGATGATCGGCAGCGAGAAACTCGCGGTCTTGCCGGTGCCCGTTTGGGCGGCGCCCATGACGTCGCGGCCGGCGAGCACGACCGGAATGGCCTGCGCCTGGATCGGCGTCGGCGTCGTATAGCCCTGCTCCACAATGGCTTTCAGGATATCGGGGGCAAGGCCGAATTGATCGAAGGTTGCGTCGACGGGCTTGGCGACAGAATCGGACATGGTGGCGTTTCGCTCAAAAGGCGCGGCGGGGACATCGTGCGTCAGGCCGGCCGGGCCTGCGCTCATCACAATTCGGAAATAGACGGAGCCGCGGCGCGCCGCGCGGCGCCGCTCTGGCGCTTGGGACCGGTTCAATGCGAACGCTGGACGCCAGGCCGTGCGAACTCCGTTCGGCGCGAATGCCGGCGGAAAGGGCCGTATTGTAGCACCGTGCGGGAATCTGTCCGTGACAACGCCGCGAACGGCCGCGACGGCGATTCGCGCGGCGGGTCTGCCCGAGCCTGCGGGGGCGAGCGGCTGGCCGATCGGGGTAGCCGTATCGGCCGATGAACAATATCAGGGGCAAGATCGCGCAATCTCGCATCGGCATGCCCGCCGTCAGCCGCGCGTACCGGGCCTTCAGCCCGGCACAACCGGTCACCCGGGCGAACAGGCTCCACGCGCGCCGCTCAGCCCTTCTTCTTTTTCTTCTCGACCTGCACGCAGTCGCCCAGCAGCGGCGGCGACTTCGGGTCGGCGATCTCGTCGCGCAGCGTCGCTTCCTTGCCCTTCGTCCACCACGTATAGCGGCCGGCCTGGTAGCGCGCGCCCGACCCCGACACGGTGTCGACGAACAGCATCTGCTTGCCGTCGACCGGCACGAGCGCGAAGCTCTGGCCGTTGCCCGCGAGCCAGTACGACACGCGCACCGGAGCCTTGTGGTTCGCGCACTGGTAGACGGTTGGCTGACGCGCGTCCGCGTCGATCTCTTCGACGGTCAGTTGCGCGGCATGCGCGACGGAAACGGCGCTGCCGGCGAGAGCAAGCACGGCGAGGGTTAAGCGAATCATGCAGGTCCTCTCACGAGACGGGTGGAAGCGCGCCATCGGCGGGCGCGCGGTTATATGTTTATGAGGCTGGCCGGAAATCGCGCCGGCCGTCGGAATCAGGGATCGATCACGTCCGCGCACGCATTGGTCGGCGCCGCGGCGACATGACCGACGAGCGGTACGATCTTGAGCCCGGCCGACGCCACCCGGCACGGCGCGGCCGCGAGGCCGCAGCGCGCGAGCCCCGCGACGAGCGCCAGCGCAGCGCCCAGCTTTCCGATACGCAACCACCTCGACGCCATCGTCGTCTCCTCGTTCCGTCAGCGCGCCGACACGGGCCGCACGGCCGCGGCCGCGCGCTTCGCGCGTTCGCGGGCTTCGTCGACGGTCGCGCCGGTCGCGAGCGCGACGCCCATGCGCCGCTTCGCAAAACTTTCCGGCTTGCCGAACAGACGCAGGTCCGCGCCCGGCACCGCGAGCGCGTCGCGCACGCCTTCGAACGCGATCCCGCGCTCGTCGAGCCCGCCGTAGATCACCGCCGACGCGGCCGGCGTGCCGAGCGCCGGATCGACCGGCAGCCCGAGAATCGCCCGCGCGTGCAGCTCGAACTCCGACTGGCGCTGCGACGCGAGCGTGACGAGGCCCGTATCGTGCGGCCGCGGGCTCACCTCGGAGAACCATACGTCGTCGCCACGCACGAACAGCTCGACGCCGAACAGCCCGCGCCCGCCGAGCGCCTCGGTCACCTTGTGCGCGATCTCGCGCGACTTCCCGAGCGCCGTCGCGCTCATCGGCTGCGGCTGCCACGATTCGACGTAGTCGCCCGCCACTTGCACGTGGCCGACCGGCTCGCAGAAATAGGTGCGCGTGTCGAGCGTCGCGGGGTCGATCGCGCGCACGGTCAGTTGCGTGATCTCGTAGTCGAAATCGACGAAGCCCTCGACGATCACGCGGCCGTGATTCACGCGCCCGCCCGCCATCGCGTAGTCCCACGCGGCTTTCACGTCGGCGTCGGTCTTCACGACCGACTGCCCCTTGCCGGACGACGACATCACGGGCTTCACGACGCACGGCATGCCGATCTTCGCGACGGCCGCGCTGAAGGCGTCGAACGAATCCGCGAACGCATACGGGGAAGTCGGCAGGCCGAGCTCCTCGGCCGCGAGCCGGCGGATCCCTTCGCGATTCATCGTGAGCTGCGTCGCACGCGCGGTCGGGATCACCTCGGCGAAACCGGCCGCCTCGATCGCCGCGAGCGCGTCGGTGGCGATCGCCTCGATCTCGGGAACGATCAGGTGCGGGCGCTCGGCCTCGACGATGGCCCGCAGCGCGGCCGGGTCCGTCATGTCGATCACGTGCGCGCGATGCGCGACCTGGTGACCCGGCGCGTCCGGATAGCGATCGACCGCAATGACTTCGACGCCGAGACGCTGCAACGCGATGATGACTTCCTTGCCGAGCTCGCCCGCGCCGAGCAGCATGACGCGTGTGGCCGAGGGTGAAAGCGGCGTACCGAGCCGCTGACCGATCTGCATGTGATTTCCCGCTGGTTCTGTTGGAGGACGAAAACGGCTTCGATGTTAACACGGGCATCCGGGCCGGTTTGGGCGGTTTGGCCGCACCCGCGCCGAGTCGCACGAGGTCCGTGGGCGGCCCGCGAACGTTTTCGCACGCGAAGTGTCGGCTCGCCTGCCGCGGGGCGGGTGCGTTACTCTTACGCCTTGATCAGAATCCGAAGAGGAACGAGGCTCATGTCCCACCTGTCTGCCGCCGCACGCGCACGCACCGGCCTGCTTCGCCCGTTGCGCACGCCGCTCTGCGCGTTGACGCTTGCCACGCTTCTCGCCGCCTGCGCGATGCCGACCCATCCCGATTCCGCCGCCCCCGCACCCGACCCGTACAACCCGGCCGCCGTCCAGCTGCTCGACGACACGAGCTGGGAACTCACCAGCTGGGTGAACGCCGACGGCACGCAACGCGCGATCCCGCACGGCGACAACGGCGAGCCGATCAAGCTCGCGCTGTCGACCGACTCGGGCATCCGGCGCGCAAGCGGGTTCTCGGGCTGCAACCGCTACATGGGCACCTACGCGGTCAAGAACGGCCTGCTGAGCTTCGGCCCGCTCGCCGGCACGCGGATGGCCTGCCCGAACACGCTCGGCGGCCAACTCGAATCCGCGTACCTCGACGCGCTCGCCCACATCGAGAAGACCGGCGTGCAGATGCGCGCGCCCCAGCAATTGCAGATCGTGACCCAGGCCGGCGCAACACTGACGTTCACGCACCGGAGTCCCTGATGCAGGGCGCGCGCGAAGGCCGACCGACCGTCTTCGCGTGGCGCGCCACGCGCATGTGCCATCCACGTGCGTCGCGCGGCGTGAATCGGAATCACGCCGCGTCAGAGTCTTGTTCGCCGGCCGGTTAAACTCGGCGGGTCGCGCCCCGCGCGCTCCGCCCCACTCCTGTTTCAAAGCATGCACACGGTTGTCTTCGGCTGGTTCGGCATCTCCGCCGTCTGGTTCCTCCTTCTCTTCTGGCGTCTCGTGCAGGCGATGCTGCCCGGCGGCGGCGGGCTCGCCGGCCGCGGCTCGATCCGCCTGTGGCTCGGCTTCGCCGCGGTATTCGTCGCCAGCTGCACGCTGACGAGCCCGCTGTCAGGCCCCGACACGAACGCGCTCGGCCATGCGTGCTCGGCCGGCTTCGCCCACGTGCTCGGCCCGATCGGCACGCCGGTCGCGATGGTCGTGCTGTTCCTCGCCGGCTTGCCCTGGCTGACCGGCATCGGCTGGCGGCAGTTCGCCGCGTGGGTCGACACGTCGTTCGGCGTCAAGCTGTCGCGCGACGGCGGCGACGACGACGCACGCGGAATCGCCGACCTGCCGCGCAGCGCGCTGCATCGCGACGACGATGTCGTACAGCCGACCACCGCACATACCGTCAATTCGATGGCGCCGCGCCAGAACGGCCGGTATTCGCGCCCGACCGTATGGAAGCCCGATCCGCAGGCCCGACCGAAGCCGCGCAGCAAGACGCCGCCGCGCCCCCTTGCGGAGCCCGTCGCGCCGTCGGGCTGGCTGAAGCCGACCGCGCCGCAGCGCACGCCTGCGCCGCCCGCGCCGATCCCGGCCGGCGCGATGCCGCCGCCGACCACCGGCAGCACCGCCAGCCTCGCGCGCGCCGCGGCGAACGCGCAAGTGCCGCGCCCCGCGCCGGCTCCGCTTCCGGCCGGATTCGAACCCGTCCGGCCGCGTCCGACCGCCGCGCGGCCGGCCACCGCCGCGCTGACGCAAACGGCGCCGCGCGCCACGGTCACGCCACGACCGGCCGCTACGCAGCCGCAGCGCCCGCCGGTGCGCCCGGTCGCGGGCACGACGGCAGCCGGCCTGTCGCCGGACGCGGCCCGACGCCGCCCGGCGCCGCCCGCGCCGGCGCGCGCGCCGCTCTATGCGTGGAACGAGAAGCCCGCCACGCCGATTACACCGGCGCCGAGCGTTCACGACACGCTGCGCTCGATCGAAGCCAGCACCGCGCAGTGGGCGACGCTGGGTGGCGCGGAGTCGACCGATGCGACGCACGCGGCGACCGCAGCCGCTGCCGTGGCCGGCGTAGCCGCGGCAGCAGCCAGCGTCGCCGCGCCGGCATCGGCGGCCGCGTCGAGCGCGTTCGTCTCCACAGCGCATGGCGTCGCAGCCCAGGAGGTCAATGTTCCGGCCGAATCCGCTGCCTCGCCTGCGTACGACGACGCACCGATCGTGCTCGACGCCTTCATGCCGGCGGAATCCGGCATCGCGCAGGCTTCGGTCGGCGATTTGCCCGCCCCTGCAATCGATCGAACTGAACCGAACGCGCGCACGAATCCCGGCATCGACGATGCCGCGATCCCGCATCGTGCCGACGACGAGATCCGTCACGTCGACGAAGCGTCCGCCGCGCCGTCGATCGATGCACCCATCGACCTCGCGCCTTGGGAAGACGTCGTCAGCCCGTCGGTTTCCGCACTCGACGTGTCGACCGCAAGCCCGATCGCCGAGTCGCTGGCGCACGACGCGAAATCGGAGCCCGCTCATTCAGCCTTCGCGCCGGCACGCGATGCAGCCGCTCGCGATCTCGGCATCGGCAAGCCGACCGGGTCCGTCGATATCGACGACAAGGACGACGCACAACCGGCGCCTGCAAACGATCGCGCTGCACCGGCCTACTTGCGTCAAGGGGTTGCCGATGCGCATGCCGACGTGAAGCCGGCCGACAGCATCGTTCCGTTCGCTGCCCTCCCCTCTTCGTCGATGGCGGGAACGTCGGCGCGCGCACTTTCGGAATCCGCGTCGATTGCGGCAACGTCCGCGCCGGACCTCTCGCAGCCCGCACCGGAAGCTGCCAAGCCGGTCGAGACGGAACCCGCGGCACCGTTGTCGGCCGTCGCTCAGCGCGCGACGTCCGCTACATATTGGACTGCGCCGACGACGCAGCCTGCCGCGACACAGACAACCGTCGCGGCGGAATTGCCGAAAGCGCCGGCGGTCCAGCCGTTTGCCGCAGCATCGACGGCTGCGGCTGTCGCCGCATCGCCGCAGGTCGGCACGGCGCCTGATTCGACTGCCTCCGCATCGGGCATCGCGCCCGTCGCCGCCGCCGTTTCGCCGGTCGGCGCGACCGGCACGGCGTCCGCTTCGCCGTCGCAACCGGCCGCATCGGCACCGCCCGTTACTTCCGCCGCGTCGGCGTCGCCTGCCGATGTCATGGGCGTTACCTACGATTCGCTGTCCGGCGCTTCGACGCCCGAATCGACCGATGCGCCCGCCGTGACGCCGTCGACGACCGGCGCGTCGGGTTCGACGCTCGGTTCCACTGCGCAGGCGCCCGCAACGCCGGCGCCCGCCACCTCGACACTCGCGACTTTCACGTCCGCGCCCATCGCTGCGCCGTCTTCCGCGCCGGCATCGACGCTTCCCACCGAAACGGCGACCACGTCGACCGGTACGACGACCTTCGCTCCATCCGGCTCATCGGGCGAAGTCGCTCCGCAGCCGGCAATCGGCCTGCCTGTGTCGCCAGCCGCGTCCGCGCCGACGTCACCGTCCTTCAGCGCGATCGCGCCGACGACCACGGCCGCCGCGACGCAGGCTTACCCGATCGCAGGCGCGCCTGCCGCTGCAGCCGGATCGCTGACGTCCATCGGTGCGGCCGCCGCGACGCAGGCGCCATCGATTACGGCCGTCCCGGCCGCGGTCGCAACCCAGACGCCCGCGACACAGCCCGCGCCTGCCGCCTCGTCGGCGAGCTGGTCCGTGTCACATGACCTGACCGCAACACCGACCGCCACACCGCCCGCTGCAATCGTTCCCGGCGCGGACGTCCCGGCCAGCCCGGCAACCATCATTTCCGCGCCGCCTCCCCTCGCGATCCCGCCCATCGGCGCACCGGCCACCGACGCAATCGAGGCGCCCGAACCGGCCCCGGCCGCTCCCGCCGCCCGCCCGCCGCGCCCGAACGCGTTCGAATTCCACGCGCCCGCGTCGTTCAACGTCGAACTGCCGACGCTCGACCTGCTCGAGCCCGCGTCCGACGACGTCGAAACGATCACCGAGGAGCACCTCGCGCAAACCGCGCAGGTGATCGAACAGCGGCTGCAGGAATTCAAGGTGCCGGTGACGGTGGTCGGCGCATCGGCCGGCCCCGTGATCACGCGCTTCGAGATCGAACCCGCGCTCGGCGTGCGCGGCAGCCAGATCGTCGGGCTGATGAAGGACCTGTCGCGCGGGCTCGGCCTTACGTCGATCCGCGTCGTCGAGACGATCCCCGGCAAGACCTGCATGGGCCTCGAACTGCCGAACGCGAAGCGCCAGATGATCCGCCTGTCGGAGATCCTCGAGTCGCGGCAGTACCAGCATTCGCCGTCGCAACTGACGATCGCGATGGGCAAGGACATCACCGGCCACCCGGTCGTCACCGATCTCGCGAAGGCGCCGCACATGCTCGTGGCCGGCACGACGGGTTCGGGCAAGTCGGTCGCGATCAACGCGATGATCCTGTCGCTGCTGTACAAGGCGACGCCGGAAGACGTGCGGCTCATCATGATCGACCCGAAGATGCTGGAGCTGTCGGTCTACGAAGGCATCCCGCACCTGCTCGCGCCGGTCGTCACCGACATGAAGCTCGCGGCGAACGCGCTGAACTGGTGCGTCGGCGAAATGGAGAAACGCTACCGGCTGATGTCGGCCGTCGGCGTGCGCAACCTCGCGGGCTTCAACCAGAAGATCCGCGACGCGCAAGCGAAGGAAAAGAAGATCGGCAACCCGTTCTCGCTGACGCCCGACGATCCGGAGCCGCTGTCGACGCTGCCGCTGATCGTCGTCGTGATCGACGAGCTGGCCGACCTGATGATGGTCGCCGGCAAGAAGATCGAGGAGCTGATCGCCCGCCTCGCGCAGAAGGCGCGCGCGGCCGGCATCCACCTGATCCTCGCGACGCAGCGGCCGTCCGTCGACGTGATCACGGGCCTCATCAAGGCGAACATCCCGACGCGCGTCGCATTCCAGGTATCGTCGAAGATCGACTCGCGCACGATCCTCGACCAGATGGGCGCCGAGTCGCTGCTCGGGATGGGCGACATGCTGTTCCTGCCGCCGGGCACCGGTTATCCGCAGCGCGTGCACGGCGCGTTCGTCGCCGACGAGGAAGTGCACCGGATCGTCGAGTACCTGAAGCAGTTCGGCGAGCCGCAGTACGAGGAAGGGATTCTCGACGGGCCGGCCGCCGACGGCGCGACGCAGGACCTGTTCGGCGATGCGCCGGATGCGGAAGCCGATCCGCTGTACGACGAAGCCGTCGCGTTCGTCGTGCGCACGCGGCGCGCGTCGATCTCGTCGGTGCAGCGGCAGTTGCGCATCGGCTACAACCGCGCGGCGCGGCTCGTCGAGCAGATGGAAGCCGCGGGCCTCGTGTCGGCGATGGGCATCAACGGCAGCCGCGAGGTGCTCGTGCCGGCCGCGGCCGACTGAGCATGCCGGCCGCACGGCCGCCGGCATCGATACGGGGCGCCGCGCAAGCGGCTGCACGACATACGAAGGGCGCTGCATCGGCAGCGCCCTTCTTGCATCGACCGGGAATCGGCCGCGATTACTGCGCGACCGGCACCAGCTTGAAGTCGACCGGCTTGCCGACCGCGATCTTCTGCGGATTCGCGCCGAGCTGCCCCGTTTCGACATCGCGACTGAACACGTAGAACGTGTCGCTGTCCTGGTTGCCGACGATCAGCCACTTGCCGGTCGGATCGATCAGGAATTCGCGCGGCGTCTTGCCCAGGCTCGACTGGCGGCCGACGTGCTTCAGCCGGCCGTTGGCCTGGTTCACCGCGTAGATCACCAGGTCGTTCGCGTCACCGCGGTTGCTCGCGTACAGGAAGCGGCCGTCCGGCGACAGGTGGATCGCGCCGCCGCCGACCTTGCCCTTGAAGCCAGGCGCCGTCATCGGCACCGTCTCGACCGGCGTCAGCTTGCCGTCGTGATAGCCGAACACCTCGACCGCCGCGTTGAGCTCGCTCGTCACGTACGCGAAGCGGCCGTCCGCGCCGAACACCATGTGACGCGGGCCCGAGCCGGCCTTCACCGGCGTGTAGCGCGTGTCGGTCGGGCTGATCAGCCCGCGGCTGCCGTCCACCGTGTAGCGGTAGCCGTAGATCTTGTCCGCGCCGAGATCCTGCACGAACAGATAGCGGCCGTCCGGCGAAAACACCGTCGAATGCACGTGCGCGCCGTCCTGGCGCCCCTTCACGGGCCCGGTGCCTTCGTGGTGGACCGCCAGCACGGCCGGGCTGGCCGCGCCGTCGTCGCGCAGCGGAAACACCGCGAAGCTGCCGCCCGGGTCTGCCGCGACCGAGTAGTTGGCGGTCACGAGGTACTTGCCGTCCGGCGACAGCGCGAGATAGCAAGGGTCGTTCCCTTCCGACGATACGCGCTCGATGAAGCTCAGCGCGCCCGTCTTCGCGTCGAAGCGGAACGCGCTGACGCCGCCGCGCTGCGTCGCGGGGCCGTCGTCGCCGGGCAGCTCGTTGACCGCATAGACGGTGCGACCGTCGCGGCTCGGCAACAGATACGACGGATTCACGGTCTTCGCCGACGATACCGGCGCGACGCTGCCGGTCTTGGTATCGAAGCGGTACACGTAGATCCCGTCGCTGCCGCCGCCCGTATAGGTGCCGACGAGCAGGTTGTAGACGCCGTCGGCCGGGGCGGACGATTGCTGCGCGAATGCGTGGGTCGCGGACAAGGACAGCACGATCGCGAAACCTTTCATCCAGTGAGCGAACCTAAGCGGGAACCCTCGTGTCGAAGCGCGAGCGTCACGCTCCCGTAAACGGTTGGGCATTGAATCCTCCTTGCATCGAGTCGCTTCAAGTGTTGAGATAGGACGAAACGCCGGCCGTTCATGCGCTCCGCCGCCCGGCCGAGTATACGGGGCGCGGCGCCCGGGCGTGAAGTCCGGGCCGCCGACGTCCGCATTGTGAACTCGAATACCCAAGGATCGCCTGCCCATGCCCGCCCTGATCGAAGACTACGCCCTCGTCGGCGACGGCCACACGGCCGCGCTGATCGCAAAAGACGGCTCCGTCGACTGGCTGTGCTGGCCCCGCTTCGATTCGGGCGCCTGCTTCGCGGCGCTGCTCGGCACGCCCGAGCACGGCCGCTGGCTGCTTGCTCCGGCCGCCGACGCCGCGATCACGCACACGACACGCCGCTATCGCGGCGACACGCTGATCCTCGAAACCGATTACGAAAGCGCCGACGGCGCCGTCACCGTGATCGACTTCATGCCGCCCGGCAACGGCTGGTCCGAACTGGTGCGGATCGTCGTCGGCCGCCACGGCACGATGAAGATGCGCATGGAGCTCGTGTTGCGCTTCGACTACGGCTTCTCGATTCCGTGGGTCACGCAACTGACCCGCGAGGACGGCATGAAGGCCATCGCCGGCCCCGATACCGTCGTGCTGCGCACGCCGGTGCCGCTCACCGGCAAGAACCTCCATACGCTCGCCGAATTCACGGTGAGCGCCGACGAGCGCGTGCCGTTCTCGCTCGGCTACGCGGCGTCGCACATGCGGCTGCCGCCGGCGCGCGACCCGCTGTCGATGCTCGCGCGCACCGAGAACTACTGGCTCGAATGGTCGGGCCGCTGCCAGGTGCAGGGCCGCTACGCGGCTGCCGTGCGGCGCTCGCTGATCACGCTGAAGGCGCTCGCGTACGAGCCGACAGGCGGCATCGTCGCGGCGCCGACCACGTCGCTGCCCGAGAAGATCGGCGGCAACCGCAACTGGGACTACCGCTACTGCTGGCTGCGCGACGCGACGATCACGCTGCTCGCGCTGATGCGCGGCGGCTACTACGACGAGGCGCGCGCGTGGCGCACGTGGCTCGGCCGCGTGATGGCCGGCTCGCCCGAGCAAATCCAGATCATGTACGGGATCGCCGGCGAGCGCCGGCTGCCGGAAATGGAGCTCGACTGGCTGCCCGGCTACCAGGATTCGCTGCCGGTGCGCGTCGGCAACGGCGCCGCGAACCAGCTCCAGCTTGACGTGTTCGGCGAGGTGATGGCCGCGCTGCACCTCGCGCGCGTGGGCGGCCTGCAGGCCGACGACACGGTCTGGTCGGTGCAGTGCGCGCTGCTCGACCATCTGGAGAAGATCTGGCAGGAACCCGACGAAGGGATCTGGGAAACGCGCGGCGGCCGCCGCCATTTCACGTTCTCCAAGGTGATGGCGTGGGTCGCGTTCGACCGCGCGATCAAGTCGGCGGAAATGTTCCGGCTGCCCGGCTCGCTCGACCGCTGGCGCGTGCTGCGCGAGCGGATCCATGCGGACGTCTGCGCGAACGCGTGGCACGAAGGCAAGCAGGCGTTCGCGCAAAGCTACGGCAGCGACGAGCTCGACGCGAGCGTGCTGCTGCTGCCGCAGCTCGGCTTCCTGCCGCCGGAAGACCCGCGCATCGTCGGCACGGTCGACGCGATCGAACGGGAATTGCTGCACGACGGGCTCGTGATGCGCTACCGCACGACCGAATACGACGACGGCCTGCCGCCGGGCGAAGGCACGTTTCTCGCGTGCAGCTTCTGGCTGGTCGACAGCTATGCGCTGCTCGGCCGGATCGACGACGCGCACCGGCTTTTCAGCCGGCTGCTCGCGCTGTCGAACGACCTGGGCCTGCTCGCGGAGGAATACGACCCGGTGGCCGGGCGGCTCGTCGGCAACTTCCCGCAGGCGTTCTCGCACGTGGCGCTCGTGCATACCGCGATGAACCTGATGCACCATGAAGACGCGATGGCGCGCGCGGCCGGCCAGCCCGCCCCGGCCGTGGCCACTGGCCGCTGAGCGGCGGCGCGGGCCCTTGTTCATAGATCGTCAAATCGCAAAAATTTGATGAAAAATCCGGGAAATGTTGCATTGCACCACCGATCGTTGTCCGATATGATCGACGAGATTGTCCGGCTGCAATGCAACATGGCCGGCCGCTGACCCACACGGCACGCCGCGACGCCTCACGCCGCCCTTGCGCACCGTCCCCCCACGCGGGAGTAGCCTGCATGCTTTACCAACTGCACGAATTCCAGCGGGCAATGCTGAGCCCGCTCACGGCCTGGGCCCAGGCCGCGTCGAAGTCGTTCGCGAATCCGTCCAGCCCGTTCTCGCTGATGCCCGGCGCGCCGCGGATGGCGGCCGCCTATGAGCTGATGTATCGGCTCGGCAAGGATTACGAAAAGCCGGAATTCAACCTTCATCAGATCGTCAAGGACGGCCACAACATCCCGATCGTCGAGCAGACGATCATCGAGAAGCCGTTCTGCCGGCTGCTGCGCTTCAAGCGCTATTCGGACGACGCCGACGCCGTCACGCAACTGAAGGACGAGCCCGTCGTGCTGGTGTGTGCGCCGCTGTCGGGCCACCACTCGACGCTGCTGCGCGACACGGTGCGCACGCTGCTGCAGGATCACAAGGTCTACATCACGGACTGGATCGACGCGCGGATGGTGCCGGTCGAGGTCGGCCCGTTCCACCTGCACGACTACATCGCGTACATCCAGGAATTCATCCGTCACATCGGCGCGCGCAACCTGCACGTGATCTCGGTATGCCAGCCGACGGTGCCGGTGCTCGCGGCGATTTCGCTGATGGCGAGCCGCGGCGAGGACACGCCGCTCACGATGACGATGATGGGCGGCCCGATCGACGCGCGCCGCAGCCCGACGTCGGTGAACTCGTTGGCCACGCAACACTCGACCGCGTGGTTCGAGAACAACGTGATCCACACGGTGCCCGCGAACTATCCGGGCGAAGGCCGCCAGGTGTATCCGGGCTTCCTGCAGCACACGGGCTTCGTCGCGATGAATCCGGAGCGGCACGCGCAATCGCACTGGGACTTCTACCAGAGCCTGCTGCGCGGTGACGAGGACGACGCCGAAGCGCACCGCCGCTTCTACGACGAGTACAACGCGGTGCTCGACATGGCCGCCGAGTATTACCTCGAGACGATCCGCGTCGTGTTCCAGGAATTCCGCCTCGCGGAAGGCACGTGGGACGTCGAGGGCGAGCGCGTGCGGCCGCAGGACATCAAGCACACCGCGCTGATGACGATCGAGGGCGAACTCGACGACATCTCGGGCAGCGGCCAGACGCACGTCGCGCACGAGTTGTGCACGGGCATCCCGCAGGACGATCGCCGCAGCCTGACCGCCGAGAAGTGCGGCCACTACGGAATCTTCTCGGGCCGCCGCTGGCGCACGATCATCTATCCGCAGCTGCGCGACTTCATCCGCGAGCATGCGCCGGAGCCGAAGCACGGCGCGACGAAGTTGCCGGTCGATGCGCAGGATGCGACCACGATCGGCGTCGTGCCGGCCGCGAAGCCGGAGCCGGAAACGGCGGTGCGCGTCACCGCCGCGAAACGCACGCGCGCGAAGGCGCCGGCCGTGACGGTCGCGCCCGCCAGGACGCCCGCCGCGAAGGCCGCGCCCGCGGCGAAACGCACGGCAGGCAGCCCGCGCGCCAAAACCGTGCGGGCCCGCAAGGCCGCCTGACGCGCCGCGGTCCGACGCAAAAACGCCGCCGTTGCCTGGCGCAACGGCGGCGTTTTTTATCCGGCCGCGGCCGCGAGCGGGCAGCTCGTCGGCTCCTGCGTTCGTCGCGTCAGCGCCGCAGCAGATAGGCGAGCAGCACCTCGGTGTTCATCCGGACCATTTCCGCACGCTCGTCGGTGTCGGTGAAGTCGCGGCCGAGCGTCGCGGCAAGCGTGAAGCGGTTCGACACGATGTAGTAGCCAAGCCCCGACAGCGTCACGTAGAAGCGCAGCGGATCGACGTCGCCACGGAACAGCCCGGCCTTCTGGCCGCGCATCAGCACGTTGCCGAGCTTCGCGACGATCGGCGACATCATTTCGCGAATCCGCGTCGACTTGTGCAGATAGCGCGCTTCGTGCAGGTTCTCGTTGTTGATGAGCCGGAGCAGCTCCGGATGGTCGCGGTAGTAGTCCCACACGAAATGCGCGAGCCGCGTGACGGCTTCGACCGGCGCGACGCCGTCGAGATCCAGCACGCGCTCGGCCTCCGTCAGCGCGGAGAACGCGTGTTCGAGCACCGCCGTGAAGAGCTGCTCCTTGCTGCCGAAGTAGTAATAGAGCATGCGCTCGTTCGTTTCGGCCCGGCGCGCGATCTGATCGACGCGCGCGCCGAACAGCCCTCCATTCGCGAACTCTTCGGCTGCCGCCATCAGGATGCGGCGGCGCGTGCCTTCAGGATCTCTTTTGATTTTTGGCTGATTCATGGTGGCGCTTTGCTATGTGAGCCGCTTGATTCGGACCGACACCCCCACCGCCTCGGCGTCGGCCGCCCTGGAACGGGCGCGCCGCGGGCGGCCGCCCTCCTGCTGAGCCCCTGCAAAAAAGCGGTTCGATTATGCGCATAGACGGCGTCCGGCGCAATGCGGGAAATCGGCGATAATCGAGCTTTGGCAAACCTTTCCGGCCGCGCCCGACGCGGTCGAGAGCCATTCGGCGCCGCTGCGCCTGTTGTCAGCCTGTCGTCACCGTGACCGATTCCAAAACACTCGCGGATCGCATCGAAGATCTGCTTCCCCAGACGCAATGCACGAAGTGCGGCTATAACGGCTGCCGTCCGTACGCCGAGGCGATCGCCGCCGGCAACGCGAACTACAACCAGTGCCCGCCCGGCGGCGCCGAAGGCATCGCGCGCCTCGCGAACCTGCTCGGCAAGCCGGTCATTCCGCTGAACCCCGTCAACGGCAGCGAGCATCCGCGCGCGCTCGCGTTCATCGACGAAAACCTGTGCATCGGCTGCACGCTGTGCATGCAGGCGTGCCCGGTCGACGCGATCGTCGGCGCGCCGAAGCAGATGCACACGATCGTCGCGTCGCTGTGCACGGGCTGCGACCTGTGCGTGCCGCCCTGCCCGGTCGACTGCATCGCGATGCTGCCGGTCACCGGCGATCGCACCGGCTGGGACGCGTGGTCGCAGGAACAGGCCGACGCCGCGCGCCAACGCCACGACCTGCGGCTCGCGCGCCAACGCCGCGAGCGCGAGGCCGCCGAAGCGCGCGCCGCCGCCCGCCGCGCGGCCAGCGCCGCGAAGCCGGCCGTGGAACCATCGGCGGCGCAGCCCGGCTCGCAGGGCACGCCGGCCGCCACACCGGCCGACGACGCCGAAGCGAAGAAACGCGCGATCATCGCCGCCGCGCTCGAACGCGCGCGCAAGAAGAAGGAAGAGCTGTCCGGGCAAGGCGCGGGGCCGAAGAACACCGAAGGCGTGAGCCCGGCCGTCCAGGCGCAGATCGACGCGGCCGAGGCCCGCCGCAAGCGGCTCGCCGAACAGCAGGCGCAGCGCGACGCCGAAGCGGCCTCGGGCAGCAACGATCACGACAACGACGCAGGCAACGACGATCCGGACGGCTCGTCCGCGCCGCCCGACCAGAACGCTCCATGAACGCCAGCAAACGACGCGCGATCTACGAAACGCTGCAGAGCCTCAATCCGCATCCGACCACCGAGCTCGAATACTCGACGCCGTTCGAGCTGCTGATCGCCGTGATGCTGTCCGCGCAGGCGACCGACGTGTCGGTCAACAAGGCGATGCGGAAAATGTTCCCGGTCGCGAACACCCCGCGACAAATCGTCGCGCTCGGCGAGGAAGGCGTCACCGAGTACATCAAGACGATCGGCCTCTATCGCACCAAGGCGAAGAACGTGGTCGCGACGTGCCGGATCCTGCTCGAGCGCTACGACGGCGAGGTGCCGGCCGATCGCGAAGCGCTCGAAGGCTTGCCGGGCGTCGGCCGCAAGACCGCGAACGTCGTGCTGAACACCGCGTTCGGCCAGCCGACGATCGCGGTCGACACGCATATCTTCCGCGTCGCGAATCGCACCGGGCTCGCGCCGGGCAAGGACGTGCGGGCCGTCGAGGCCGCGCTCGAGAAGTTCACGCCGAAGGAATTCCTGCAGGACGCGCATCACTGGCTGATCCTGCACGGGCGCTACGTCTGCAAGGCCCGCCGGCCCGAATGCTGGCACTGCGCGATCGAGCCGCTGTGCGAGTTCCGGCCGAAGACGCCGCCCCCCAACGAATGAGCATCAGCCACGGCTGACGTATCCACGCACCGCGCCGGCCCCGTTGCGGTGCCGGCGGCTTGCCGGCTACGCGTTCGACGTCGCCGTCGCGTCGTCGGCGGCCGCGCCGCCCGCGCGCACGAGCGCCAGCACGGCCGCCAGAATCGCGACGCCGCCGCCCCACTGCAGCGGCGACAACGCTTCCCCGAACAGCAGCGCCGCGAGCGCGACCGTCACGACCGGTTCGAGCGTCGACAGCATCGACGTGCGCGCGGCCCCGAGCCGCTCCAGCCCGGCGAAGAACGCGAGCATGGCGGCGACCGTCGACACGAGCGCGATCGCGAGCATCGACGCCCAGCCGCCGGCCGTCGCGGGCCAGCGCGGCGGCGCGCCGAACGCGGCCGTTCGCACGACGGCGATCGCGACGAGCGTCGCGGTGGCCGACAGGCAGATGATCGCGGTGGTCGCGAGCGGATCGACGCCGCGCGTCGCCTTCGTGCCGCCGACGATGTACAGCGAGTAGATCACCGCGGCGGCCAGCGCGAGCGCGATCCCGAGCGGCTCGCCGTGCCCGCCGCCGACCATCAGCGCCGAACCCGCGACACACAGCACCAGCGCGACGGCCTTGGCACGCGTGAGGCGCTCGCCGAGCCACCACGCGGCCAGCAGCGTGACGAACGCCGGATACAGGTACAGCAGCAGCGCGACGAGGCTCGCCTGCGCGTGCTGCAGCGCGCTGAAATAGCAGAACGACTGCCCGACGTAGCCGAGCGCGCCCATCGCGACCAGCGGCGCGAGCGCCCGCCCGCGCGGCCAAGCGACGCGGCGGTGCCGCGCGATCGCGGCGAGCACCGCGCCGCCGATCGCGAAGCGCACGATCAGCAGCCCGAGCACGTCGACGCCGGCCGCATACGCATAGCGGCCGAAAATCGCCATTGCACCGAACGCGGCTGCGGACAATGCGACGTAGAGCGCGCCCTGCAGGGCGGCGGACGATGAGCGGACGGTGGCGGTCATGATGAAAGATGAAAGCGGGCGAGCAACGCGCCGTGACGGGAATCGTCGGAGTGTAGCGGCGCGGCGGCGGCGAGCCTAGCCCGCGCTTACCCGTTGCGTGACGAGCGGCCGCAACGACCCGCGCCGGGCCGCCCGCCGCCCGCCCCCCAGGGGCGCCGCCAGCGCCGTCGGCCGCTCCGGCGTACAATGCGCGACGCGGCATGACGCCGCCCGAATCACGACGTTTCCCCACCATGTTCAATCCAAGCCGCGACGACGTGCGTCGCTTTTTCACCGAGACCTGGCGCAAGCAGCGCGCGGGCGAGATCCTGACGCCGCTGGAAGCGATCGCAGCCGACTGGATCGTCGAGCATCCCGAATACCACGACGAACTGGCCGACGCCGACGGCGCGGCCGCGCGCAACTACACGCCCGAAGAAGGCCGGACCAACCCGTTCCTGCACCTGTCGATGCACCTCGCGATCAGCGAGCAGTTGTCGATCGACCAGCCGCCCGGCATCCGCGCCGCGCACGACAAGCTGGCCGCGAAGCTCGACTCGACCCACGACGCGCAGCACGCGATCATGGAATGCCTCGGCGAGACGATCTGGGAAGCGCAGCGCACGAACACGCCGCCCGATACCGACGCGTACCTGCAGCGCATCCTGCGCCGCGCATCGCGCGACTGAGTGGCGTCCGGGGCCGGCACATCGACCTGCGCCGGGCCGCGGACAAAAAAATACCCCGCCGCGGCGGGGTATTCTTGCTGCGCGAGGCGCCCGTGAGGCCCGTCGCGCTTACTTCTTGAACACGAGGTCGGTTTCCTTCAGCGACTCGATGTAGGACGCGATGTCCTTCATGTCGCTGACCGACAGGTTCTGTACCTGCGCCTGCATGATCGCGTTGTTGCGGCCGATCAGCGGGTTCGTCAGCCCCATCTGGTACTGGCGCATCGCCCACACGAGGTAGTCGGCGTGCTGGCCGGCGAGGCGCGGGTACTCCGCGTTGATCGGCTTGTTCAGCTGCGCGCCGTGGCAGGCCGCGCAGTTGTGCGATTCGACCAGTTCCTTGCCCTTCGAGATGTCCGCGGCGTGCGCGGTACCGATCGCGAGGCCGGCCGCCAGTGCAACCGCCGCCGTCTTGAATGCGTTGTTCATGAATGCTCCTGTCCCGCCGGAGAGATCGGCGGCGCGCGCTTTACTTGTAGGGGTTGTCCTTCGTGTCGGCCTTCTGGGCGGCGTAGTACGCCGACAGATCCGCGATGTCCTGGTCGGTCAGCGAGCCGGCGATCGCGTTCATCGACGGGAAGTGACGATCCTTCTTGCGGTAGGCCTTCAGCGCGTTCTCGAGGTATTGCTGGTTCTGGCCGCCGAGGACAGGCACCCGGTAGACCTCCGGGTACGCCGCGCGGTAGTCCTGGATGCCGTGGCAACCGATGCACATGGCGGCCTTGCTCGCCCCGTCCTTCGGGTTGCCGACCACACCGGCCGCCTGCGCGCTGCCCGCGAGCGCCACGAGCGCTGCGACAACGACGTGTTTGCCGACGAATTTGTTCATAGCTCTTGTAACCTAGCTTGAGGGGAAACTGGCGCCGAAGCGGCAACGGCCCGCGCCGTTTTGCTTGTCGGTCGCCACGCAGGCCAAAAAAAACGGCCAGATTGTACCGCGTCGGCGGGGAATGCGTCCATACGGCGCCCCGGCGGGCCCCGCCACAGCCCCGCAACGATACGCGGGCGCGGCCCGCCCGGACAGCCCTTCTGACTTATACTGGGTTTTTTTCCCGTTGAAGAAGAGCGCCGCCATGCGTTTCGAAGGGTCCTCGCAGTACGTCGCCACCGACGATCTGAAGCTCGCGGTCAATGCCGCGCTGACGCTGCAACGCCCGCTGCTGATCAAGGGCGAGCCCGGCACCGGCAAAACCATGCTCGCCGAGGAAGTGGCCGCCGCGCTCGGCATGCCGCTGCTGCAGTGGCACATCAAGTCGACCACCAAGGCGCAGCAGGGCCTGTACGAATACGACGCCGTGTCGCGGCTGCGCGATTCGCAGCTCGGCGACGCGCGCGTGAAGGACATCGCGAACTACATCGTCAAGGGCGTGCTGTGGCAGGCGTTCGACGCCGAGCAGCCGAGCGTGCTGCTGATCGACGAGATCGACAAGGCCGACATCGAATTCCCGAACGACCTGCTGCGCGAGCTCGACCGGATGGAGTTCCACGTGTACGAGACGCGCGAGACCATTCGCGCGAAGCACCGTCCGCTCGTCATCATCACGTCCAACAACGAGAAGGAACTGCCCGACGCGTTCCTGCGCCGCTGCTTCTTCCACTACATCCAGTTTCCCGATCCGTCGACGATGCAGAAGATCGTCGCGGTGCATTTCCCGAACATCCGCGAGGAACTGCTGCGCGCGGCGCTCGAGAGCTTCTTCGAATTGCGCGGCGTGTCGGGCCTGAAGAAGAAGCCGTCGACGTCCGAACTGCTCGACTGGCTGAAGCTGCTGCTCGCCGAAAACATCCCAGCCGACGCGCTGCGCGGCGCGGACGCGAAGCAGATCGTGCCGCCGCTCGCCGGCGCGCTGCTGAAGAACGAGCAGGACCTGAGCCTGCTCGAACGGCTCGTCTACATGAACCGGCACAACCGGTAACCCACCCGCGAAGGCCCGGCCATGCTGCTCAATTTCTTCTACGCGCTGCGCGCAGCCAAGCTGCCCGTCTCGGTGAAGGAATACCTGACGCTGCTCGAATCGCTGAAGGCCGGGCTGATCTCGCCGTCGATCGATGCGTTCTACTTCCTCGCGAGGATGACGCTCGTCAAGGACGAGCAGTACTTCGACAAGTTCGACCAGGCGTTCGGCGCGTATTTCCACGGCGTGTCCGCGCTGCCGTCCGAGGCGTTCGACATCCCGCTCGACTGGCTCGAGAAGCGCCTCGAGCGCGAGCTGTCGCCCGAGGAGAAGGCGCAGATCGAAGCGATGGGCGGGCTCGACAAGCTGATGGAACGTTTGAAGGCGCTGCTCGACGAGCAGAAGGAACGCCACGAAGGCGGCAACAAGTGGATCGGCACCGGCGGCACGTCGCCGTTCGGGCACGGCGGCTACAACCCCGAAGGCGTGCGCATCGGCGGCCCGTCGAACGGCAACCGCACCGCGGTAAAGGTGTGGGAAGCGCGCGCGTACCGCGACTACGACGATTCGGTCGAAATCGGCACGCGCAACATCAAGGTCGCGCTGCGGCGGCTGCGCCGCTTCGCGCGCGAAGGCGCGGCCGAGGAGCTCGACCTGCCCGGCACGATCCGCAGCACGGCCGCGAACGCCGGCTGGCTCGACCTGCGGATGGTGCCGGAGCGCCACAACAACGTGAAGGTGCTGATGCTGCTCGACGTCGGCGGCTCGATGGACGACCACATCAAGCGCACCGAAGAGCTGTTCTCGGCCGCGAAGGCCGAATTCAAGCACCTCGAATTCTTCTACTTCCACAACTGCGTGTACGACCACCTGTGGAAGAACAACCGCCGCCGCCACTCGGAGCGCACCGCGACGTGGGACGTGCTGCACAAGTTCACGCCCGACTACAAGCTGATCTTCGTCGGCGACGCGACGATGAGCCCGTACGAAGTGCTGCAGCCCGGCGGCTCGGTCGAATACAACAACCCGGAAGCCGGCGCCGTGTGGCTGCGCCGCCTCGCCGACCAGTTCCCCCACCATGCGTGGCTGAACCCCGAGCCCGAGCGGCTATGGGAATACCGGCAGTCGGTCGCGATCATTCGCGACGTGCTCGGCCAGCGCATGTATCCGCTCACGCTCGCGGGCCTCGAAACCGCGATGCGCGCACTCAGCAAGTAACGACACCCACCTGCAGATACCCCGGCCGCGTCCGAGCGGCCACCCCGGAGAGAGCATGAACCCTTCGCCCACCGCGAGCGCCAGCCGCGCCGGCGGCCGCCGCTTTTTTGCCGATACGTCCGTGTCCACGCTCGTCGCCGGCTTCGTCGCGATGATGACCGGCTACACGAGCTCGCTCGTGCTGATGTTCCAGGCCGGCCGCGCCGCCCACCTCACCGATGCGCAGATCTCGTCGTGGATCTGGGCGCTGTCGATCGGCATGGCGCTGACGACCATCGGCCTGTCGCTGCGCTTTCGCGCGCCGGTGGTCGTCGCGTGGTCGACGCCCGGCGCCGCGCTGCTGGTCGCGTCGCTGCCCGGCGTGCCCTACCCGGAGGCGATCGGTGCGTTCGTCGTATGCGCGCTGCTGCTGACGGCCGTCGGCGTGAGCGGGCTGTTCGACACGCTGATGAAGCGCATTCCGGCCGGCATCGCGGCCGCGCTGCTCGCGGGCATCCTGTTCGAGATCGGCATCGAGATCTTCCGCGCCGCGCAGTTCCGGACCGCGCTCGTGCTCGCGATGTTCTTCACCTACCTGATCGTCAAGCGGCTCGCGCCGCGCTATGCGATTCCGACGACGCTGATCGTCGGCACGGCGGCGGCCGGCGGCCTCGGGCTGCTCGACTTCAGCCATTTCCACATCGCGCTCGCGCAGCCCGTGCTCACGATGCCCGCATTCTCGATCGCATCGATCGTCAGCATCGGCATTCCGCTGTTCGTCGTCGCGATGGCGTCGCAGAACGTGCCGGGCATCGCGGTGCTGCGCGCGGACGGCTATCAGACGCCTTCTTCGCCGCTGATCGCGACGACCGGCCTCGCGTCGCTGCTGCTCGCGCCGTTCGGCTCGCATGGCGTGAACCTCGCGGCGATCACGGCCGCGATCTGCACGGGCCCCGAAGCGCACGAGGATCGCGCGAAGCGCTACACGGCCGCCGTGTGGTGCGGCACGTTCTACCTGATTGCCGGCATCTTCGGCGCGACGATCGCCGCGCTGTTCGCGGCGCTGCCGAAGGCGCTCGGCGTGTCGGTCGCCGCGCTCGCGCTGTTCGGCTCGATCATGAGCGGGCTCGCGAACGCGATGCAGGACGTGAAGCAGCGCGAAGCGGCGCTCGTCACGTTCATGGTCACGGCTTCGGGCCTTACGCTGCTGTCGATCGGCCCGGCGTTCTGGGGGCTCGTCGCGGGCGTCGTCACGCAGGTGATCCTGAACGCGCGGCGCCCCGCGTGACGCGGCGCGCCGCCCGCCGCGGCGCGCGCCCGATGCGCCAAAACGTGCGCGACACGAATCGGGCCTAAAATGATGGATCGGAAGCGGCGCCCGGCGCCGCTTCGCTTCGCCGCCGCGCTCGCGCGGCCCGTGAGAACCCGGCGCCCCGCGCTCTTCTTCCGAATCGCCATGACTACCGCACTCGACCAGCTGAAGCAGTACACGACCGTCGTCGCCGACACGGGCGACTTCCAGCAGCTTGCGCAATACAAGCCGCAGGACGCGACCACGAACCCGTCGCTGATCCTGAAGGCCGTCCAGAAGGATGCGTACAAGCCGATCCTCGAGAAAACCGTCCGCGATCATCGCAACGAAAGCACCGATTTCATCATCGACCGCCTGCTGATCGCCTTCGGCACCGAAATCCTGAAGCTGATCCCGGGCCGCGTGTCGACCGAGGTCGACGCCCGCCTGTCGTTCGACACGCAGCGCTCGATCGACAAGGGCCGCGAGCTCATCAAGCTGTACGAAGCGGCCGGCGTCGGCCGCGAGCGCATCCTGATCAAGCTCGCGTCGACGTGGGAAGGCATTCGCGCGGCCGAGGTGCTGCAGAAGGAAGAGATCAAGTGCAACATGACCCTGCTTTTCTCGCTCGTGCAGGCCGCCGCATGCGCGGAAGCCGGCGCACAGCTGATCTCGCCGTTCGTCGGCCGCATCTACGACTGGTACAAGAAGCAGGCCGGCGCGGATTGGGACGAAGCGCGGGACGGCGGCGCGAACGATCCGGGCGTGCAATCGGTGCGCCGCATCTACACGTACTACAAGACGTTCGGCTACAAGACCGAAGTGATGGGCGCGAGCTTCCGCACCACCAGCCAGATCATCGAGCTCGCCGGCTGCGACCTGCTGACGATCAGTCCCGATTTGCTGCAGAAGCTGCAGGAGAGCAACGACACGGTCGCACGCAAGCTGTCGCCGGACACGCTGCAGGACAAGCCGGCCGAGCGCGTCGCGATCGACGAGGCATCGTTCCGCTTCCAGCTGAACGATGAAGCGATGGCGACCGAAAAGCTCGCCGAAGGCATCCGCGTATTCGCCGCCGACGCGGTGAAGCTCGAGAAGCTGATCGACGCACTGCGCTGAACCTGCGCGTCAGCGGCTGTCAGCAAGACTGACAACAGGCGTCAGCACACGCGCCGAAAACGGCTGCGAACTTCGCGTTCGCAGCCGTTTTATTTTTCATTCCATCGTCAAGCGCGCGCACTACAATCCACGTCACGGGTGCGACGGCCGCCTCCCGATGCGCCCTTTCCCCAGTCAGTCTTGCACGACGCCACGCCAGCGCCGACGCGCCGGCATGGCACATCCCAGGAGACAACAATGCAAGTTCAACCGTACCTGACGTTCTACGGTCGTGCCGACGAAGCCCTTCAGTTCTACGAAAAGGCGCTCGGTGCGAAGACGATGTTCAAGATGCACTTCAAGGACGCCCCGCCGAATCCCGATTACCCGATGTCGCCCGAGATGGCCGACAAGGTGATGCACGCGAGTTTCACGATCGGCGAGTCGATGATCATGTGCTCGGACGGGGACTGCAGCCAGCCGGCAGGCGCCGCGCACGCCGGCTATTCGCTGTCGCTGAACCCGGCGACGGTCGACGAAGGCCAGAAGCTGTTCAATGCGCTCGCCGACGGCGGCGAAGTGACGATGCCGTTCGGCAAGACGTTCTGGGCGCTCGGCTTCGGGATGGCGAAGGATCGTTTCGGCGTGCACTGGATGGTCAACGTCGAGGATCTGTCGCAGCGCGACGAACTCGCGAAACGCGCGCAGGGCTGACGCAAGAACGAACGCCCGCCACCTTGCGGTGGCGGGCGTTTTTCGTTGCCGCGTGGCGCGTGCGCGGCACACCGCCGCGCACGGCCCGTATCAGCCCTCGACGACGTCGAGATAATCCTCCGGCCGCGTGCGATCCTCCGCATGCGTCATCCCCATCGCGCGCACCAGCACGCTCACTACCACCGACACCACCAGGTTCACGACCAGCGACCACACGGCCGCGTAGCCGGGAATCGCGAGGCCGAACAGGTGGATCGTGAAGATCGAACTCGCCAGCTTCAGCGAGACCGCCATCCACGTGCCGCACACGATGCCTGCCGCCCAGCCGGCCAGCAGGCCGCGATGGTCGAGCACGCGCGTGTACAGGCCGAGCACGATCGCGGGCAGCGTCTGGATGATCCAGATCCCGCCGAGCAGTTGCAGCTGGATCGCGTAGGTCAGCGGCAACCCGAGGATGAACGCCACCGCGCCGACCTTCACGATCAGCGACACGAGCTTCGCGACGTGCGTTTCCTGGTCGTGCGACATGTTGCGGTTCACGAACTCGCGATGGATGTTGCGCGTGTACAGGTTCGCGGCCGCGATCGACATGATCGCCGCCGGCACCAGTGCGCCGATGCCGATCGCCGCGAACGCGACGCCGACGAACCACGACGGGAAGTACTCGAGGAACAGCGCGGGCACCGCGAAGTTCGGGCCGAACGCCTTGAAGTACGGCGCGTACTGCGGCATGTCCTTCACGCCGGAGGCGAGCGCCATGTAGCCGAGCAGCGCCAGCAGGCCGAGCACGAACGAATACGCGGGCAGCATCGCCATGTTGCGGCGGATCGAGTTGCCCGAGGACGACGACAGGATCGCCGTGACCGAGTGCGGATACAGGAACAGCGCGAGCGCCGAGCCGATCGCGAGCGTCGCGTACGCGCTGTAGCCGTTCAGGCTCGCCGCGTCGGGCGCCTTCAGCAGCAGCTTCGCGGGCGGCACCGCGGAGAAGATGTGCCCGAAGCCGCCGAGCTTCGCGGGGATCACGATGACCGCGGCGGCGATCGTGACGTAGATCAGCACGTCCTTCACGATCGCGATCATCGCGGGCGCACGCAGCCCGGACGTGTACGTGTAAGCGGCGAGGATCGCGAACGCGATGATGAGCGGCAGGTCGCCGACGAAGCCGGTCGTGTCGAAGCCGAGCGCGCCGATCACCACCTCGATGCCGACGAGCTGCAGCGCGATGTACGGCATCGTCGCGAGGATGCCCGTCACCGCGATCGCCAGCGCGAGCATCCGGCTGCCGTAGCGCGCATTGACGAAATCCGCGGCCGTCACGTAGCCGTGCCGCTTCGCGATGCTCCACAGCTTCGGGAACACGACGAACGCGAACGGATAGATCAGGATCGTGTACGGCAGCGCGAAGAAGCCCATCGCGCCGGCGCCGAACACGAGCGCGGGCACCGCGACGAACGTATAGGCCGTGTAGAGATCGCCGCCGAGCAGGAACCACGTGACGATCGTGCCGAAGCGGCGTCCGCCGAGGCCCCATTCGTCGAGATGGGCAAGATCGCCGCGCCGCCAGTTCGCGGCCAGGAAACCGATGATCGTGACGCCGATGAACAGCAGGACGAAGACGAAGGTCGCGCCGAGATTCATTGCGCACCTCCTTGCGTACCGCTCGCCTTCCACGCGTTCTTGGTCTTGAAATACACGAACGCGGTAATCACCGCGCTGATGAAGACCCACAGCAGCTGGTACCAGTAGAAAAACGGAAAACCGAGCCATTGCGGTTCGATCTTGCTGTACGACGGTACCCAGACCATCGCGATCAGCGGCAGTACCAGCAGCCAGAGCCAGCGCTTGGCGGCCCGGTTGGCGTCGGCATCGTGAGCCATGACGTCTCCTCTTCTATCCCGGTTATCGATCTTGTTGAGCGGGTACGGCGCCGAGAGGAGCGGCAAAACGGGTAGGCTGCGGCTCCCCTGGCTTCGCGCCAGTATAGGAGCCGCGAGCACACGGTCAAGCGGGGGCGAACCCGAGGTGATCCGCCCCTTGTCGCGCGGTTGCACCGGCCCGTCGCCGGTGCATGCGACGTCAGATCGCGAACGCGGCGTCGCGGGCGCCGGTCGTTGCTTTCAAAGCTTTCACCCACTTGCGCGCGGGCAGCTTCAGCGTCTCCTCGATCAGCTTCGCGCGGGCTTCCAGCTGCGCGAACGGCACGTCAAGCGCGGGGCCCGAGAACGCGATCGCGATCCGGTTGCCGTCGTGCACCTCGGGCAGCGCGATCACGCGGTGATCGAACGCCGCGTTCAGGTGCTTCATGTTGCGCACGAAGCTCGGATGATCGCCGAACAGGTTGATCGTCGCGATGCCGGCGTCGGCGAGACAGCCACGCACCGCGCGGTAGAACGCGACGCTGTCGAGCACGGGGCCGCGCGCGGTCGCGTCGTACAGGTCGATCTGGATCGCGCCCGTCGTGCCGCGGTTGGCCGGATCGTTGACGAAATCCCATGCGTCGGCTTCGTGCACGACGAGGCGCGCGTCGTCGGGCGGCAGCGCGAACATCGTGCGCGCGGCGACGATCACGGCCGGGTTCAGCTCGACGGCCTCGACCTTCGCGTGCGGCAGGAAACGGTGCGAGAACTTGGTCAGCGCGCCGGTGCCGAGCCCGAGCTGGACGATCCGCTCGGGCGTTTCGAGAAACAGCAGCCACGCCATCATCTGCTGCGCGTATTCGAGCTCGATATGCAGCGGCTTCGAGATCCGCATCGCGCCCTGCACCCACTCGGTGCCGAAGTGCAGGAAGCGCACGCCGCCTTCTTCGGAGAACGTCACGGGCGCGAAGCGCGGCTTGCGCGGCGCTTCGAGCACCGGCACGTCGTCGTGCTCGTCGATATCCGGGCGGCGCTTCACGCGCGGCGGCTGGAGTTTTTCGGAGCCGTTGTACGCGGACGGCTTGCGTTGCTTGAACGCGCGCGCCTCGGCGGACGCGCGCTTGATCAGTCGGGTCATGATGGTTGAATCTCGCTGGGTGATGCTGGATGACGCTGGATGAGCGGACGAGAGGATAGCATTGGTGGGGGTCGGGGCCGCGCCGCGGGTCCGGCCACGCGTGACGCCGAATCCCGTCGGCGCCACGCTGCAGTCGCGGATCACAGGAGCGCGCATGACCTCGAACGACAAGAAGATCTGGTTTCCCGCGAAGCGCTACGGCTGGGGCTGGGGGTTGCCGGTGGCGTGGCAGTGGTGGGTCGTGCGGCTGCTGTTCGCGATCGGCGTCACTGCGAGCGCGTGGCTCGTGCCGCCGCAGCGTTCGCCGATTGCGTACGGTGCCTGCACCGTGGTGCTGGCCGCGCTGCTGACCGCGGTGTGCTGGCTCAAGGGCGAGAAACCGCGCTGGCGATGGGGCAAGGACGATTGAGCGTCGCACGCAACGGCGCGTGACGAGCGCCACGCGCGCCCACCGCCGGTACGCGTCGATGTTCCGGTCCGTTTCGACTGCTGATACGACGACCATCGAAATCCGCGAAACCCGCCGCCTGCCTGATCCGCGTACGTGCCGGTCCTTTACTTTCTTGCAATAAAAAGCCCGTTCGGTCGACCGAACCTATGCCAAACTGAAACGACATTCGGGCAGGCTCGCGGCGGCCATGACGCATACGGCGACGGACCATGCACCGCCAGATCGCCAGGGATGGCTCTCCAGTCTGTGGCTGGTGGCGACCACCGATGATCAACTCGTCGCCGCACAAAGTCGCATTGCGTCGACCACGGGCGCCTGGCAAGGCGAGGCGAAGCCCTGACCGGGAGAGACTCGGAATCCGACGCGTCTCAGGCGCGAAGTGCGCGCCAAAGCGCCAGCTTCTGCTCGAACGACAGCATCGCATTCGCCGGGCTCGACGAAGGCAACACGAGGGTTTCATAACCCGCCGCGCCGATCACGTCGGCGAACCGCCCTGCCGTCTTGCCGTTGAAGCACACGCGCTTGAGCAACGGCGCATGCTCGCGCAGCGAATCGAAGTCGTTCGGCTGCGCGTTCCTGATCGCGGAATCGAGACTGCCCTGTCGATGGCACGCGTCGAGCACATCCCAGATGCCGATGCCGTATGACAGCACACGCGCAAGCCGCGCATCGTACGGCAGTTCATGCAGCGACGGCTCGCCGAGCACCGCGCCGAGCAGCCGCCAGAACTGGTTACGCGGATGCGCGTAGTACTGCGCGGCGTCGAGCGACGCCTCGCCCGGAAAGCTGCCGAGGATCATCGTGTGCGTGTCCGGTGCGACGACCGGCGGAAATCCCCGCAACATCACGCGTCTCCGTGCGGCCCGACCGATCGCGGCCCGTCGCCGTGCGCATCGAGATGGCGCCACAGCGCCGGCAGCATGCACTCGGTGACCATCAGCGGCTTGCCGTGCCGCTGGAACACCGAGCGCCGCGCGGCAAACGCGTGCGGCGCGCGCGCGCCCTGCAATGCATGGCTCGCGAGCGCATACAGCGGATGGCCGGCGATCACGCGCCTGCTCACGAGCGCCGAGCGCTCGACCTGCGGATCGCTGTACAGCAGTTCCGCGAGCGGCCGCGTGCGCAGCCGCCGCATCGCCTGCCACACGCCCTTGCTGGCCGCGAGCGGCGCGATGCTGTGCGCGGCGACGTACGGCGTGCCGTCGACCGACAGGATCACCTCGCGCACCCACATCGGCGCGCGCGGCGAGCTCGCGAGTGCGTCGGGCTCGTCGAACCACGGCGCGTCGACGGCCTCGCGCGTCACGCGCACGCTCACGCGGCCGAGCCGCGCGAGGTGCGCGGTCAGCGATCCGCCGCGCGTCAGCCAGTCGCGCTGGTCGAGCGTGCAGCCAGGCCGCGGCGTCTCGCGCCAGCCGGCCTGCGCGCCGTCGAATCGCATGCGCGCGTTCACGCGGCGCGCGACAGCAGCAGCGCGTTGGTCCGCTTCACGAAGCTCGCCGGATCGTCGAGCATGCCGCCTTCGGCCAGCAGCGCCTGATCGAACAGCAGATGGCACCAGTCGCCGAAATCGGCGCTGTCGGCGTTCAGCTGCTTCACGAGCGCGTGCTCAGGATTGATCTCGAGAATCGGCTGCATCGCCGGCGCGTTCTGGCCGGCCGCCTTCAGCATCCGCTGCAGGTAGCCGCTCATGTCGTTGTCGTCCGCGACGAGACACGACGGCGAATCGGTCAGGCGGAACGTGACGCGCACTTCCTTCACCTTGTCGCCGAGCGCTTCCTTCATCTTCTCGACGACCGGCTTGATCGCCTCGCCGGCTTGCTCCTGCGCCTTCTTCTCCTCGTCGTTCAGCTCGCCGAGATCGAGATCGCCGCGGGCCACGCTCGCGAGCGGCTTGCCGTCGAATTCGTGCAGGAACGACAGCATCCATTCGTCGACGCGGTCGGTCAGCAACAGCACCTCGACGCCCTTCTTGCGGAACACTTCCAGATGCGGGCTGTTCTTCGCGGCCTGCCACGTATCGGCGGTCACGTAGTAGATCTTGGTCTGCTCGGGCTTCATGCGCGACACGTAGTCGGCGAGCGACACGTAGTCGGCGAGCGACACGTCCTGCGCGTCGGTGTCGCCGTGCGTCGACGCGAAGCGCAGCAGCTTCGCGATGCGCTCGCGGTTCGCGTGATCCTCGCCGAGACCTTCCTTCAGCACCTGGCCGAACGCGCCCCAGAACGTCTTGTACTTGTCCTTGCCGGCATCGTCTTCCGCGTTCGCGAGTTCCTCGAGCATCGACAGCGCGCGCTTGGTCACGCCTTCGCGGATCGCCTTCACGTCGCGGCTTTCCTGCAGGATCTCGCGCGACACGTTCAGCGGCAGGTCGGCCGAATCGACGACGCCCTTCACGAAGCGCAGGTATTGCGGCAGCAGCTGCTCGGCGTCGTCCATGATGAACACGCGCTTCACGTACAGCTTCAGGCCGCCGCGATAGTCGCGGTTCCACAGGTCGAACGGCGCGTGCGCCGGCACGAACAGCAGCTGCGTGTATTCGCTGCGGCCCTCGACGCGATTGTGCGTCCACGTGAGCGGATCCTGGTGATCGTGCGCGATGTGCTGGTAGAACTGCGTGTACTGCTCGTCGGTGACGTCGCTCTTCGAACGCGTCCACAGCGCGCTCGCCTGGTTGACGGTCTCGTCCTCGTCCTTCAGGACCATCTCGCCCTTTTCCTGATCCCACTCTTCCTTGCGCATCAGGATCGGCAGCGCGATGTGGTCGGAATACTTCTGGATGATCGACTTCAGGCGATGCGACGACAGCAGCTCGTCCTCACCTTCGCGCAGGTGCAGCGTGATCGTCGTGCCGCGCTGCGCGCGCTCGATCGCGTCGATCGTGAAATCGCCCTCGCCCGCGCTTTCCCAGCGCACGGCTTCGTTCGCCGGCAAGCCCGCGCGACGCGTCTCGACGGTGATTTTGTCGGCGACGATGAAGCCCGAGTAGAAGCCGACGCCGAACTGCCCGATCAGCGCCGCATCCTTCTGCTGGTCGCCCGACAGCTTCGTGAAGAATTCCTTGGTGCCCGAACGCGCGATCGTGCCGAGGTTCGCGATCGCCTCGTCGCGGCTCATGCCGATGCCGTTGTCGTCGATCGTGATCGTGCGCGCGGCCTTGTCGTAGCCGATGCGGATGCGCAGGTTCGGATCGTTCTCGTACAGCGCGCTATCCGCGAGCCCTTCGAAACGCAGCTTGTCGGCCGCGTCGGACGCATTCGACACCAGTTCGCGCAGGAAGATTTCCTTGTTGCTGTAGAGCGAATGGATCATCAGGTGGAGGAGTTGCTTGACCTCTGCCTGAAAGCTCATCGTTTCGTGTGCCATGGATGCTGTTTCCTCTTACTTGAACTTGATAGGCGCCCCGCCACGCCGTGCCGAACGGGTTTGCGCGCTCATCTGGGGACGAACGACTCGATTTCAAGGGACCTCGGACGATTGCGGCAAGCGAATCGCAGATTCCGTCTGTGCGGCTGACCGAACCGATACCAATCCGCATAGATTCGAACGTGTCCGATGTTTCCGCGGACGGAAATTTGTTGAAATGCTGGACGCGCCCCGATCCGCGCTGCGAGAGAGCGGGGACCGAATCAGCGCTGGAACGCATGACACTCAACACCGAGACAACCCGATATGACCACCCCCTCACCCGCGAAAACCGGTTACGAGAAATGGCAAGATGGCATTATGTCGGCCGCTGACGATCCAAAATGGCACATCTACGATTGCGAGCTTCGGGCGGCAGCAGGCGAATACAATCGGCACCTTGCCGGCGTGGCGGGTTACCGTCCGTTGGACTGGCAGCTCATCAAGGCGATGGCATGGGTCGAGACTGGCGCCAGAGATCCATTATGGGCATCCAATCCAATGCAGATCGGCATGTACGACGACCCAGGCCTGGACGGTCTGCTGTCAGGCAAAGAAGGGGGCGATCTTATCTTGCCGGCGTCGACCCAATCGCGACTGACCCGCGCGAATGCACGGGCCGTGCCTGCTTACAACATCCGCGCCGCTATCGGTTATCTGCTCATGCGCCTGGCGAATTTCTCGATGCAAAGCGTACCGGACCCGGATCGACGAACGTACGAAATTTCCGTCAAGCCTGGCGATAGCCTGGACAAAATTGCCCGACAACAGGGTTCGACAACCGACACACTGCGCGCACTCAATCCGGGTATCGGCACGTTACGCCCGGGACAAGTCTTGAAATATCAGAAAGCCGCGATACGCAAAGTCATCATGGGCTGGCAGCCGATGACTACGGCAAACGTCGGTCGACTTTACAACACGAAAGCGCCCGACACCTACGCAAAGAAGCTCGATTATGCGCTGGCGACGATTCGACAGGGCAAGGAACCGGTATGCGCGCCGTGAGAATTACCCAAGGGTTGAGCCTTGCTACCGCGCTGCTGGCAGGTGTTGCGCAGGCCGGCAATCAGCCGCTTACCGGGGCGTTCGTCGGTCATGGCCGGCAATGCGATGGCCAACTTCGTGTGACCGAAAAAACGATCGAATGGCACACGCCTTTCGCCCATTGCGCGAAGCGCCCGTATCGGGTGATTGAAAGCGACCTGACCGCGGCCAAGCCGAAAATCGCCTTCTTGCTACAGGGACGAGCCTGCGGTTTCGGCGTGATATCGCTGAATTTCGACCCGGCTTACCCCGATTACTGGATCGCAAAGGGTTACCGGAGCCTGGACGGCTACCAGCGCGATAGCGCGGATGCGCTAAGTTGCAGCATGGCGCGCCTGAAGTAGTAGCGCGTGCAACTTGCCGCGTCGCGGCAAAGCAACGCGAAGCCACCCGTTCCGCATCACGACGCGCGCCGCACCGCCGAGTCGATATAGCGCGCCAGCAGCCCGGGCAGCGCCGGATCGCCGCAATTCGCGACGTTGAAGCGCATCCACGTGGACGGCGACTGCTGCGGCGAGAACAGGCTGCCCGGCGTCAGCAGGAAGCCGGCCTCGTGCGCGACCGCCGCGAGCGCGTCCGAATCGACACCCGTGTCGGCCCACAGGAACATCCCGGCCGCCGGCATCGTGAAGAGCCCGAGCCCCGTGCGCTCGAGCATCCGCGCGGTCTTGTCGCGCACGCCGTCGAGCCGCGCGCGCAGCCGCTCGACGTGGCGCCGGTAATGCCCTTCGGTCAGGATCTTGTACAGCACGCGCTCGTTGAGTTCGGGCGTGGTCATCCCGACCAGCATCTTCTGGTCGGTGACCGCCTTCGCGATCTCCGGCGCGCAGGCCACGTAGCCGACCCGCAGGTTCGCCGCGAGCGTCTTCGAATAGCTGCCGAGATAGATCACCCGCTTCAACTGGTCGAGGCTCGCCAGGCGCGTGGCCGGATAGCTCGGCGGGCACAGGTCGCCGTACACGTCGTCCTCGACGACGAGGAAGTCGTAGGCCTCCGCGAGCTTCAGGATCCGGAACGCCTGCGCGGCCGACAGCGACGTGCCGGTCGGGTTCTGCAGCACCGAGTTGATCACGAGCATCTTCGGCCGCCACATCTGCACCAGAGTTTCGAGCGCATCGAGGTCGGGGCCGTCGGGCGTATACGGCATCCCGACGAGCTGCGCGCCTTGCGCCGCGAAACGGCCGAACATCTGGAACCACGCGGGATCGCCGACGATCACCGCATCGCCCGGCCGCATGTAGATCCGCGAGATCAGGTCGATCGCCTGCGTGATGCCGGAAACCAGCACGATCTGTTCGGGCTTCGCACCGATCTCGACTTCGGCGAGGCGCGTCTGCAGTTGCTGGCGCAGCGGCAGAAAGCCCTGCGCTGTGCCGAAGCCGAGCATCTGCGCGCCCGACTGGCGCCCGAGCGCGCGCAGTGCGCCGGTGATGAGCTCGCCGTCAAGCCAGCGGCCCGGCAGGTAGCCGAGGCCCGGGCCCTTCTCCGGGCTGACGGTGTGCAGCATGTTGCGCAGCAGCCAGACGACGTCGATCGTGTTGTGCACGGGCGCGGCCTCGGCCGTGCGCGCGACGCCGTCGGCCGGCTGCGGGCCGGCGCCCGTGCGCTCGCGCACGTAGAAGCCGGAGCCGCGCCGCGAGTCGAGGTAGCCCTGCGCGACGAGCCGCTCGTAGGCCTCGACGACGGTGAAGCGCGACACGCTCTTGTCGAGCGCGAGCTTGCGGATCGACGGCATGCGCATGCCGGGACGAAACACGCGTTCGTCGATGCGTCGCCGCGCCCACTGGACCAGCTGGTCGACGAGTGTGAGCGTGGCCGTGTCGTGCGGCGCGGGAATCTGGGCGAGTGGGACGGTGGACATGGGCGGCAGCTCCAACTGTACCGAAGGCTATCGTGCCGATTGTACCGTTACTGTGCCGGTAGCGACGATTACAGTTGACCGGAATGGCGATCGTGCGGCCATCGGTCCGACCCGGCCGCACATGGCGCTGCGCCCGCCGGCCCGCGTCGCGGCCGGTGCGCCGGCCGGTCCGGCCTCCACCCGGCCCGGCGCCCGCCTACCATGACACTTTCGCTTCCCGACCGACGCTCATGCCAGCCCGCTCCCTGACACTCGACCATCTCGTGATCGCCGCGCGCACCCTCGACGAAGGCGTGCGCCATGTCGCCGACGCGCTCGGCATCGAACCGGCCGGCGGCGGCCGCCACCCGCTGATGCGGACCCACAATGCGCTGTTCGGTGCGTGGGGCGGGCTCTACCTCGAAGTGATCGCGATCGACCCCGACGCACCCGCGCCGGGCGACGATGCGAAGCCGCCGCGCGCGCGGCTGTTCGGGCTCGACGCCCCGTCGATGCACGCGCGACTCGCGCAAGGCCCGTTTCTCGCGCACTGGGTCGCGCGCGTCGACCGCCCGCGCCAGCTCGCGCTGTGGCAGCGCCAGTACCCGGCCCGCATCGCGCCCGTCGTCGCAATGCGACGCGGTGATCTGAGCTGGGGCCTCACGGTGCCCGACGACGGCAGCTTCCCCGCGTGGCAGGGCGCGGGCGACGGCCTCGTGCCATCGCTGATCCAGTGGGACAGCCCGCGCCATCCGGCCGAATCGCTGCCGAACGGCGGCGTCGCGCTGAAGGTGCTCGAGGGCGTCCACCCGCGTGCGGATACGATCCGCGAGCAGCTCGACTGGCTCGGCGCCGCCCACCTGCTCGACGTCGAGTCCACCGACGGCGCGCCGGCCCTCGTCGCCGAATTCGATACGCCGCACGGCGCGCGCACGCTGCGCTGAGCGCCCGCCCGATTCCCCACCCTGCAATACGGAGACACCCAGTACATGAATTCGCGCGAAACCCGGGGCATGCTGCTCGGCCTCATCGGCGTGATGATCTTCAGCCTGACGCTGCCGATGACGCGGATCGTCGTATCCGAACTCAATCCGCTGCTCAACGGGCTCGGCCGCGCGCTCGCCGCCGCCGTGCCGGCCGGCCTGCTGCTGTGGTGGCGCCGCGAGCCGCTGCCGACCCGCGCGCAACTGAAAAGCCTCGCGATCACGTCGGCCGGCGTGATCATCGCGTATCCGGTGTTTTCCGCGTGGGCGATGAAGAGCGTGCCGGCCTCGCACGGCGCGGTGGTCAACGGTCTGCAACCGCTGTTCGTCGCGCTGTACGCGGCATGGCTGTCGCACGAACGGCCGTCGAAGGCGTTCTGGGCCAGCGCGGTGGCCGGCAGCGCGCTCGTGATCGCGTTCGCGCTGCGCGACGGCGGCGGCGCCGTGCAGGCCGGCGACGCGCTGATGCTCGTCGCGGTGGGCATCGGCGCGCTCGGCTATGCGGAAGGCGCGCGCCTCGCACGCCAGATCGGCGGCTGGCAGGTGATCTGCTGGGCGCTCGTCGTGTCGGCCCCCTTCCTCGTGCTGCCGGTCGGCTGGCTCGCCTGGATGCAGCACGCCGCGCATCCGGGCCCGCTCGCGCCGCGCACGTGGCTCGCGTTCGGCTACGTGACCCTCTTTTCTCAATTCATCGGCTTTTTCGCGTGGTACGCGGGGCTCGCGATGGGCGGCACCGCGCGCGTCGGCCAGGTGCAGCTGCTGCAGATCTTCTTCACGATCGCCTTTTCCGCGCTGCTGTTCGGCGAAACGGTCACGTCGTCGACGTGGCTGTTCGCGGCCGCGGTGATCGCGACCGTGGTGCTCGGGCGCCGCTCGGCGGTGGCCACGGCGCCGCGCGCCGCTCGCGCCGGCTGATGAGGTGCGCCATAATGAACGTTTTGCCTGATCGGTTTTGCCTGACTGGCCGTGCTTACCCAGCCGCGAAGGCTTCATCGTGCCGGCGCTGCCCACCCGGCAGCGTCGAAGCGATGCGCCCGAACGACCTTTCTTGACTGACCACGATATCCGAACGAGGAGACTATGAATCCGAACGACCTGCATCCGCCGCACTGGCAGCTTTCCGAACGCGCCCGCAAGCTGACGAGCTCCGCGATCCGCGAGATCCTGAAGGTCACGGAACGCCCCGAGGTCATCTCGTTCGCCGGCGGCCTGCCCGCCCCCGCGACGTTCCCGGCGGAACGCATGCGTGCCGCCGCCGACCGCGTGCTGCGCGACGCGCCGGCCGCCGCGCTCCAGTACAGCGCGACCGAAGGCTACCTGCCGTTGCGCGAATGGATCGCCGAGCGCTACAGCGTGCGCGTGTCGCAGGTGCTGATCACGACCGGCTCGCAGCAGGCGCTCGACCTGCTCGGCAAGGCGCTGATCGATCCGGGCAGCCCGATCCTCGTCGAAACGCCGACCTACCTCGGCGCGCTGCAATCGTTCTCGCTGTACGAGCCACGCTACGTGCAGGTGCCAACCGACGAGCAGGGCCTGCTGCCGGAAGGCCTTGCCCCCGAACTCACGCAAGGCGCGCGCCTGCTGTACGCGCAGCCGAACTTCCAGAACCCGACCGGCCGCCGCCTGCCCGTCGAGCGCCGCCGCGCGCTCGCCGCGTTCGCGCAGTCGAGCCCGTTCCCGGTGCTGGAGGACGATCCGTACGGCGCGCTGAACTACCAGGGCGAGCCGCTGCCGACGATGCTGTCGATGGCGCCCGACCACGTCGTGCACCTCGGCACGTTCTCGAAGGTGCTCGCGCCGGGCCTGCGGATCGGCTACATCATCGCGCCCGAGGAACTCCACTTCAAGCTCGTGCAGGCCAAGCAGGCCACCGACCTGCACACGCCGACGCTCACGCAGCGCATCGCGCACGAAGTGATCAAGGACGGCTTCCTCGACGAGCACATCCCGACGATCCGCGAGCTGTACAGCGCGCAATGCGACGCGATGCTCGGCGCGCTTGCGCGCCACATGCCGGAAGGCGTCACGTGGAACCGCCCGGAAGGCGGGATGTTCATCTGGGTGAACCTGCCCGCGCAGATCGACAGCATGACGCTGCTCGCCGCGGCCGTCGACAATCACGTCGCCTTCGTGCCGGGCGCGCCGTTCTTCGCGGAGAACGCGCAGCAGAACACGCTGCGCCTGTCGTTCGTGACGGTGCCGCCCGAGAAGATCGAGGAAGGCGTCGCGCGCCTCGGCAAGCTGCTGCGCGAGCGCCTCTGATCCCCTTTTTCCCTGTCACGACTCTCTACGAGGAATCGAACGCATGGCTAACGTCTACGACAAACTGAAGTCGCTCGGCATCGAGCTCCCGACCGCCGGCGCACCGGCCGCGGCCTACGTGATGAGCGCGCAAAGCGGCAACACGGTCTACCTGTCGGGCCACATCGCGAAGAAGGACGGCAAGGTCTGGGCCGGCAAGCTCGGCGCGGATCTGCAAACGGAAGACGGCAAGGCGGCCGCCCGCTCGATCGCGATCGACCTGCTCGCGACGCTGCACGCGCACACCGGCGACCTGAACAAGGTCACGCGCATCGTCAAGCTGATGAGCCTCGTCAACTCGACGCTCGACTTCACCGAGCAGCACGTCGTGACGAACGGCGCGTCGGAGCTGATCGCCGAAGTGTTCGGCGACGCGGGCAAGCATGCGCGCTCGGCGTTCGGCGTCGCGCAGATCCCGCTCGGCGCGTGCGTCGAGATCGAGCTGATCGCCGAAGTCGCGTAACGGGCGCCGCGCGATGCCCGGCCGTTTCGTTCGCTTCAAGCAGGTCGACGTGTTCACGTCGGTGCCGTTCAAGGGCAATCCGCTCGCCGTGGTGTTCGACGCCGATTCGCTCGGCGACGACGCGATGCTCGAGATCGCCCGCTGGACGAACCTGTCGGAAACGACGTTTCTCTGCACGCCGACCGATCCGGAAGCCGATTACCGCGTGCGGATCTTCACGACGGGCGGCGAACTGCCGTTCGCCGGCCATCCGACGCTCGGCACCGCGCACGCGTTCCTGGAAAGCGGCGCGCGGCCCCGCACGCCGGGCCGGCTGATCCAGCAGTGCGGGGTCGGCCGCGTCGCGCTGCGCGAGCAGGTCGACGGCTGGGCGTTCGCCGCGCCGCCGGCACGCGTCACGCCGCTCGACCGTTCGGACTACGCGGTACTGGCCGCCGCGCTCTGCAGCGACGCGCTCGACCTGGACGCCGAGCCGTGCGCGGTGGACAACGGCGCGCCGTGGCTCGTCGTGCGGCTGAAGTCGGCCGACGCGTGCATCGGCCTGTCACCCGATCCGGCCGCGCTGGCGGCGCTGACCCACCGCTACGGCGTGGACGGCCTCGCCGTCTACGCGCCGCACGCCGAAGGCGGCCCGGCGACGTTCGAGATCCGCTGCCTGATGACGGGCGGCAAGTTCGGCATCCCCGGCGAGGACCCCGTCACCGGCAGCGCGAACGCCGCGCTGGCCGGGCTGTTGACGCGGCAGGAACGCCGCCCCGGCTCGTCGTATACGGCCCGCCAGGGCACGGCGATCGGCCGCGACGGCCGCGTCTTCGTCAGCTACGACGCAGACGGCACGACCTGGATCGGCGGCCACGTCGTCACGGTCGTCGACGGCACGTTCCGGTCGCCCGACTGACATTTCGCGATGTGCGATGGCGCCGGCTCGTCCGGCGCTCCGCGCTTTGCCCAGCTATCGCAAAAACGTTCCAGCCAGTAATATCGGGCCTAATCCGTTGTTTCGGAGGTCTGTCCATGGTTGCGCGTCCCGCGAACGAACAGACGTCGGGACAATCCGAACCATAGCCGGCCATCCAGACGGATGGCGCACGCGAGCAGGACGCCGCCCTCTTCGATGAGTTCCGCCCGGTCCAACCACACGCCGCCGAACCGACCGCTACGCGCGCCGCGCAAATCGCGCCGGCGTGCGCTGTTTGCCATCCCGCTGCTCGGGATGCTGGCGCTCGCGCTGCTGTGGGCCGTGATCATCGCGCGGCTGTCCGTTGAAAAGGACAGTGCGTACAAGGAAGCAGCGGCCTCCGCGGCGATCCTGTCGTCCGCGCTCGAGCAGCATACGGTCAAGGCGATCCACCAGGTCGACCAGATCACCCGCTTCGTCAAGTTCGAATTCGAGAAGTCGCCGGCGCGCTTCAATCTCGCGAGCGCCGTCGAGAAAGGCGTCGTGCCGAGCGACACGTTGATCCAGGTGTCGCTCGTCAACGCGAAAGGCATCCTGTTCGCGAACACCGCCGAACTCCATCCGCAGCCGATCAACCTGTCCGACCGCGAGCACTTCAAGGTCCACCTCGCGCACAACGACGACCGCCTCTTCATCAGCAAGCCGGTGTTCGGCCGCGTGTCGAGCCACTGGACGCTGCAGATGACGCGGCGCCTGAACAATCCGGACGGCAGCTTCGCGGGCATCGTCGTGGTGTCGGAAGACCCGAGCTACTTCACGAACGATTTCTACAACAACGCGGCCATCGGCAAGGAAGGCGTGATCGCGGTCGTGTCCGACACGGGCGCGGTGCTCGCGCGGCGCACGGGCTCGGTCAACAACGCGCCGGGCGCGTTTTCGGCGTCGGGCGTCTACCCGATCGCGGAGCGTGTGACGGGCACGATCGTCGATCCGATCGACGGCGTGACGCGCATCGTGTCGTACCGCCACCTCGACGGCTACCCGCTCGCGGTGATGGTCGGGTTGTCGCAGACGGAAGAGTTCGCGGACTACACCCACACGCGCAACGTCTACCTGCTGATGACGAGCTTCATCACGCTCGCGATGCTCGCGTTCTTCGGCGTCGCGACGGGGCTGATCGGCAAGCTGCTCGGCCGCGAGCGCGAAATGACGCAGCTCGCCGAATACGACCTGCTCACCGGCCTCGCGAACCGCTATGCGACGCTGCGCGGGCTGCGCAACGACGTGTCGATGCCCGCCAGCCTGTCACGGCTCGGCCTGCTGTTCATCGATCTCGACAACTTCAAGACCGTCAACGACACGCTCGGCCACAACGCCGGCGACATCGTGCTGCAGATGACCGCGTCGCGCCTGGCCGATGCGGTCGGCGACGAAGGCTCGCTCGCGCGCATCGGCGGCGACGAGTTCGTCGTCGTGATGAAGGGCGACGACGTCGAGCGGCGCGCGGTGCGGCTCGCGGAGGCGATCATCCGGATGTTCAGCGAGCCGTTCGACGTACGCGGCAGTTCGTTCGTGCTGCATGCGAGCATCGGCATCGCGCTGCACACCGTCGCGAACGAAAGCGAGATCGACCTGCTGAAAAAGGCCGACCTCGCGATGTACAGCGCGAAGGATGCCGGCAAGAACTGCTACCAGTTCTATGCGCCGCACCTGTCGCACCGCGCCGACCACCTGATGCGCTGGGAACAGCAATTGCGTGTCGCGCTCGCCGAGGGGCAGCTGTTCCTCGCGTATCAGCCGAAGATCGACCTCACGCACCGCTACATCACCGGCTTCGAGGCGCTCGCACGCTGGGATCATCCCGAACACGGCGTGATCTCAGCGAACGAATTCATCTCGATCGCCGAATCGACCGGCCTGATCGTGCCGATCGGCGACTTCGTGATCCGCACCGCGTGCGAGCAGATCGCGCGCTGGCGCGACGAAGGCCACGACACGCTGACGCTCGCGGTCAACATCTCGCCCGTGCAGTTCTGGCGCGGCGACCTGATCGAGACGATCTCGCAGGCGCTGCAGGACACCGGCATCGACGCGAACCGGCTCGAGATCGAGATCACCGAAACCGCGATGATGGAATATCCGGAACTCGTGTCCGAGAAGATCGTCGCGCTGAAAAAGCTCGGCATCCGGATCGCGCTCGACGATTTCGGCACCGGCTATTCGTCGCTGTCGTACCTGCACCGCTTCTCCGTCGACACGCTGAAGGTCGACCGCTCGTTCGTGCAGGCGATTCCGACCGATCGCAGCGTGTGCGTGATGGTGTCGTCGATCGTGCATCTGGCGCGCTCGCTCGGGCTGACCGTCGTCGTCGAGGGCACCGAAACCGAGGAGCAGATCACGTGGCTGTCCGCACTCGGCGAAATCGAGGCGCAGGGGTTCCTGTTCTCGCGCCCGGTGCCGGCCGATGCGATTCCCGCGCTGATCGCACGCTTCGGCGTGCGCGGCGATCATCCGAACGTCATCGCGCATCGCGCGACCGGCAGCACGGGCGGCTGAGCCGCACCGCTGCAGCCGCGGCGCGCGTTGCGCACCGCCGCAATTGTTACGTTTTCCGATCCGGTCGTTTAGTTCATTAACTAGCGTTTTCGCGCATGGTAGTGTCACGATGCGCGGCGGACAATCGGGAGGGCCGACGTGTCGGCGGGCCGTCGCCACGGCCTTACGCGAGAGATCTGGCCCCGCGCCAACCACACAATCATGACAACCGTCGAAGTCGAAGCGACCGCGCGTGTCGAAGAGGCACCGGCCTCCCTATGGACCTTGTTCAAGGTCGTCGCCAGCATTTCGGCCGTCTCGTGGGGCGGGCTTTCGATGATGGCGCAGCTCGAACGCCATTACGTGGAGCGGCTGCAGCGCATCGAGCCGCAAGTCTTCGGCGATCTCGTCGCGCTCGCGTGGCTCGTACCGGGCCCCGTCGGCTGCAATGTCGCCGTGCAGGTCGGCCAGACGTTGCATGGCCGCGCCGGCGCATGGATCGCCGGCATTGCGAGCGTGCTGCCGTTCTCAATCCTGATGACGCTGTTCGCGATCTTCTATCAGACGCCGCTCGTCCGCTCGCTGGCCGCGCCGGTGCTGATCAATCACTTCGGGATGGTGCTCGCCGCGCTGATCGGCGTCACGTGGGTCAAGCAGTTGCGCTCGCTCGCGCGCACGCGGCTCGAACAGGCAATCGCCGCGTTATCGACGATTCTGCTGGCTTTCGCGCATAGTCCGGCCGCTTTCGTCGGGATTCTGTTCGCCGCGTTTGCAGCGGGCTGGCTGACGGGGCCGTCGCAACGCGACGCGGTCGATTTCACGCTGCCGAAGCGCGATCGCGGCCTGCTCGTGCTGCTCGGCGTGCTCGTCGTGCTGTTCGCGGTGCCGCTGCCGGGCGATTACCAGGCGGATCTGCTGTGGCCGCGCCTCGCGGGCGCGGGCATGACGCTGTTCGGCGGCGGCTTCTCCGCGCTGCCGGTACTCAAGACGCTGTTCGTGTCGCCGGCGACGGGCATCTCCGATCACGACTTCACGCTGGCGTTCGCGCTGTCGCCGGTCGCACCGGGGCCGTTGCTGAACGTCGTGCCGTTTCTCGGCTACCTGACCGACGGGTGGGTCGGTGCGCTGCTCGCCACCGCCGCGCTGTTCATTCCATCGGGGTGCCTCGTCGTATTCGCGCAGAACCATCTGCTCCGGCTCAAGCGCCATGCGCGCTTCGAGCACGGGATGCGCCTGCTGCGCGCGGCGACGACGGCCTTTCTCGTGGTCGCCGTCGTGAAGATCCTGCATCGCGAACCGGCCGACCCGGTTTACTGGCTGACGGGCGCGTTCGCGACGCTGTGCTTCACGCGCTTCAAGGTGCCCGTCTATGCCGTGTACGGCGTGGTCGCCGCCGTGTGCAGCGTGTGGCTGTGGGCCGCGCACTGACGGGCGGCGGACGTCGCCCTGCTCGCGCTGGCCGGCCTGACTCCGTCAGCCGGCCTGCACCGCGACGCGGCGCGCGATCCAGCGGGCGCGCAGCGCGTCGTACGCCAGGTTGAAGCAGAACGTGTAAGGCAGGAAGAACAGCACGATGCCGAGGTCGAGCAGCAGCGCCTCGACGAGGCTCACGTTCAGCCACCACGCGGCAACCGGCACCACCATCGCGACGAGGCCGAGCTCGAACGTCACCGCGTGCGCGACCCGCATGCCGAGCGTGCGCGACAACCCGGCCCGCCGCTCGAAGCGGTCGAACAGCGTGTTGAACGTCATGTTCCACGCCATCGCGATCAGCGACACCATCACCGTCAGCACGCCGACGTGCGACACCGGCATGTCGAGCAGCCACGCGCCGATCGGCGCGCACAGCGCGATCGCCACCAGTTCGAACGTCAGCGCGTGCAGCAGGCGTTCCGTCACCGTTTTATTCGTCTGTTTCATGATGCCCTCCGATGCATTGCTTGATCCATGTCGGGCATTCTGATCGGCGGCACCGTGCGAATCCAGTTTGATATCATCGGTTTTACCGATATAACGCTGCGAGGAGCCCTGCATGCACCACGCCCCGGAAGCCCTGCTCGCATTCGCCGAAGCGGCGCTGCTCGGCTCGTTTACGGCCGCCGCCCGCAAGCTCGGCAAGCGTCAGTCGACCGTGTCGGAAGCGATCGCGAATCTCGAGATCGATCTCGGCGTGCAATTGTTCGACCGCTCGACGCGCACGCCGACGCTCACCGATGCCGGCCGTGCGCTGCTGCCGCAGGTGCAGCGCGCGCTCGAGGCCAGCGCGGCGATCGACCGCACGGCCGCCCGGCTCGCGCACGGCGAGGAAGCGCGGCTCACGCTCGTCGTGTCCGATACCTACCAGTCGAAGCGTTACGAGGAAACGTTGATGGCGCTCGAACGGCGCTTTCCGGCGCTCGAGCTCGAATGCCAGATCGCCGAGCACGACGACGTGCTCGACCTGATCCAGCAGGGTCGCGCGCAACTCGGGCTGATGGCCGCGCGCGCGGCCTACCCGGCCGATATCGGCGCGGCGACGGTAGCCGAGGAATCGGAGATCGGGCTGTTCGTCGGCCGCACGCACGCGCTCGCCGAATACGGCGACGCCGAGGTGCCGCACGCCGCGCTACGCGACGTGCGCGAACTGCGCCTCAATACCTACGTGAAAACGGAAGGCCGCGGCACCGACGACCGGATCGTCGTCGGCACGCAGCACTGGCTGGCGCCGAGCTACCTGATGCTGCTGGAGATGGCCGTACTCGGGTTCGGCTGGGCGGAACTGCCGCGCTGGATGGTCGAGCATTTCGCGCGCGACCGCCTGTGCGAGCTGCGCGCGCGCGGCTGGCCGCGCCGTGTACGGGTGGATGCGGTCTGGTCGCGCAACCGGCCGCTCGGGCCGGCCGGCTCGTGGCTGCTCGACGCGATGCTGGCCGCTTAGCGGCGCGTGCCGCCGGGCCTACGCCGAAGGCAGTAGCCTGCGCCAGCCAGTCAGAAACCGCGCGACAGCACGGCCGCGCCGATCGTGACGACGCCGAGCACGAGGTTCACGACGACGAGCAGGCGCACCGCATTCACCGCGCGCGCGCCGTCCGGCCAGTTCTGCGCCTGCACCGCACGGCGAATGCGCGGGAACAGCGCGAAGCGGATGTGCCCGAAGATCAGCATCATCACGACGCCGAGTCCGGCCATCGCGTGCAGCGACCACGTCGCGTGCGCGCCGCCGAAGCTCATCAGCAGGAAGCCGCCGGACAGCAGGATCACGATCACGGCCCCGGACACCCAGTTGAAGAAGCGGCCGAACACGCCTTCGATCAGCGGCAGCCGCAGCTGCGGCGACAGGTCGGACAGCGCGGGGCGCAGGCAGAAGTGCGCGAAGACCATCCCGCCCACCCACACGGCGACGGCCAGCAGATGAAGAAACAGCGCGACGGCAACGGCGTGGGACATGGGGACGATCCTGTGATGAGTGGGTGCAGCGAACGGCCGCGTCGCACGCGGCATCAAGCGACGTTCGACCCGCCAGCCGCGCGGCGGTTCGGACCCTCGACGCGATTTCACACTATTTTGCAAATTCCGCGTGACAGCGCCACGCTTGCTTACCCGCATCCCCGCGCCAGAAAGAAAAAGCCGCACGCCCGCCGAAGCGGACGTGCGGCCTTCGATCGCGGCCGAACCAGCGATCCGGCGATCCGGTCGACCACGCGGCGTCAGCCGAGCAGCGGACGCAACTCGGTGACGACCTTGAGCTTCGTGTCCGGCGCGCGGCCCTTGCGGGCGCGCTTGCCGATGTGCGGCGCGAGCCCGGCATACGACAGCGTGTCGTCCTGCACCTTGCCGCCACGGCCGGTGCCGATCAGCACGACGCCGGCCGGATCGATCGCCAGCGCCTGCACGAGCGTTTCCTTGTCGTCGAGCGCCATCAGGATCACGCCGCGCCCGCCGCCGGACAGCGTCTTCATCTCGTCCATCCCGAACACGAGCAAGCGCCCGCCGCTCGACAGGCACGCGACCTGCGTCGCGTTCGGCAGCACCGGCATCGGCGCGAGCGGCACCGCACCCGCGTCGATCGTCATGAACGACTTGCCGGCCTTCAGGCGGCTCACCATGTCCCCGACCTTCGCGAGGAAGCCGAAGCCGTTGCTCGACGCGAGCAGCAGTTGCTGGTCGGCCGGCGCCGCGTAGTAGTGCATCAGGTGCGAGCCCGATTCGAGCTCGATCAGCGACGTGACCGGCACGCCGTCGCCGCGCCCCCCCGGCAGCACGGACACGTCGACCGAATACACGCGGCCGCTGCTGCCCCATGCGATCAGGCGATCCGGCGTGCGGCACTGGAACGCGGCGTACAGGTGGTCGCCCGCCTTGAACGTGAAGCCGGCCGGGTCGAGCCCGTGACCTTTCATCGCGCGCACCCAGCCCTTCTGCGACACGACGACCGTCACCGGCTCGTCGACCACCTTCGCCTCGAACGTCGCGCGCTTTTCCTGCTGGATCAGCGTGCGGCGATCGTCGCCGTACTGCTTCGCGTCGGCCTCGATCTCCTTGATCATCAGCCGCTTCATCGCGCTTTCGTTCGCGAGCAGTTCCTCGAGCTTCGCCTTCTCGTCGCGCAACGCTTCGAGTTCCTTCTCGATCTTGATCTTCTCGAGCCGCGCGAGCTGGCGCAGCCGGATTTCGAGGATGTCCTCGGCCTGCCGCTCGCTGAGGCCGAACGCGCTCATCAGCGCGGCCTTCGGCTCGTCCGACTCGCGGATGATGCGGATCACCTCGTCGATGTTCAGGAAGACGATCATCCGCCCTTCGAGGATGTGGATGCGGTCGTCGACCTTCGCGAGACGATGGCGGCACCGGCGCGTCATCGTCAGCTGGCGGAACTTCACCCATTCGTCGAGGATCGTCAGCAGGCCCTTCTGGCCCGGCCGGCCGTCGGCGCCGATCATCACGAGATTCAGCGTCGCGTTCGATTCGAGGCTCGTGTATGCAAGCAGCGTGTTCACGAATTCCGTCTGGTCGATCGTGCGCGACTTCGGCTCGAACACGAGCCGCACCGCCGCTTCCTTGCCCGACTCGTCGCGCACCGCATCGAGCAGGTCGAGCATCGCCTTCTTCGTGTTCAACTGCTCGGGCGTCAGCGTCTTCTTGCCGAGCTTCAGCTTCGGGTTGGTCAGTTCCTCGATTTCCTCGAGCACTTTCTGACCCGACGTGCTCGGCGGCAGCTCGGTCACGACGAGCTGCCACTGGCCGCGCGCGAGATCCTCGATCTTCCATTTCGCGCGCACCTTCAGGCTGCCGCGGCCCGTTTCGTACGCCGCCGCGATTTCGGTGTCGCTCGAGATGATCTGGCCGCCGCCGGGGAAATCCGGGCCCGGAATCAGGTTCATCAGCTCGGCATGCGTGAGCTTCGGATTGCGGATCAGCGCGACCGCCGCGGCCGCGACTTCGCGCAGGTTGTGCGACGGGATTTCGGTGGCGAGGCCGACCGCGATGCCCGACGCGCCGTTCAGCAGCACGAACGGCATGCGGCTCGGCAGCGTCTTCGGCTCCTCGAACGAGCCGTCGTAGTTCGGCATGAAGTCGACCGTGCCCTGGTCGATCTCGTCGAGCAGCAGCTTCGCGATCGGCGTGAGGCGCGCTTCCGTGTAACGCATCGCCGCCGCGCCGTCGCCGTCGCGCGAGCCGAAGTTGCCCTGCCCGTCGATCAGCGGATAGCGCAGCGAGAAATCCTGCGCGAGACGCACGAGCGCGTCGTACGCCGACTGGTCGCCGTGCGGGTGGTATTTACCGAGCACGTCGCCGACCACGCGCGCCGATTTCACCGGCTTCGCGTCGGGCCCCAGGCCCATTTCGTTCATCGCGAACAGGATCCGGCGCTGCACCGGCTTCTGGCCGTCGCACACGTCGGGCAGCGCGCGGCTCTTCACGACGCTGACCGCGTAGCTGAGATACGCCTGTTCCGCATAGTTGCCGAGCGTCAGCGCGTCGCTCTCGGGCGCGTCGGGGCTGGCAAAGAGATCGGAAGTATTGTCGTCCATCTGAATTCCGTATTCGTAAGTGGCATGAGGCCGGGCCGGGCGTCATGCCCGGCCGCGCGGAAGCGGTGCACTAAATGTCCGCTTCGACGTCGTTGCCCTTTTCCTCGAGCCAGCCGCGCCGCGCGGCTGCCTCGCCCTTGCCCATCAGCATCGTCATCCGCGCGACGGTCGCCTCGTAGTCGAGTTCGCCGAGCTTCACCGGCATCAGGCGGCGCGTGTCGGGGTTCATCGTCGTGTCCCACAGCTGCTCGGCGCTCATTTCGCCAAGGCCCTTGAAGCGGCTGATGCTCCACTGCGTGTCGCGCACGCCGTCCTTGCGCAGCTTGTCGAGGATCGCCTCGAGCTCGCCGTCGTCGAGCGCGTAGAGCTTCTGCGCGGGCTTCTTGCCGCGCGCGGGCGCGTCGACACGAAACAGCGGCGGGCGCGCGACGTACACGTGGCCGCGCTCGATCAGCTGCGGGAAATGCTTGAAGAACAGCGTGAGCAGCAGCACCTGGATGTGCGAGCCGTCGACGTCCGCGTCCGACAGGATGCAGATCTTGCCGTAGCGCAGGTTCGACACGTCGACGGTATCGTCCGGGCTATGCGGATCGACGCCGATCGCGACCGAGATGTCGTGCACCTCGTTGTTCGCGAAGAGACGATCGCGTTCGGTTTCCCACGTGTTCAGCACCTTGCCGCGCAGCGGCAGGATCGCCTGGTATTCCTTGTCGCGGCCCATCTTCGCCGAGCCGCCCGCCGAGTCGCCCTCGACGAGGAACAGTTCGTTGCGCGCGATGTCTTCCGTCTCGCAATCGGTCAGCTTGCCCGGCAGCACCGCGACGCCCGAGCTCTTGCGCTTCTCGACCTTCTGGCCGGCGCGCGTACGCGCCTGCGCCTGCTTGATCACGAGTTCGGCGAGCTTCTTGCCGTGCTCGACGTGCTGGTTCAGCCACAGTTCGAGCGCCGGACGCGAGAACGACGACACGAGCTTCACCGCGTCGCGGCTGTTCAGCCGCTCCTTGATCTGCCCCTGGAACTGCGGATCGAGCACCTTCGCTGACAGCACGAACGACACGCGCGCGAACACGTCTTCCGCGAGCAGCTTCACGCCCTTCGGCTGCAGGTTGTGCAGTTCGACGAAGCTCTTCACCGCCTGGTAGAGGCCGTCGCGCAAGCCCGACTCGTGCGTGCCGCCGGCCGGCGTCGGGATCAGGTTCACGTACGACTCGCGCACGAGCGAGCCTTCCTCGCTCCATGCGACGACCCACGACGCGCCCTCGCCTTCGGCGAAGGTTTCGTCGGTCGAGCGCGAATCGGCGAAACGCTCGCCCTCGAACAGCGGAATCAACAGCTCGCTGCCGTTCATTTCGTCGAGCAGGTAGCCGCGCAGGCCGTCTTCATACTTCCACGCCTGGCGCTCGCCGGTCTTTTCGTTGACGAGCACGACCTCGACGCCCGGCAGCAGCACGGCCTTCGAGCGCAGCAGGCGCTGCAATTCGCCGAGCGGCAGGTTCGGCGAATCGAAGTATTTCGGATTCGGCCACACCTGCACGCGCGTGCCGGATTTCTTCTCGCCACGGCCCGCGCCTTGCGTGGACAGCGGCTTCACGACGTCGCCGTCGGCGAAGCCGAGTTCGGCGATCTTGCCGTCGCGCCATACCGTCACGTCGAGACGCGTTGCGAGCGCGTTCGTCACCGACACGCCGACCCCGTGCAGGCCGCCCGAGAACGTATACGCGCCGCCCGCGGCCTTGTCGAACTTGCCGCCCGCGTGCAGGCGCGTGAACACGATCTCGACGACCGGCACACCCTCTTCGGGGTGCATGCCGAACGGGATGCCGCGGCCGTCGTCTTCGACCGAGACCGACTGGTCGGCATGCAGCGTGACCGTGATCTGCTTGCCGTAGCCGCCGAGCGCCTCGTCGGACGCGTTGTCGATGACTTCCTGGATGATGTGCAGCGGATTCTCGGTACGGGTGTACATGCCGGGCCGCTGCTTGACCGGCTCGAGACCCTTGAGCACCTTGATCGATGCTTCGCTATAGGCCGCGCTGGGTTTCTTTGTTGACATAGGCGCTGAATTTCGTCATTCATCGGGACGTTGTCCACACCTCGTGTGGATAACGTCGTGGACAAAACGTTGAGTTCCGTAAAAAAGCGAATCGAAACAACGGTGTGCTTGGACTGCTCCGAAAGCGGGCGCGCGGCGTGTGCGGCGCGACCCTGGACGCGCGGTATTTTACTGGTTCCGCGTGGCGCGCCAATCGCGGGATCGGCGCGCACCGCGCGCGTCACACCGGCTTGCGCTTCGCCTCGAGCGTTTCCCACCGTTCGAGCGCGGCGAGCAGTTCGTCGTCGATCGCCGCGAACCGCTCGGTCAGGCGCGTGCCTTCCTGCGGATCCTTCGCGAAAATCGCGCCGTCCTCGAGCTGCGCATTGATCGCCTTCTGCTCCGCTTCGAGCGCGGCGATCTTCTCCGGCAGCGAATCGAGTTCGCGCTGCTCGTTGAACGACAGCTTCACCGTGCGCTGCGCGTTGCGGCCGGCCGCGCTCTTCGCCGGTTCGTCCTTCGCGGGCGCCGCTTCCTTGACCGCGCGCTTCGCCGCTTCCTGCTGCGCGAGCTGCTCCGAGCGCTCGCTCTGGATCTGCCAGTCGGTGAAGCCGCCGACGTATTCGCGCCACTTGCCGTCGCCCTCGGCCGCGATCACCGACGTCACGACGTTGTCGAGGAACGCGCGATCGTGGCTGACCAGCAGCACCGTGCCGTCGTAGTCGGCCAGCAGTTCTTCGAGCAGTTCGAGCGTCGGGATGTCGAGGTCGTTGGTCGGTTCGTCGAGCACCAGCACGTTGGCCGGGCGCGCGAACAGGCGCGCGAGCAGCAGCCGGTTGCGCTCGCCGCCCGACAGCGACTTCACCGGCGAACGCGCGCGTTCCGGCGCGAACAGGAAATCGCCGAGATAGCTCATCACGTGCTTGCGCACGCCGCCGATCTCGACCCATTCGCTGCCGGGGCTGATCGTGTCGGCCAGGCTCTTCTCCTGGTCGAGCTGCGCGCGCATCTGGTCGAAATACGCGACCTGCAGGTTCGTGCCGGTGCGCACCGTGCCTTCGTCGGGCTTCAGGTCGCCGAGGATCAGCTTCAGCAACGTGGTCTTGCCGGCGCCGTTCGGGCCGACGAAGCCGATCTTGTCGCCGCGCATGACCGTCGTCGAGAAGCGGTCGACCACCGTGCGGCCGCCGTAGCGCTTCGTCACGTCGGTCAGCTCCGCGACGATCTTGCCGGACTTCTCGCCCTGCGCGACGTCGAGCTTCACGTTGCCCTGCGCATTGCGGCGCTCCGCGCGTTCGTTGCGCATCTGCACGAGCCGCGCGATGCGGCCGACGCTGCGCGTGCGGCGCGCTTCGACGCCCTTGCGGATCCACACTTCTTCCTGCGCGAGCAGCTTGTCGAACTTCTCGTTCTCCACGCGTTCGACTTCGAGCTGCTGCGCCTTGCGCGTCTGGTACGCGGAGAAATTGCCCGGATACGACAGCAGCCGGCCGCGATCGAGCTCGACGATGCGCGTCGCGACGCGATCGAGGAACGCGCGATCGTGGGTGATGAACAGCAGGCCCGCGCGCTGCGCGACGAGCAGCTCTTCGAGCCAGCGGATGCCGTCGAAATCGAGGTGGTTGGTCGGTTCGTCGAGCAGCAGCACGTCGGGCTGCAGCACCAGCGCGCGCGCCAGCGCGACGCGCTTCTGCATCCCGCCCGACAGCGCGTCGACGCTGGCGTCGCCGTCCGTCAGGCCGATTTGCGCGAGCGTCATCGACACGCGCGTGCGCCAGTTCCACGCGTCGTGCGCATCGAGCGACGACTGCAGTGCGTTCATCCGCGCGAGCAGCGCATCGTGCTCGGCGCCTTCCGGGATCTCCGCGAGGCGGTGCGCGATCGAATCGTATTCTTCGAGCAGTTCGCGCGTATGCCCGAGCCCCGACGCGACCGCGTCGAACACCGTCGCGCCCGGCTCGAATTCGGGCTCCTGCGGCACGTAGACGGTCACAAGCTCCTGCTGGCGCGTGATCAGCCCGTCGTCGGGCTTCGCGAGATCGGCGACGATCTTCAGCAGCGACGACTTGCCCGCGCCGTTGCGGCCGATCAGGCCGACCCGCTCGCCGGCTTCCAGCGAGAAATCCGCGTGATCGAGCAACGCGACGTGACCGAACGCGAGCTGCGCGCCGGTAATGGAATAGAGCGACATGGGGAGACGGCGAAGAGAGAAATCGGAAGCGCCCATTGTACCGGGCGCGGAGGCCGGCATCGGCTCGGCTGGATGGACGGGTGCCGCGGAGCGCGCTTGATGGGCGCTGGCGCGGTATCGTGGGCGCGGTGTGGCCGACGCCCGGTTTTGGGACGCCGGCTACGGTTTGCGTGCCCGCATGAGCACGCGCATGCCGGCCGGATGCCCGCGGCCGGCCGATCGGCATATCCCGCGCGCGGCGCATCGGGCGCGGGCGCGGGATGCACGGTTATTTCACGTTGACCGTGATCGTCGAGCTCAGTTCGGGACCGTACGAACGGTGCGCGCCGTCACCGAGCTGCAGCGTCAGCGTGTGCTGGCCGGGCGGCAGCTTCACGTCGGTTTCGGTCTGGGCCTTGCCGAAATGCAGCGAACGTTCGCTCGCCGGGATCACGTCGCCCTTCGGCACCGGCTTGCCGTCGATCAGCAGGTGATGGTGACCGGTATCCGGGGTCATGTCGCCGGCCGGCTTCAGCGCCATGCCTTCGAGACCGAACTTCACGTGCACGGGATTCGACACCGTCGCGCCGTCCTGCGGCTCGACGAAGAACACACGCGCTTCGGCGCGCGCGAGCGTCGACACGGCCAGCGCCGCGACACAAACTGCACCCGCGATCCACTTTCTGTTGAGCATCGTTTCCTCCTTCAGATTGACAGGCTCACGAAGCATACACTGCATGCCCGACCGACGCGATGACGCTGGTTGTTCGCGATGCGTACGTTTAAAACGACGTTGCGCAGGCGTTCGGCGAAATTCCGGTAACATTGCGCCTTTCGTCCGCCGGCCACGCTGCGGACGGCATCGCCGAATTTTCATTATCCCGAGCGCAACATGAGCGAAGTAACCGAATACCAGAGCTGGGTCTGCCTGATTTGCGGGTGGGTCTACAACGAAGCGGAAGGACTGCCCGACGAAGGAATTCCGGCCGGCACCCGTTTCGCCGACATTCCCGCCGACTGGCGCTGCCCGCTGTGCGACGTGGGCAAGGAAGATTTCGTCGTCGTCGACTTCTGATTTTCTGTTTCGATCGCGGGTGATCTCGCGATAGCCGCGTCGCGGGTGCATTCCGCCCCGCCGACGCGCCGCGCGTTTGCTATACTCTGCGCGCTGTCCACACCGCCCGTCCGGTTCGCATTTTTTGCGCGATTGCCCGGACTTGGCTCTCCCCGTAGTTCAATGGATAGAACAAGCGCCTCCTAAGCGCTAGATACAGGTTCGATTCCTGTCGGGGGGACCAGCCAAGCCCCAAACCTCTCCCAAGATTCACAAGAAACTTCTCGCTCAAGCCCGTCTGGCGGCCTTCTCGCGCCCATCGTTGCCCAAGGTTGCTCAGTGACAGCCGGAGAAAGTGTTGGTATTTTTGTTGGTATCAGCAGATACCAACAATGCCTCTCACTGACATACAGGTGCGGAATGCGAAGGCCAGCGCGACTCCGTACAAACTCACGGACGGCAACGGGATGTTTTTGCTCGTCCAACCGAACGGCGCGAAGTACTGGCGCTTGTCCTACCGCTTCCTTGGCAAGCAGAAGACGCTCGCCCTCGGCGTCTATCCGGCCGTCACGCTTGCGACGGCACGGAAGAAGCGCGACGAGGCCCGCGAGCAGATCCCGGCCGGCATCGATCCGGGCGAGGCGAAGAAGCACGCAAGACGGGCCGCCGAGATCGCGGCGGCCAACTCGTTCGAAGCGGTAGCTCGCGAGTGGTTCGACTCTCAGCGTCCGGGCTGGAGCGACGGCTACGCGGAGAAGGTGCTGAATTCGCTTGAGGTCGACGTGTTTCCGAAGATCGGCCCTCGCCCGATCGCGGAGATCGACTCGCCGCAGATGCTCAGCATCGTTCGCGAGGTCGAGGCGCGCGGGGTGCGCGAGACGGCGAAGCGGATTCTCCAGCGCTCTCGCGCGGTCTTTCAATACGGAATCATGACCGGGCGATGCTCCAGGAATCCGGCGGCCGACATCGACGCGCAGACGGTCTTGAAGAAAGGTCCGGGCGTATAGCACATGGCACGCGTCAAGGCGACGGAGATCCCGCAGCTCATGCGCGACATTGACGCCTACCAAGGCGACCTAGTTACCCGGCTCGCGCTCCGCCTGATGGCGCTGACCTTCGTGCGGACAACGGAAATGATCCGTGCGGAATGGTCCGAGTTTGACGAAGCCGCCGCAGAATGGTGCGTGCCGCCGGAGCGTATGAAGATGCGCGATCCGCACATCGTTCCGCTATCGCGGCAAGCACTCGACGTGATCACCCAGCTCCGCGCGCTCAACGGCCAGCATCGATTCGTGTTCTACAGCGTGCAAGGCCGAAGCCACATTTCGAACAACACGATGCTCTATGCGCTCTATCGCATGGGCTACAAGTCGCGGATGACCGGGCACGGCTTTCGCGGGCTGGCGGCTACGGCTCTGCGTGAACTCGGCTTCGGTCGGGACGTTGTAGAGCGCCAGATGGCGCACGCCGAACGCAATCAAGTGACGGCGGCCTACGTCCACGCTGAATATCTGCCGGAGCGCAGAAGAATGATGCAAGTCTGGGGCGATCATCTCGACCGCCTTAAGCTAGGGGCCGAGGTCATCCAGCTCGCCTCGGCCGGTAGCAGGTGAACGCCGCAAAGACGGCTGCTGGTCGACGAACTATGCACGCCAGCACTATTGGCGATCTCACCGATCGCTCGGACTGGCGTTCAGAATGTTAGTCGATGTACGCAATCAACTCGTCCAGAGCCTGAATGCACTCGCTCACCCGATCTGCATTGACCTTCACCTGTTGTCCGTGCACTTCATAGTACCCTTGCTCCATCGATGAGAGCGGCCGCCCCAAGTGTGCAGAGACAACACCGGCAGTGTTGAAGTCGCGCAACGCAACAGCATATTCGTCTCGGAAGTCCGTCAGTGATTGGGGCGGGTTCGGCGTCTGCGTGAAGTAGATTGGATGGGTACTAAATGCGCTGAAGAGCGTATCGGCGGTGGCATCAGAAAGCGCCTTAAAGGCGGTTGCCGCGCCATCATACTGTGTCAATCGATTGCCGACGATTACGTGAATCTGCGGCACCGCCAAGCCATATCTTTGTGCCTGCGACGCATACGTCCACGTACCATAAATCGGGTGTGGAGGAGTCTGCCCGTGCAGCAGAATAAACATCGCATTCGTTGCGACCCGCGACGAATCATCTGCGTTCACCGGGGTGATAAGGCGCTGCGCTGCAGACACTGCCAACTCGGTATAGATCGAGAAGCTTGGATTCGTATCGATGAAGATCATCCACTCCTCGTCATCAGGCGCCGCAATGTTGTTAATGAAGTTCCAGAAAATCTGATGAACCCACTTCCACGGCTGCGTGGTCGGCGTGAGTGCTGGCGCTGCGGAAGCCGCCGAGATTGCGGGTGCCATGGGTTCTAGATTGCCGTCACCGCAGAGCAGAAAGACGTTGTCGGGCATCTGGTCGTTGTAATCCCGAGTCGTCACAACGAAGTCCCACGGGTCAGGCAGAGGAGCGCCTGCACCACCTGCGATCACGGCGCTGAGGTAGCCCACAACAGTCTTTGGGGTCGCCGCCATGCAAAGATCCAGCACATGTTGCTCCCCTTCGACACCTCCACCCAAGAGCATCATGCTCGAGTTCGACTGCGGACATAGATCGATGACCAACACATTCACATCTGGATGCTCTTCCGCATAACGCGAAGCGAGATGGAATGTAATGGTGCTCTTACCGACACCCCCCTTGTTGTTCCAAATCGCATAGCTTCTCAAAAGAGACATTTTTTCCCCTTTATCGTATTAGTTTCGTAAAAGACAGGACAAGTCTACAGCGGATTCTACCGGCTCAGCCCCGGCCGAAGTTCGATGCACCTGAATGGTCGGATTCGCCCGACTCCAGGCCGTTGCATCGCACCCTCGCACGCCCGAAATGGATCTCTGTTGCGTCGCTTTCGGTCAACATCTGCGAATACCAGCGAGAACTCGCATTGTCGGACTGGCGAGCAGGCGGCGTTAGATAGCGGCCTTCACCCCATGGTTATGCCCCCCCTTGCCGCGCACCTCCCACCAGCAAAACGGACAGGGCCTGCCATATGGCGGCCGATTGATTTGGCCCCTTATTATGTGCCCCCCCTATGTTTGCCGTCAGTAGAGAAAACACGCGGGTGTGAACCCCCGCGTGTTTGCCCTAGATGCAGGGTCCCCCGCTTTCCGGCCGGCCTGACACTTGCGGCCAGCGCAACAATGCCCGATCGGGGCGCATCGCGGCCCTCCCCTCGAAAACACGCTGTCGACGCCCCTCGAATCCCGGAGAGCCACGCCCCGCCTAGCTTCATGGTCGCTACATTCGGTCGACGTCTGTCCGCTCACTGCAAAACGAGTTGGAGATTTGGAGATAAACGCCTGAGTCGGCCGCGAAGCCTTGTAGGGTAAGGCTTCGGTAGCGTTAGCGCAGACCATCGGCCGGGGTTTGCTGAATTGCTCCTGAAGATGGAAGAAGGCGACGTATTGATCGTCACAAAGCTCGACCGCCTCGGCCGTAACGCAATGGACGTCCGCGCGACCGTTGAGATGTTGGCGAATCGCGGCATTCGGACTCATTGTCTTGCGCTTGGCGGCATCGACCTGACCAGTGCCCCAGGTCGAATGACGATGCAGGTACTGAACGCCGTGGCCGAATTTGAACGTGATTTGTTGATCGAACGAACGCAAGCCGGTATCGCGCGTGCCAGGGCTGAAGGAAAATCCATGGGTCGGCCATCTGCGCTGTCCAAGCCGCAGCAGGACGAGGTTCGCCAACAATTGAACGAAGGCGCAAGCGTGGCAAGCCTTGCAAAGCGATACAGCACAAGCCGTCAAACGATCATGCGCGTACGCGCTGCGCAATAAATGCCACGCCAACCAAAGTCACTTTGCGCGACGGAAGCTGCTCCGCAAGGCACGCCGGACGCCGGACGCCGGACGCCGGACGCCCAATACTTTAGGTTCTTCGCGGATTTCCATGGATGTCGCTGTCCGCCCCGAACAAGTCGCTCGACCTCGCCGCAAGCAGCCGTTCTAATCGAAAGAAACTCCCACACGCGGAGTGCTATACAAAGCGGAGGGAAAACTCGCCCCTCCTAACCAACCGCTCAATTCCCGTCATCACGCACAAGGACCCTATGATTATTATAATAATACTTAAAATCCACATCCTCCACTGGCGCCTCGATAAGCTCCGTCAATTTTGGCGTCACCGTAGCGTATTCTGTAATCCCATAGCTTCCAATATATATATCCTCAGTTTCACCAGCATCGCGCTCTGGGTTCCAAAAATTAACCCCTTCGAACCCAAATGGAAGAACGACTTTCAATATCTTAGCTTTATGTGCCGCCGGAAGCACGTGACTAAGTGCAACAATCCATTTTTCCGGACATTCCCCTCCCCCTCCAAACAACTCCGCAAGGGGTATCGAAGAGGCACGCAGTGCCTCTCGTATTTCTTTAAACTTCGGATGTAGCGCATTCAACCCGACACGCCACATCGCCCAATCTAGATCACCCTCACTTTCAGCATGCCCTCCTTGCGGCTGCGCTGCAGCCGACAAGCGAATCACCTGCGCCTCGATTTCCTCAAGCTTTCCATCAGAATGCGAACTCTTTCCAATTCTAAAAATCGACGCAGTCTTTTTACTCAGGTAATCCGAATAAAATGAGTCCTCCTGCAGCTCAGCCCGGAATTTTGTTTGCAAGACAAAAAGCGCAAAAAGAAATATTGGCACATTAACGATCGACGCGATTACAAGCACACCACTCTCCCAAGCATCCTTCCCGAAATTTGCCGCAGCCCCAAGAAACGTTGCATTGATCAGAATAAGCCCAATCAACCACGCAGCAAGCAGCTGCATTGGTTTCGTTATTTTATGTGGCTGAATATGCTGTTCATTCATTTTTATCTTTCCATTTCTTAAATCATCTAAAATGCATAAAGCATCATCAAAAACCTTAGCGGACGCATCAATCACTTACATTGCAGCAACGGCAGAGAAATGGCGCAAAAGACAATACTTGGAGCCTTGATTGTCGACAGCTTAAGCGAGCTTGTCGAATAGCCGTTCGTAGCCGAACGCCGACAGTCTGCCCGCCCCAAGAAATCCGCAAAGAACGATACTTTAGCCACCATCATCGACCGCTGCCGGGATTACCGGAATCGCCGACTGTCCCCGACTCATGCCAAGACTCAAATTCGTGGGAAGGTTCTCGATAGCGATGAGTTCAACGTTGTCAGTGATGATCCTATCGTCGCTCAGAACCGCGTACGAGGGATACCACTTGCTCGCTTCTTTATCGAATTCATACACGAGCTGTCGAGCTGCCGTACCGCGAGCTTTCAGTTTCACAATCAAGCGCGCAGCTTGGGCGGCCGCATCAGACAACGCATCATGCGCGGCGTAATGTTGGATTACGTCCTTACCCCGGAGCAGAAACGACACGTCACAGTCGTCTTGGTGCGATTGGATCGAGAGTATCGGATTACGACGTTCCGCAAGTCTATCTAACAACTTTCGAAGCCATGCGCGAAGCGCCGCATACGTGTCCTTGCCGGCCTCAGAAGCAATGGCGGTTACGAAAGGGTTCCAGACAAGTACCACGTAGGGAACACCGATCCGAATCAACTCATGTATTGAATCTGCAGCATTGTGCGAAAGCTGAGCGCGTGTGACGCGTAGTGGTGCGTCGCTTGTTGCACGCCTCAACCACTCTTCATCAACCTCCCTCGGGTCCGTTGCAAAGTCGATCCACGCGCTATCCGGTAATACCGGAAGCCGAGCCGGCGGTGGAGCAACATCCGCTGTATCAAGGCCCAGCCCGCGAAAGTCTAGTACATCGCCGCCCGCGTAGTATCCCAACACAGCCACGACGAACTTCCGTCCGTCCTCGGTTTCGAAGTTTGCGCTTTCGAGAATCTGCCCTTTTGGCCGACCGGGATCGTGGTTATGAAGCAACGCGTGCGGAGTACTGTTAATCCGAGCCACAAGAATCAGCGGATCGACGGGCACCACAAGCTCGCCGTCGTCACCGCGCACGTCAGACCAGATCACCGCCGGCAAGACCTTGCCGAATATCCCGTTCGAGTGGCGCGGAATCGCGTCGTCTACCCATTCGCGGGCCGCAGGTGTGTCCCAAAGGTCGGTCATGGCATTCCCCGTATCGGTTGTTCTTGACGCACAGCTAGGGCTTTGCATCGCTTCCATTCTATAGCGCCCGGTCGTGCTCAAGATGGCAGCAAGCGATAGCTGCAAATTCAGCAGCACGCAGTAGGCGGCGGCGCGGGGCGATTCTATGCGCGGCGTGTTCCAGACGGCGGAGCAGTTCGTCAAGAGACTGAATGAACACCGTCGGACCCGCCACCTGTCTCCAACATTGTCTCCAAGAAAATGAGTGTTTTGGAGATACACTTGGAGATAGCCGCAGCCTTGCCAGACAAGGCTGCCAAGCCGAAAAGAGTGCTTGTCTCCAAATCTCCAAAGATTTTTGCTTCGAGCGGCGCGGCCGCGGTTACTTTTCACATCCGCTCCCGCCAATCGAGGGTACATGCGGATGCCTGTTGGTATTTTTGTTGGTATCTATTGAATTACTACGCCAGCAAACCGCCTCCGCCCTAGAGATATGAATCCTGTCGGGGACCAGCGATACCCCATCCCAGCCCTACGCGACAAATCTCTTCGCCGAGTTGGCGTAAATTTGGCGTAGCAGCGAATTGCTTCCACTTCCCTCCTGATCCACGAAGCCCAAAGGGCAAGCCCTGCCGGTATCGTATGATGTATATCGATCGGAATCGGAGAGCAAGTCGCATGGCGTCAGTGACTATCGATATAGGGTCTGGGAAGCGAGCCACGTTGTCTAACAACGGTGAAGTAAGTCGATCCGCGGAACAGCGGGCAGCCGTCTCAGAATTGATGCTCCATTGGCCGAAATACTCCGGACTACTGACAGGGGCCGTTGGCTATCTCCGAGACTTGGGACTAGCCGGGTCACTCTCCGGCGATCCCGTAGCCGCGCTCCGGTCCGCCATAGAGGACGGGAGAGTGTCCGTATCAATCGATCGTCCAACCGCCCGTGGCGGGGCGGCTGGAGGCTCGCCCTCAACCCCGCCTTTCCCCAAGGCTAGTAGGCTCGCCAGCGTGCCGGCGTCGGCTGGACTACCTATAGATAAGCCGCTACCTTCTTGGGCCACGCCTAGCGACGTATCGGCCGGCGAACTGATGAGCTATCTGCAAAGCGTTGTCGGAATCGGCGGCGCTGGCGGTACCGCTAAATTCGCAGGAGGTGCGAATTTCACTGACTCCGCCTCCCTCAGTGACGCGTCTCCGTTCGATTATTCAGCGGACACCTTGGGCGACGCGGTTCAAGTTGCAGGAATCGACCGAGGCGATATGATGGCCTGCGACATCATCAAAGCCGAATGCAAAGGCTCAGTGCTCCGTGAGTTTCCGGGGCAGTATTTGAATTCGACGCTCAACGAGATTCAAGGCGACGCGAGCGACGGTATCAAAGAGGCGCGTAAGGCGCTCAAGCTGCTCAACGACAATCGATTCAAGAAATAGGTACCCGATATGACCACCAATACACTGTTTGATCTGCTCGACAGGCTCGATTCCTCGAAAATTCACTACACCCTGAGCCGAAATCGACCCGATACCGTCTTGGTCTCGGTTACCGTGGTTGGGATGCGAGTCGAAATAGATGTGTTCCGAGACGGGCATACGGAGGTTTGCATTTTTCGGGGTACGGAAGAGCCTACCGACGATGCCAATGCGCTGGACCAGATTATCGAGGCGAATCGAGACTGATTCTTATCGAGCTCTATTTGGCGAGCCTATCACCGACATACCGACAGTGCCGAATCTAATCGCCGCAGGGCAGCCTGATATAAAAAAATTCTGAGCATAACGTTCGAGCCCATCTCAAGGGATGACAACGGCAATCCCCTTCGTCAACAACCTACGCTACGGTGCTTATCGAGCGCTTACCGGCAAATTGGTGCAGACCGATGATATGCGACGAGTGATTCGGTCTCTCCAGGACAGCATCAATAAGGGCTTAGATTACGTGCCAGCAGCCGCGGTAATACGTTAAGTCGTCGACCAAGTTACCGAATTGGTCGGCGCGGCAGGCGCAGAAGCGATCGTCCGCAAGCTTGTTGATGAGCTACGCGACATGATGACATGTCGATCTGCGCCCGCTTCTTGAATAACGCTCCGCGCGGCATTGGGCCGCTCGTCGACTGTTACGCCTGTCAGTTGACGAGACTGATGCCGATCGCAAGCGTACTCGCAACAGCAAGCATTGCGCTTATCCAACCACAGGCTTGACCGGCGATATTAACTTTCCTTCCGGCGGTGAGAGGGTCGAACGCGCGGTCAATCTTCTTGGAGAGGTCGTACACCTCCGTCATCCGCGATTTGACTTCGTTGAGCCTCCTGTCAAGGCTCAACCTAACGAGGTACATGTTGAGAATTGCCAAAGCAACACCGAGCCCGTATCCGAGCAATATAGCAGCGCCGATCCACTTCGGCTGCTGCAGCCTCGTGCCAGCTAATAAAGTTGCTGCGCCTGCGAGGCCCGCCGCATTCAACACGACGAGATGCTTGACCGTCTCAAGATCCCATGCAGAGGACAACTGGGCCAAGCGCTCCCACCATTGCTCGAGCGACGAACGCGCGGCACGCCGGAGTGCAAGTTCTCTCGCCTGCGCGTCCCCTGCAAGATCATTTCTGGCGTCCATCGCTTAGGCCTCTTTGTCCGGTCTTGATACCCGAGAGAATATCGGATCGATGGCATCGCAAGATGCTCGGGCCCAAGCCAGCCATTGTCCGATGCAATCGAAACTGCATGGTGATGAAGTCAAATGCGTTCCCTGATGAGGTTGATCACCTGGACGGCGTACCCAGCGACCGCCAATCCGCCGTCAGGCTCGACGAGCTGCCGTTCCATCATCGGCAAGCACAGACGACGCTATGCCCGTCGCGCAAGCGTGATTGCGCGCTCAGGACACGCCGTCACGCAAAACCCGCATGATCTGCACGCGTCCGCATTCGGCGTGTACGCGACCTTCATTCCATGCACGCGCAGTTTCAACCGACGCATCAAACCAAGATCGAGGTAATCGACCTGATCGATGCGTCGGATCTCGAACACGTCTTCAGGGCAAACGGTCACGCAATCCCCCTTCCCTTCGCAACGTTTCAGATCGACGACCGGCGCGATCACGCCCGCCTTCTGCTTGCAGTCGGCCGTTGATTTCTCGCGCATGTTCACTCCTCGGTAGGCCGCTTGCCACCCGATCGCCATGCGGCCCGGAATTGCTCGCGCTCTTCGGGCGTCATGGCTTCCCACTTGCGCCAGTGGCGCCGGCCGTGCCAGCCACGGTGTCCGCGGAATCCGCCGAACAGAATCCGGCTCAACACGAGCAAGCCCAGCGCATGGGCGAAATCAATCGTCCGGGCGCCGACGAATAAGCCCGGCATCACCCAATTCCAAAGCATCATGACGACCCATCCGAGCACGCCGATGGCAACCACCACGAGCAGCGCTTTGCCCGCACATCTGATTCGAAAATTCATCCGTCGACTCCTCTAGATATCCAGTTCGTCATAAATGGGCTGCAGTCGCGCACGCAGATGCAGGACCGCATAGCGTTTGCGCGCGAGCAGCGTATTGAGCGCGACGCCGCTTTGCGCGGCCATCTCCTTGAAGGACGCCCCTTCCAACTCGTGCGCGATAAAAACCTCACGCTGATTCGCCGGCAATTCGTCGAGCGCATCCTGCAACGCCTTGAGCAACAGCGTGCGAGCGTAGAGCGCTTCAGGGCCGGCATCGTGCGACGGTAGCGCGAGGTCGAGGCGATACTCGCTGTCCGCGTCGTCGTCGGCATCGAGCAGATCGGCCAGCGGCTGCTCCTTCTTCTTGCGAAAACGATCGATGATGCGGTTGCGCGCCGTACGGAACAGCCACGCGCTCGCCTGTTCGATTGGCGCGGGCAGCCGATAAGCCTGCACGAATTCGTGAAGCACATCCTGCAGAACGTCCTCGGCATCGTCCGGGTCGCGGATCCGGCGCCGAATGAAGTTCCCTAGCCTCGTTCGTTCACGCATCACTGTCGCAGTGATGTCGCGGTCTGGGTCGGTCATCGTTTGCGAAGTGGGTGGCGGTTCCATGCGTCTGAAGACGTATCAGGCGCGCGAATATTGTGGGGGGATGTGAAAATTTTGCGGCGGTACGCGTCCGCTTCACTGCGTTGCAGGCGTTTCAAGGAACAGGCCCGATATGGCATCGGGGCTGCCGCCACACGAATCGATTGACTCCCGGCATCAACCCGAAGTACACTTCGCGCCGCGGGGTGGAGCAGTCTGGCAGCTCGTCGGGCTCATAACCCGAAGGTCGTAGGTTCAAATCCTACCCCCGCAACCAAATGCCGAAGCCCGCTTTGCGAAAGCAAGCGGGCTTTTTGCTGTCCGCAGGATGTTGCCGCGCATGCGGCGCAGCACACGAAGATGGGTAATCGCCCGTTCACCGCGACGTGCGACACGCGATCGCACCTCGTCCGTTCTCCGCCGACATGCAGCGAACACTGCGTAGAATTCGAACCTTCTTCGGTTCAGCATACGGACTTCTCGAATGATTCGAACGATCGCGGCGCTCGCCGCGCTTTCAGCGATGACAGCCACGACCAATGCCGCCGACACCGGCACGGCCCCTGCCAAGCAACGCTACGTCAGCCCGGGCATCGCCAACGTCACCGCTTCGGCAGCCCCACGCGCGGAAAGCACCTCCGCCGACGCGCGGTGCCGGGAACTGGCCGCCGGCATCGATGCGCTCACGCACTCGCCCGATCGCGGCCACCGAGTCGTGCGCGGGATGGGCCCGGACGGCAAGCCGCGCAACGAACTGCACGCCTACGACAAACGGGCCGATCTGGAAACCGAGTACCTGCGCCTCGGCTGCCAGTAACGAACCACGACGAGCGATGAACGCACCGTTACCCGGCCCACTCACGCCGGGCATCGGTCTTTACGCGTTCGCGCCGCCGTCGATCGTCAATCCGGTGCCGTTGATCGACCGCCCTTCCGGCCCGACGACGAATGCCACGAGCGCGGCCACGTCATCGGCCTTGCCGTACTGCTGAATCGCCATCCGCGAACGTTGCGCATCGGCATGCTCGCCATCGGCGGGGTTCATATCGGTATCGGTGGAACCCGGATGCACGATGTTGACCGTGATGCCGCGCGAGCCGAGATCGCGCGCGAGCCCCTGCGTCCAGCCGATCAACGCGGCTTTGCTCGCCGCATAGAGGCTCATCCCCGCATCGGGCACGCGCGTCGCGAGGCAGCTGCCGGTCGACACGATGCGCCCGCCTTCCCCGAGATGCCGCGCCGCCGCCTGCGACGCGACGATCACCGCGCGCACGTTCACGTTCAGCGTCGCGTCGATATCGTCGAGCGTGAGGTCGTCCAGCGCGCCGGCCCGGAAAATCCCCGCGTTGTTGACGAGAATGTCGAGGCCGCCGAACGTCTCCGCAGCGCGATCAACCGCGTTGCGCACGGCGACGGGATCGGCGCTATCGGCCTGGATCGCAATGGCGCGACGGCCCAGCGCCTCGATGCCGGCGACGACGGCCTGCGCCCGCTCGGCCGATTTTTCATACGTGATCGCGACGTCCGCGCCATCGGCCGCCAGCCGTTTCGCGATCGCCGCGCCGATGCCGCGGCTGCCGCCCGTGATGAGTGCACGTTTGCCCTGAAGTCGATTCATGTCGATTCCTTTCCTCATTTATGTAACGACCGACACATAATGTGGGAAGTTGCGCCTCACAGTCAATTGATTTATTTTATCGATCGATACAGATATCGACGAAGGGACGGACGCAATGGCTGAACGAGGCCGACCGAGAAGCTTCGACAAGGAAGCGGCGTTGGATCGCGCGATGGAGGTGTTCTGGCGTCTCGGCTACGAAGGCGCGTCGATGACGGACCTGACGGCCGCGATGGGCATCGCATCGCCGAGCCTGTATGCGGCCTTCGGCAGCAAGGAAGCGTTGTTCCGGCAAGCGCTCGAGCATTACCGCGCAACCGAGGGGCGAGAAATCTGGGGCGGTGTCGAACGGGCAGCCAGCGCGCGCGACGCCGTGCAGAGCTACCTGATGGATACCGCACGCGTGTTCACGCGGCGCTCGAAGCCGGCCGGCTGCCTGATCGTGCTGTCGGCGCTGCATCCGGCCGAGCGTTCCGATATGGTCCGGCAAACGCTGATCGCGATGCGCGAGGGTACGGTCGACGCGCTGAGAGAACGCCTCGCGCAAGGCGTCGCGAACGGTGAAATATCGGCGCACGCGAACGTCGACGCAATCGCACGCTACTACGTGACGGTTCAGCAGGGCATGTCGATCCAGGCGCGCGACGGCGCGAGCCGCCGCGATCTGGAGGCCGTCGCGCAAGCCGCGCTGGCCGCATGGCCGGCGCTCGTCGGCACGAGCAGCGCGGCCCGTGGGTAGCGGCACGACGCCGCGGAGAGATTACTGCTTCACGGCTTGCTGCACGTCCTTCGACGCATGCCACACGCGATAGCGCACGTCGAAGCCGTCGGGTACATACACGACGAGCGGCAGGCGGCTGTTGTAGCGCAGCAATTGACCGTCACTGCGCACCTGCACGAACCGTTGCTGCGGCGCCTGGCCCGGGCACGCCATCAGCGTCGATGCCGGCCCCTTCACGTCGGTGAGCCGGTAGTACGTATAGCCCCAGCCCTTCACATCCTCGGCAGTCAGCTCACCGCCGAACCACTGCTGGTTGCAGTCGGTCTGCAGCGTCTTGCCGATCATCAGCTCGACGCGCGCATGACCCTCGTTCTCGAGCGCCGGCAGCGCGATCACGACGCGCTGCTGGCCGGTCGCTGCCTGCGGAAACATCTTGATCGACTCGGCCGACACGGCGGGCGCGGAGGCCGGCGCGGCCGCGCATGCGGCGGCCGTTGTCATGCAGAAGGCGGCCAGCGCGGCCCGGATCGCGAATTTCATCGATGTGCTCCTGAAAAACAAATGAGCCCCGGATGCTAACACTTTCGTCACAGGACCTTACGAGGCTGTAATTTGGCGACACAATTGCAAACAGCCGGCAATCGCGGGGCGCGGTACTTATAGCGGAACCAACGGAGAACATCATGCTGAAGCTCATTGCTGCCGCCGGCGTCGCCACCCTGCTGGCCGGCTGCGTCGTTGCCCCGGACGCCGGATACGGCTACGGGCAGCCTTACTATTCCGATCCCGGCTATGCGTACGCCCCGTCTCCCGTGTACGGCACGGTCAACATCTGGGGCGGTGGCGGCGGACGCGACTGGGATCGCGGCCGGCGCGACTACCATCGCTGGGACGGCGATCGCGGCAACCGCGGGAACGGCTGGGGACGCGGCGGCGGACACCGCGGCGACTGGAACGGCGGCGGTGGCGGCGGCGGTCATCGCCACTGACGCGCAATTGCAACCGTTTGTATCCGCGCACGGCCCGCCGAAGGCCGGCGGCGCATCACTCCGGCCGACGAACCGGCCGCACAAAAAGGCAAAGGCCCGCGCATCGGCGCCGCACGTGCTCGCGCGCGGGCACCGCCGCTTACCAGCCGGCGGGCCGCGCGTAACCGCCCTGCACCGGCGCACCGCACACGTACGCGCGCTGATAGCGGTCGTAGCAATAGTTCGGGCCGTCGTCCTGGTACTGCGCCTGCTGATAGGTCGGGTAGGCAGGCTGCTGGTACGCGGGCGCCTGGTAGTACGTCGGCGGTTGATAGGCCGGTGCCTGGTACACGGGCGCCTGATACGCGACAGGCGGATTCATCGCGGACGTCACGATCGCGCCCAGCACCGCGCCGCCGATCAATGCGCCGATGACGGCGCCGCCGTCGCGGCCATGCGCGGACGCCGGGCCCGCGACCGCGAGCGAACCGGCAAGGACACACACTGCGGCAATCTTTTTCATGATGGACTCCCACGCGAAGTGGTACTGGATGCGATGCATTGTGGCGGGAGGCGGCCGTAATAGATGCAGCAAGTGGTAACGCGCGATTACCGGTATCGCTCGCGCCGAAACGCGTCGTCGCCGTGCTACGATTTTCGGCAGACAGGAGACGCCTTCATGCAGCCCGACACTGCCCGCCGCTTCGATACCGAATTCGCGCCGCGCATCGCGCAGGCGATCGCCGCATTCTTCGCCGATCACGTTCAGACCGACGTCGTCCCCTATGGCGGGCACGGGCATCCGACGCGCGTGCAGATCCGCAGCGCGCCACACGAGCACGTGAGCGGCTTCGCGCATCCGCTGAATCTCGAACTGACCTGGGACACCGACGAAATCGAGCGGCTGATGGAACCGGACGGCCCGCAGCGCTTCGAGCACTACCTCGCCGCGTTGCCGAAAAAGCTCGGCGCATGGGAGAGCGCACGCGACATCGATCTCGCGTCGCGCACGCAGGCCGACCCGCTCGTGCGGCTCGGCGGCCTCGACTTCGAAGGCTGAATGCGCGCGCCAGCCGGCCATCGCGCGGCTTGGCGTCGCGCGATGCGGCCCGGTGATACACTCGACCGGCCCCGTTCCGGCGCAGCCGCGCTGGCCGGGCCGTTCATCGCCGCCGCCCCTGCACATGGTTGCGCACGCAACCGGCAAGCGGGCGCGCGAACAACCACGCTCTCGCTCCCGTCATGAACGCCGATACCGGCCTGCCGCTTCCGCAACGCTACTGGGCGATCGTCTGCGTCGCCCTGGGCATCACGCTCGCCGTGCTCGACGGCGCCATCGCGAACGTCGCATTGCCGACCATCGCGCGCGACCTGCACGCGTCCGACGCCGCGTCGATCTGGATCGTCAACGCGTACCAGCTCGCGGTCACGATCACGCTGCTGCCGCTCGCGTCGCTCGGCGAACGCGTCGGCTATCGCCGCATCTACATCGCCGGCCTCGCGTTGTTCACCGCCGCTTCGCTCGGCTGCGCGCTCGCCGGCTCGTTGCCGATGCTGGCGGTGATGCGCGTGATCCAGGGGTTCGGCGCGGCCGGCATCATGAGCGTCAACGCGGCACTCGTGCGGATGATCTACCCGTCGTCGATGCTCGGGCGCGGGCTGTCGATCAACGCGATGGTGGTCGCGCTGTCGTCGGCGATCGGGCCGACGGTCGCGTCCGCGATCCTGTCGTTCGCGTCTTGGCCGTGGCTGTTCGCGGTCAACGTGCCGATCGGCATCGCGGCCGTGCTCGGCAGCGTGCGCGCGCTGCCGGCCAACCCGCTGCACGACGCGCCGTACGACTTCGCGAGCGCGCTGATGAACGCGTGCGTGTTCGGCCTCTTGATCACGGCCGTCGACGGGCTCGGTCACGGCGAAAGTCATGCGTACGTCGCGGCCGAACTGGCCGTCGCATTCGTGATCGGCTACTTCTTCGTGAAGCGTCAGTTGTCGCAGCCCGCGCCGCTGCTGCCGGTCGACCTGATGCGCATCCCGATGTTCGCGCTGTCGGTCTACACGTCGACGGCGTCGTTCACGTCGCAGATGCTCGCGTTCGTCGCGCTGCCGTTCTGGCTACAGCATTCGCTCGGCTTCTCGCAGGTCGAGACGGGGCTCTACATGACGCCGTGGCCGCTCGTGATCGTGTTCGCCGCGCCACTCGCGGGCGTGCTGTCGGACCGCTATTCGGCCGGCATCCTCGGCGGGATCGGGCTTGCGCTGTTTGCGGCCGGACTGCTGTCGCTCGCGACGATCGGCGCGCACCCGGGCACGGTCGATATCGTGTGGCGGATGGCGCTGTGCGGCGCGGGCTTCGGGCTGTTCCAGTCGCCGAACAACCGCGCGATGCTGTCGTCGGCGCCGCGCGAGCGCAGCGGCGGCGCCGGCGGCATGCTGAGCACTGCGCGCCTGACCGGCCAGACGCTCGGCGCCGCGCTGGTCGCGCTGATTTTCGGGCTCGCGCCCGACCGCGGGCCGACGCTCGCGCTGTATGTCGCCGCGGCGTTCGCGGCGGTGGCCGCGGTCGTCAGCCTGCTGCGCATCGCGTCGCCGCGGCCGGACGCGACGGCCTGACACCGTCGTCCGCCGTACACGCGGCGGCCATCATGCGGCGTCGAGCGTGTCCATCACGAAGCGCACACGCGCCTTCACGCTCACGCGCGGTAACTCGATCAGCCGATAGCCGTACGACGTATAGCACTCGACCATCGCGTCATGGGTCCGCACCGCTTCCGCGAAATCCTGCCGGCGCTCGGTGTCCTGCACATAGATGTCGGGCCAAGGCGGCGCGATGAACACGCGCCGGTGATAGCGGAAACGCCGCGCCGCGGCTTCCGCGTGCGCGGGTACCGCCAACCCGGTCAGCTTCAGATAGCCGATCACGTCCGGCACGCCGCGGTCGAAGAACACCGGCCCGCGCGCCTGCCGGGCGAGATGGTAGGACCGCATCTCCCAGCCCAGCATCAGCTCGGCGAACGCCGCCGGGTCGCGCCACGGCAGCGCCGGGCCGTCGACGGCCATCTGGTCGCGGATCACGCCGCGCCCAGCCTCCTGCGAGCGTGCGAACCCGGCGCGCTCCAGCGCATCGAGCAACGTGCTCTTGCCCGAACCTGGGCCGCCCGTCACGACGAAGAAGCGGCCGGCCGTATCGCCCGCCGTTTCGTCGTCGCTGCCGGCGCCCGGCACGCACTCACGCATGCGCGACCCGCCGGCCCGCGCGCTGCGTGACCGACGCCGCCGCGGCGACACTGCGCAAGTCGGCGACGAACGTATCGCGCCAGACCGACAGGTCGTTCTCGCGCAACCGCGCGAGGTTCTCCTCGTGACGCGCCTGCCGCTCCGCGAGCGGCATCGACAGCGCGCGCTCGAGCGCCTCGGCCATCTGCGACAGGTCGTACGGATTGACGAGCAGCGCGCCGGTCAACTCGGCCGCCGCGCCCGCGAACTCCGACAGCACGAGCACGCCCGGATCGGCCGGATCCTGCGACGCGACGTATTCCTTCGCGACGAGATTCATCCCGTCGCGCAACGGCGTCACGTAGCCGACCTGCGACATCCGGAAGAACGCCATCAGCAGGTTGCGCTCGTACTTGCGGTTCAGGTACTGGATCGGCGTCCAATCGAGCTGCGAGAAGCGGCCGTTGATGCGGCCGGCCTCGCCTTCGAGCGTTTCGCGGATGTGCTGGTAGGTCTGCACGTCGGAACGCGTCGGCGGCGCGATCTGCAGGAGCGACACGCGCCCCTGCCAGCCCGGCGCATTCGCGAGCATCCGTTCGAACGACTGGAAGCGCTCGACGAGCCCCTTCGAGTAATCGAGGCGGTCGACGCTCATCACCAGCTTGCGGTCGCCCAGCGCCTCGCGCAGCATCTTCACCGGCTTGCGCGTGCCGTACTGGACGGCCGCCTGCGCGATCGCGTCCGGATGCACGCCGATCGGATAGGCGGCGACCTTCACGACGCGGCCGTGCGCATGCAGCATCCCGTCGTCGCTCGCCGTGCCGATGCCGCGCCGCTCGATGTAATCGGTGAATGCCTGCTTGTCGGCCTCGGTCTGGAAGCCCGCCACGTCGTACGCGCACATGAACTTCACGAGTTCCTCGTGCGGCGGCACGAGGCGCAGCATGTCGGGCGACGGAAACGGGATGTGCAGGAAGAAGCCGATCGGGTTCTTCACGCCGAGCTCGCGCAGGCAGTGCGCGAACGGCAGCAGGTGGTAGTCGTGCACCCAGATCAGGTCGTCGGGTCGCAGCAGCGCGGCGAGCTGCTTCGCGAGCATCGCGTTCACGCGCAGATAACCGGCGTACTCCTGGCGGTCGAAGCGCGCGAGATCGCCGCGGTAATGAAACACCGGCCATAGCGTCGCGTTCGAGAAGCCGCGGTAGTACTGGTCGTAGTCGCGCCGGGTCAGCCCGACCGTCGCATACGTCACATTGCCGTCCCGCTGGATCGCGGGCTCGGCATCCGGCGCACCGACGATCTCGCCGTTCCAGCCGAACCAGACGCCGCCGGTTTCCTTCAGCGCGTCCATCACGCCGACGGCCAGGCCGCCCGCGCTCGGGCGCGTGTCCTCGCCGGCGGCGACACGATTCGATACCACGATCAATCTGCTCATGCGACTTCCCCTCCTCGATTCGATTGGCTGGCGCGCGACGCACGCCAAAGCAGGCGCGGCGGCCCGAAGGCGGCCGCGCGGCGACTCAGTTCCGAGAATTGCAATGAAATACGGCGATGGAATGCGGCGACGACCGCATCAGGCGTCCTGCTCCTGGCCGAGGTCGCGCTGATAGTCGAGCCCTTCCGGGCGCGCCCCGCCCTGGTTGTGATCGCCGTCCGACGGCGTCTCGTCCGGCGTGCCCGCAGGCGGTGCCGAAGGCGCGTCGGTCCGCGGACGCGGCGGTACTTCCGGATGGTCGGCCGCCGCGATGGGCGGCCGATGTGACAACCGTTTCGAACGGCGCATGGCTGGGTGTCTCATATGCGGCGCGGCTCGAGGCCGTCGTAGAAACATTCCATAGCAAAACAGTCTAGGTCGCTTGATCGCATCCGAAGGTAACAATTACCTTCAATTTGTAACGTTTCGACCCCTCTCCGATCATCTATCCGACAATAACGCCGCCCGCGCGCACGCGGCCCGCCGCCCGGCGATTTGTCAAAGCTTTGCAGTTTTCCTATGACAATTGCGAAACAATGACGCGGCATCAGGACGTGCATGCGTCGCCGCTCACCCAGACAGGACTTGCACTCAGGGATGAACATTCGTTTCGAATCGCCGCGCCGGGCCACGCCGGCGCGCGTCGCGCTGGCCGTGATCGCCACGGCCGCACTGCTGTCCGGCTGCAATTCGCTGTACAGCGAAGGGGCGACGGCCGGCGCCGGTATCGCGGGCGCCGCGATCGCCGCCAAGGTCACCAACAATGCCGCCGTCGCGACGGGCATCGGCCTCGGCGCCGTTGCCGGCGCGCGGGCCGGCGTCCAGTACTCGCAACGCGTCGCGCACCGCTACACGCAGGAGCAGATCGCGAAGGCGGCCGGCCCGCTCGACGTCGGCGGCGTCGCGCCGTGGTCGACGCACCATTCATTCCCGATCGAGGACGACGAGCAGGGCCGCGTGACGGTCAGCCGGATGATCAGCGTCGGTCCGCTCGACTGCAAGGAAATCGTGTTCGCGGTCGATACGCCGGCGAAGGCCGACAAGGCCGCGCAATCGGCGTTCTACGTCGCCACCATCTGCCGCGACGGGCCCGTGTGGAAATGGGCGTCGGCCGAACCGGCGACCGAACGCTGGGGCGCGCTGCAATGAGCGTCGCGTTCCGTATCGCAGCGATCGGCGCGCTGTGCGCGGCGACGCTCGCGCTGTCGGGCTGCGGATCGGTCGGCGCCGCGAGCGGTGCGCTGGCCGGCGCGGCGACGGGCCTCGTCACCGCGAATCCGGCGGTCGGCGTCGGCGTCGGGATTGCCGTGCAGGCGGCAACCGACGAGGCCGTCAACCGCACGATGAAGCAGCTCCATCAGAATCAGCAGGACGCGATCGCGAAGACGGCCGGCAGTCTCGCCGTCGGCGAAGTGAAGCCGTGGAAGGTGAAGAACACGCTGCCGCTTGAAAACGGCGAAGGCGAAGTGCGCGTCACGCGCGCGTATTCGTCGGCGCTCGCGCTGTGCAAGGAATTCGCGTTTTCGGTGAAGGACGGCGACAAGGCCGACTGGTATTTCGCGAATGCGTGCCAGCAAGGCACGCACTGGAAGTGGGCGTCGGCGGAACCGGCTGTTGATCGGTGGGGGAATTTGCAGTAATCGCGCGATGCGCCGTACACCGTGCTCGGCGCCCGCGTCGTTCAGCGTACTCGCGAGCTGTCGTGGTTACAGACGCGCGCGAAGCTGCGCCACCCTTTCCTTGATTTTCGCGGACAGCGCATCGTCCGGGTTGTAAGTCAGGCACCGCTCGAGATCGGCGATCGACGCGTTGATATCGCCCAGCGTCTCGTATGCCCGGGCGCGATTGAAATAGACGAAAGGCTGGTCGGGATTGAGCTTCAGCGCCTTGTCAAAGTAATCGAGCGATTTCTGGTAAGCGCCGCCTTCGAGGTAAATCGTCGCGAGCGTGCAATACGCCGACGGGTCCGTGTAGCCCAGCTCGATGGCCCGGTTCAGATCGTTCAGCGCGAGATCCGTCTTCTTGATCATCGCGAAGGTCGTGCCGCGATCGGCATACGTCGCCGCGTCTTCCGGCGCCACTTTCAGGATGTCGCCGTACAGTCCAAGCGCATCCTCGATGCGGCCCTGCGCCACGAATCCGCGTGCCCGCATGCGCATCGGTGAAAAATCGGGGTTCTTATCGGTCATTCAATTCAGCTCCAAAAACTTCGGACATGCATTATCCGCTTCGCTGTCCGGAAACCACCCCGGCTCAGCGCCCGGCCCTCGCGATCAAGCCTTTCAGATAGCTCTCCAGCACACTGAACTTGACGATCGACGCATTCCGCCATGTTGGATGCTGACTCGCCGCAGCCTTCACGGCCTCCGGCACATCCTCACGCAGCCACAGCTCCGGGACATGCAATCTAGCGCCCAATTCACCGTCCATGTCCTCCAGGACCATGTGCCCGCGCGACGGATACTCGTTCAACGCACCGGCCTGCGCTCTCACGAACAGGAGGGCCCGCTCACCGGCTTGAAGTGCCACGTTACCCCAAGTCGGCGGACCGCCGTTGAACACGATTTCCGCCCCGCGATTATCCGGCGTGATGCCCTTTCCGCTGGAATAGACGCACTCGACCTTCGCCCGAAAAACATGCGGACTCGGAGAATCGATGACGGACACGAGCACCAGATCGTACGATTCCGCTGCTACGGTATAGAGACCCTTTTTCTCACTCATAGAATCTGATGTCATGGCTTCCACGGTGTCCCGACTTTCTCGAGTTCGGGCATGTAGTACTGCAATTTTCCGGTCGTTTCCGGAATCGGGATACCCAAGCGGCCGGGGAACGTCGCACAGTTATAGTTGTTTTCCGGCCATGCGCCGCCAGACTTGGGCGGCCATTGATATCGAATGTCGTCCATGGGCCCGCGCGCCACCAGTTCCTCGTGTGCCGCCAGAATTGATTCGTACTGCTCCTGCGTGACAGGTATCTTCTGCTCATACACGGTCTGTAACACGCCGCCCCCGCCACGGGCGGGCAGTGGATTTTCGGCGATCAGCGAGAATGCTGCCTGGTCCTGGGTCAGTTGCCCCGGATAACTGCCGGATGACTTCAGATTCGCGAATACATCCGCCGCGGTCGCATCCCCGACTGCCGGTCCAAAACCCCAAATCGTCTTGCCACCGTCGAATGAATACCCGACGTGGCCGGTGTACTGATACTCGTGCAGAACGCCTTCCGCGTCCGGCGTCCGCCCACCACCACGCACACCGAACAGCGAAATCGTCGGTTGCTCCGTCGCCCCTGCAGCACCTTCGGCCGCTTCCAGCGCCGACAGTTCGCCAGCCGCGGAGCCCGCTCCCCTCGCCCCGCTGACGATCCCGGCGCCCTTCGCCGCCCCGAACCCGCCCAGCAAGCTTCCTCCAAGCATCGACCACTTCTGCCCGTCCGAGCCCTCGCCGAAAATCTTTCCGCCCAGCCACCCGCCAACTTCGCCGCCAAGAAAACCGCCGGCCGCGCCGAGAAATGCCAGCGCCGGCCCCGCAAGAACGGCCGCGCCAGCAATGCCCACCGCGGCCATCGTCCAGTTCACCCACGCCGGGATCTCGGGATTGAACTCCCCGACCCCCGGGCCACCGATGAACACGTTCGGCGATCCGTCGTTGATCAACGCGCCGCACATCATCCGGTCTTCCTTGCGGCTCGCCGGCTGGCTGTTGATGAACACCGTCGACGAACCCTGCGCGACCACCTGCGGCGGACCCGCGTGGTCGCTGCACAGCCCGAGACTCAAAATGGCCCGTATCGCTGGGCGACTGTTGATGAAGACGTTGGGTGAGCCCTTTATCAGGCTTCCGGTGACGTGCCGCGGCGCCCACGACATCGTGCCCAGCACCTCGCCCAGCCCGCCGCCCGCGGCGGCACCCGCGGCGACCGCGGCAATCACCGTCAACGCCGCACCGCCGGTTGCGACCACCGCCACGGCGCCGATCACCGCGCCGGCAATCATCCCGGCGATCATCCATCCCTTCGACGCCGTATGCGCGATCGGATCGCCGAATCGCGCAGCAGCAAGCAATGTATCCACGCGCGCTCCCCGTCAGCCTGCGTTCGCCACCGCGGTCAGATAAGCCCGCACGGCCTCGACGTTCTGCATGCCGACCATGCCCTTCACCGCTGCCACATCACCCAGCCGGTCGGCCAGCGACGCGTGCTCGCGCGAGTCCGTCGTCCATAGCGCGAATTGACGGCCATCCACGGCTCGCCACGCCGGCTTCCCGTGCGGCGCAGGCTGAAGCGCCAGCGGCTCGCCGCCCGGGCCGAAGAACGCGGTGTCGTCGAACATTTCCGTGACGTCGTGCCGGTACAGTTCGGCCATGCCGGTGAGCGCGTACAGCGTCGCGCTCGGCTCGTGCAGCACGAACACGATGCCGGCCTCGTCCTGGTCGAGCGCCCTCGGCGCGAAGGCCGCCCGCTCGGGCCGCGCCAACACGACACTCGCGAGCAGGCTCTTGTATTCCTTGCTCTTGTCCTCCGTGAACGACTTCGGACAGGTACCGATGAAGCTGATCGCCATGCGCTCGCGCCCCGCCTTCGGCGACATCACGACCGTCTGGCGCTGATGCAGCGGCGAGCCTTCCGACACCCACTGGTAATCGATTTCGCGCGCCGTTTCGCCATCGATCTCCCGGTTTTCCAGATGCTTCAACTCGAAACGCGGCAGCGACTTGCGCATCTCCGAGACCAATCGCGTCACGAACGTATCGACCGTATCGTCCGGCTCCATCGGCGCGCGCGACACCACGAAGGTAAATCCGCTGCTTCCTGCTTCGTCGACCGTGAACAGGTGGATCGTCTTGTCTTTGAAGTGCGCCGGCAACTGAATGACGGCATCGTTCATCTGATATTCGGACATGCTCTTCTCGGTTCGGCCTGCTCATTCGAGCAGGCGCCGGATTGAAACTGTTCGCCGGCGACACAGGCGCCGCCGACGCATCCGTCAGGCGGCAGCGTTACCGTACGCCGGCCGTGACCAGACGCTTGTGAATGGCCTCGATGCGACCCAGTTGCGGCGAGCCTTTCGGCGTCTGTTGCAGTTCGTCGCCGAGGACTTTCGCGTACGCGAGACCGTTGTCGTTCTTCACCGACGGATCGGCGCCATGCTCGAGCAGATAATCGACGACGTCCCACTGCCGCAGGCGCGTCGCTTCGTAGAGCGCGGTTTCCTTCATCGAATCCCGCAGGTTGACGTTCGCCTTGTGCTCGACCAGCACGCGCATTTGCGGCAACAGCGTGTCCTTGCAGGTGGCGAAGAGCAGCGGCGTATCGCCGTCGTACTTGAGATCCGGGTTCATGCCGCCGGCCAGCAACGCCCGCAGCAGGTTCGGCGTGTCGGCCCGCGCAGCCAGATACGCGACGTTCGCGCCATTCTCGCCGAACGGCTGTTCAGGCTTGGCGCCGTCCCGGACCAGTTCGCTGATGATCTGAAGGCGCACGTTGGTCGCATCCGTCTTCACCGGCACGGCTTCCTGCACCGCGAACGACAACAGGCTGGCCTTCTTGTTGCCGAGCGCAGCGAGATCCGTATGTGTCGCAAGCGCCTTGACCTGCTCCAGATTCCCGTCGCGAATGGCACGCGCCAGCTCGAGTTGCTGTCCCGTGAAAAAATCTTCGGGCGGGTAACGTTTGAAGTCTGCCATTTTCGTTTCCTGTGCATGAGTCGGCCACCAGAACGGCGACGACAACCCGATTACCGCGACAACCGCGCCCGCGGCGATGACCTTGTTGTATTTCATCAATGTCCCTGAAGTTGACTCAGCAGCGACGATTGCTGCTCGGCGACGGTCGTATTCAGCCCGCTCGTCACCTGGCCCATCATGTGCCGCTGGACCGTCGTCACGCTGGTGCCCGGAATGGTGATCTGCTCACCGACCGCCTTGGGCATCAGTTGCGACGTCACATCGCTGATCGGGCCCAACCCACCCTCCTGCGCGCCCGTCAGGATGTCGCCGTCGACGCGATAGTTCGTGATCGACGACGATCGCGGCGTGGCCCCGTACAGCGGCAGCGTTTCAGGATTGAGGCCCGCCGCGTTGAAAGTCGTCGCGCCGGCGCCGCTCGCCTGCGATGCCGCCGACGCCAACCCGCCGCCGAGCGAATGGCCGGTGAGGTCGAGGCCGCCCGCATTTCCCGAACCGTAGACCTTCTTGCCGAGGGTCACGGCGCGATCGTAGTACGGCGAATTGTCGCCGAGCCCCTGGCTGAGGTTGTTCGACCAGTCCTCCTTGACCGTCGGCTGCGTACCCTTGAAGGCCAGCGTCGGCTTCATGCTGTCGCCGAACACCGCCGGATCGGGCGCATAGACCTGTGCGCCGAAATTGCTGCCGGGAATCTGCAGGTCCTGCGGTCGCATGCCGAATTTCTTCAACGCTTCCGGATCGTTCGACACGTTCTTCCATCCCGGCGGCGCCGTGCCCGGCGTGTACACGGCCTCCGCAAGCTTGGCCAGTTGCTGCGCCTTGACCGTCGCCTGAAGCTTGCGTGCCGCGGCCTGCACCTTCGGATCGGCCGAGGCGAGACCCGCCGCGATGATCGCCTGCTGATTGGCCCACTCGATCGCCATCGCCTGCTCGGGCGTCACGAACAGCCCCTGGTTCAGGTGAATCACCGGGCCATCGAGGAAGATGCCGCTCTGATTGATCAGGATGCTCGATGCGCCATGGGACAGCTTGATGCTGTCCGGCTTGAGCGTCACGATGCTGGCGCCGACCCGATGCTCGATCTCGTCCGTCGCCTGATAGCTCTGCTTGCCCGGTCCGGCATCGCCGGCGAGCGCCTGCACGCCGACGGTGTTGGCCGTCGTGAAGCGCGCCTTCGCGATCTTTTCCGACAGGCTGCCTTCCGCGACATGCTTGCTCTCGTCGCCTTTCAGCACCGACACGTTCCGGGCGCCGGATTCCACCGTGTGCGATTCGCTGTCCTTGACGATCGTCTTCATGTCCTTCTGCGCATGCAGAAAGACTTCCTGCGCGCCGTTCACGTCCGAGAACCGAAGCTCGTTGAAGCCCTCGCCCTTGTGCGTCTGGCTGCGCATCCCCATCGTCTGGCCGCCGCTGCCGTGATACGGGTTGCCCGAATCGCCGTTGAACACACGGCCGACGACGATGGGGTTGTCCGGATCGCCCTGATTGAACGAGACGAGCACCTCCTGGCCGATCCGCGGGATCGCCGAGCCGCCCCAGCCCTTGCCCGCCCATGGTTGCGATACACGCACCCACATCGAATCGGAACCGTCGAGCTTGCCGCGTCGGTCCCACAGGAAATGCAGCTTGACCCGGCTGCCGTCGGTGTGAATTTCCTCGCCCTTCGGCCCGACCACGATCGCCGACTGCGTACCCTGCATGTGCGGCTTGGGCGTACGCCGCTCGGGCCTGAACGGGATGTCGATCGGCAGGCACGTAAACGTGTTGTGGTACGGCAGTTTCGAGGTCTGCTGGGTATAGTCGTTCGCCACCTGGTGACGCACGCGAAGGATCACGAAGTCCTTGTTGTTGTAGGCGGACGTGCCGTGATTGACCAGCGTGAAGCGCCCGCTCGTCGTCATCCCGTGCGCGTGACCGGCGCCGTTGAAACGATGCGCGAGCGCTTCTTCCGCTTCCATCGCGTAGCACGCGTAACGCTGCCCGTCGTCGCCGTGGTCATACAGCGAATGGAATTGATAACGCTCGGTCGTCTGGATGTTCGGGTGCTTCAGATTGACGGTCGGCACCTCGACATGCATCAGTTGCGACGACGGCTGGTTGTAGTTGAAGTCCCGGTACGTGATCTTGCCGACGCGGAAACTGAACGCCTCGTCCCATCGATCGATGCCGTTCTGCTCGCTGGCGGCGCTGCTGGCTTCGTACGGAATGGTCTTCAGGTTCGGAATCGGCTGGAACACCGCGTTGGTGTCGCCGATCACGAGGACGTGCTTGTCCTGTTCGTAGCGGATCGTCCAGATCAGCCCTTCCTGCTCCATCAGGCGCGAGCAGAAACTGTAGTACGACTCGTCGTACATGACGATGTATTCGAGTTTCGGACGTTCACCCTGCATCGTGAACTCGAAATCCGAAAAACCCATCTCGCGGAAAATGTCGCTCAGGATGTCCTGCGGCGTCTGGTTCTGGAAAATCCGGCAATCGGTCGAGCGCGTGAGAAACCAGAACCACGGAACGACCGACATTTCGTAGCGGGTCACCGAACCCGATTTTCCAACGCGGCCGAACGACGCAACGTAACCGTCGAAATATCGTTTCGTCTCGGTATCCGCCGCCGACGTCACGACGCGCGTCAGACTGAAATTGCGGCTCTGCGGCTCGAGCGTGATATTGACTCGCTGCCCGACGATTTCCTGCGGTTCGATATTGTTGCGATGGGAAAGCAGGTCGAGATGGGTTTCAGTCAGCTGATTGACGTGCTCGTCGATGACCGCCGCGCTGACCAGCAGCACGTCCGGGCCGAGCGGCGTTTCGATCGTGATGAAGCGATTGTCCTGGGTCAGGCGCGGAAGCGCGCCCGTCAGGCCGTTGATGGCCTCGGCGATCGATTCGGGGGCCTTGCCCATCAGCGACAAGCCGGTTTGCGCCAGTTGCACCGCGCTCGCGGCACCGCCCAGCAGCCCCGCGCCCGGCATACCGGTCAGCGCGCCCAGCTGGCCCGCCATGCCGGCAAGCGAACCCAGGTTGCTCAAGCCGCCGGCCAAGGCCGCACCGCCCCCTCCCATTCCGTCAGGGTTTCCGTTTGCTGCGAAACTCATCATTAACCTCGTTCTTTTTTGTCGGGCGGACCCGCCGCGATCTGGACGCTATCGCACCACCAAGGCGCTCTCAGCCGCCTGGGTGGCGCCAAATATATCAAACCATAGGGAAATTCATAAGCGTTTGTCAGCATTTAGTAGTCGGCGCCGAAAAACAGCCGCAGTCGATCGGTCGATCATTCCCCAATATCTATTGCTGACGGGCGGCTGCGGCCGCGCCGATCGAAGCGCACCGCACCGAGTCGGCATTCAACGCGTAGTGAAGTAGAGGACGGCGGCGGAAGTGAACGAAGCGTGGCCGCCGAAAAGAGAAACCGGGCGCGACATCCGCGGCGAACGTCATCCGCAGCGCTTCCGGCAGCAGCGCGACCCGACAATCGGGTGATCCATGACTCGGCGCTCGTTGCAAACGCCTGGGTCGGGCCGCAGCAGCCGAATCAAGCTGCTGGGGGCATCGGGGCGACTCCAGCGGGACGCGTCGGACGCCCCGATCGCTTCAGGACTCGACGTCCTCGAGGCTGAAGATCTCGGTCTGGTCGTTGTACGAGAAGATCTCGCCATAACGGCCCCAGTCGATCACCGCGTCGAGCGTTTCCTCGGCCGCGCCGTCCGACAGGAAATCCTCCAACTCCTGCTCGAAGCGCACACGCGGCGCGCGATGGCCCGGCCGCTCGTTCAGCACCTTCTTGATCCGCGCGGCGAGCGGCACGTGCTTCAGCAGGTGATCCGCGAACATCAGCTTGCGTTCCTGCGTGCCGAATTCCGCGAACACGCGCCCCGGCGGCGTCAGGAACACGTCGCCTTCGCGCACGTCCGCGAAGCCGAGGTACTGCAGCACTTCCGCGATCGGGAACAGATCGTCGACTTCCAGATGCAG